>NZ_BSTC01000009.1 GCF_030269305.1 Kineosporia sp. NBRC 101731
GGTCGGCGGCTGCTTCGGCGGGTGTGGAGACCATTGGTACGGCGGGTGCGGGTGCTGCGGGTCTGGGCGCGCTGGCCTTGATGAACAAGCCCAATGGTTTCAACAAACCGGGCTGGTACACGAAGATGACAGGCGGGGGCTCGGGCACCTCCACCACGAACTCTCCCAATGGTTCTGAAAATTCCTCTGCCGGAGATGGTTCCGGTCCGGAGACGGAAGATCTCAAGGGCGGGTACGGCAGCAACGGCAACGGTGCGGTCGCTCCACCCCCGGGTCTGCCGGGTGTGACGGTACCTCCGGTGGTCAATGGCCTGGGGGGCGGGCCGACGACGGTCAACGTCAACGGCACGATCAACGTCAATGGGTCCGGAACGTCGTCGAACTCGGAGTTCGGTGGACCGAGCCGGACGAACACCGACAGCACCGTGGTGTCCAACGGTTCGCAGGACAGTGTCTTCTCGGAGCCGGGTTCGGGTGTTTCGACGCCGGGCAGCGAGGTCAGCAGTACGGATTACACTGCGCTGCGCCAGACGCTGGAGAACATTGCCCAGAACCAGGTGTTCCTAGGCCAAAATGGTTCTGGTAAAACGAATGACGGAAAGACGAACACTGGTCTTCCCATCCCGGTGGTGGGTCTGAACGGCACGACCGGTCAGAACGGCACGGGCGGTCAGAACGGAACCGGGGGGCGTAGCGGTACGCCGGACGCGGCCCGGAACCAGGCGGACGATCTCTTCGGGACGATCCCCGACGCCGTTCGTCACACGCTGCCGGCACCGCTGATCCCGGATTCCATCGGATCGAAAGCGACGGTGAATCAGTCGGTCGATCTGTTCGGGGTCATCCCGGACAACGTTCGCAGCACCCTTCCCCCGGCCCTGATCCCCGACCCGGTCACTTCCGATCAGTCTGTTGCTCAGGCAAATTCGGCCGGTTCCTGGGCGACGGGCAACCAGACCCAGGCCGCGCCGGACCAGACCGCACCGGTTCAGACCGTGACGGGCCAGTCGACGTCGGGTCAGACGGTGCCGGGTCAGACGGTGCCGGGCCAGTCGACGTCGGGTCAGACGGTGCCGGGTCAGACCGTGCCGGGTCAGTCGACGCCGGGCCAGGTTCCGCTGCTCGGCGCGGCGCTGCCGCTGACGAACGTGTCTTCGGGCCCGGCTCCGGTGTCGATGGTTTCGGGGCCGAATACGGTTCTTCCAGGTCCGGTTCCGACTCCCGCGGCGACGTTCGCCTCCTTGGTGACGCCGGAGCAGATGCGGGCCGGTCTGGATCGGTACATGGCGGAGGCACGTCAGCAGCCGGGCGCGGATGCCCAGGATCTGCTGCGCTCGGGTGGTCTTGCCGGGGCGTCGGTCAGCGACTACTCCGCCTGGTACCAACGGCAGACCCAGGGTGCCGCTCTTCCCGCCTATGGTGGCGCTCCGCTGCCGAATGTCTCGGTGGCCCGCGACCAGTTCGCTCAATTCATCGCCGAGCAGCGTGAGCAGATGGCGAGAGGGCTGGAGCAGCGTGTCCGCCTGAGCGACAGCTCGGTGAACATTCAGCAGTTGCAGATGCTGATGTATCCGGCGTCGTCGTCCTCGTTCGTGCCGTCTCCGCCGTCGCCGGCCACGGTCGCGGCGACGCCGCTGTCACCGACGCATTGGGTTCCTGTCGGAGATTCCTGGAGTGGTGTCACCCAGGCGGTTCAGGACGGTGGCCACGGCACCACAGTCTTCATCAACACCCAGCCGGCGGGACAGCCGCAGCAGAACCTGGCCGTGGTGAACTGGCAGGGACAAGCGGTGCTGCTGGATCTGCCGGCGTCCGAGACGGTGGGGTCCGGGCAGCCGAGCAACGGTTGGATCCAGTCCCTGAGCGCTCTGCCGCAGGCGCCGCCGCCGGGCGCGCAGATGATCGTGGTGGGCAATTCCGGGGCGGTGCAGGCCGGTCCGGCTCCGTCCACGGTGACATCGCCCGGCGTGACGGGATCCACCCCCACGCCGATTCCTCAGGTCGTGCAGCCCCAGCAGGCCGGTCCGGCCCCGGCCGCCCAGCCGAACCAGACGTCCCCGCAGCCGTCCTCGCCACCCGACACCGACGTCCCCCGTTCGTCGATCGACGGTCTGGACGTTCCCGGAACTGTCACCGGTGAGCAGACATTCGGCGCGACCGACGGCGACGGCCCGACAGCACCGACCGACCGCACCGCGCGGCCGAACCAGCAGGGCCAGCCGGACCAGCAGAGCGAGCCGAGCCAGCCGAACCAGCAGGGTCAACTGAACCAGCAGAGCCTGCAGAGTCGTCCGGACCAGCAGAGCCAGCTAGACCAGCAGAACCGGCCGGAACGGCCCGACCAGTCGGCGCCGGACCTCCGACCGGACGGAGCCGACCGGCCGACGCAAGACGATCAGGCAGACGATCGCGGACAGAACGATCGTGGCGACCAGCCGGCCGATCGTCCGGAACCGATCACCGGCGACCAGTCCGTCCCGACTCCTCGCGCTCCTGAGACGGTCTCTCCCGCAGGAACCTTCACCCTGGGCACATTCGGCCCGGCTCTGTCGTCCACCTTGACATCGTCGGGAATGGGCGGGGGGCGACGCCGGCCCGAGGTCAAGGGCGACAACCGCACCCGCAACTTCGATGCCTGGCTGCGGGAGCAGTCGAACGAGGCCCGGGCATTCCTGAGGAGCCAGACGCCTGAGCGGGCAGGCCAGTTCCAGACGGTGGCCCAGGAAATCGTCCGTGGTCTGCGCCGTGACGGTGGGGTGCACCGGCTGGACCAGGACGTCGTGCCGGTCGTCACCTCGTTGTTGATGGCGAACTCGCCGGAGGGCGCGTCGCCGGACCGGATCCCGGAACCGGTTTTCGCCCAGGTGCGGCAGCAGGGCCAGGATCTGGTGAGAGGGCTGGGACTGCTCCCGATCGGTCTGCCGGGTGGGGCGCCGGGTGTGGGCGGGGTGTGGATCGACGGGGTCCGGCTGTCGGAGAACCATCCGTTCGCCTCGAATGACGCCGTGGCGAGCCTGATGCACGACGGTCTCGCTCATGCGTTCGAGAGTCCGGACGAACTACGGTCTTTCGTTCAGGGACGAACCGACCATCTGGGTAATCTCCCGGGTCCCCACAGCACGGGTACGTGGGTGCGGTTCATGGACGATCAGAGCAACGTCATTGGTGAGAACCATGATCGGGTGACGTTGCTGGATGTGCTGAATGCGGTCGGCGGCCCGGATCCGGGGAAGTGGCCGTCGTTCACCGATGAGCTCATTCCGATGGATGATCTGTCGGGCAGCCCGATGCTGCGGCAGATGGTGCATTCCACGTATGCGCCGGTGGCGGCGATGTACGGGTTGATGAACCCGGTGGTGGATTTCCCGAGTCACGGTGGGGAGTCGATTTATCCGCGTCTGGCTGAAACGGTGTCGGGTTGGTCGCAGTATCTGAATGATCCGACCTTCCAGTCACTGGCGGATGCGGGTTGGGGGCATCGGGGGTCGGAGTCGATCCGGCTGGCTTTCGCGCATGCCATTGATCTGGCGAACGGGAGTGGTAGCGGGCAGCCGGGATCGCCCTTGGGCCAGCAGGAGGGCGCGGTCGGGAATGCCGTTCGTCAGGCGCCTCGGGTGCTTCAGTTCGTTCAGGGGATTCAGCCGCGTCAGCCTCTGCACGAGGCGCTGAATGATTTCCGCGCGCGTCTGGGCCCGCAGTTCGATGCGCAGTTCATGCCGCAGCTGGCGAATTTCACGCGTTCGTATCTGCAGATGATGCAGGTGCGGGCCCTGGGTGATGCGAGCCTGCCGGAGAACGTGCGGGAGGAACTGGGCGAGCACGACGATCCGCGGGTGTTGTTCCAGCATTGGCGTGATGCGTCGATGGCTGAGGTGACGCGCGCGGCGATGGACCGTGAGGTGCGGTACATCGGGATGGGCGCCGATCACGCGCGGTTCATCGAGAATGACTACACGGGTGAGCCTCTGGGTGCTTACGTGTACGAGATGGACGGCGAAGGTCTGGAGACCTTCGAGCAGGAGACCCAGGATCTGCTCAACCAGCCGGTTCCCGGCGCGGTTCCGCCTGCGCTCACGCTCGCGCAGTTCACGCCCGATCTCAACGGTGTGCTGGATTCCTCGCAGGTGCGGGGGTGGCGGGGGCCGCGTCCGGACCCCGGACAGCGGCCGCTGGACGGATGGTGGACCGATCAGGTCGGCCAGGCCCGGGCCTTCCTGGATGCGGCGGGGCCCCGGGCCGGGCAGTTCCGGGTGGCTGCGGCGGAGGAAGTACTGAGGGGCGTGCCGGTCGACAGCGCCTCACGCCGACGGGTGAACGATGAAGCGGTGCCGGTGATCGCGGCGCTGCTGATGGCCAACTCGCCGGACGGGGTGACGCCGGACCTGGTGCCCGAGGTGGTCCGTCAGCAGGTACGACAGTCCGTCGCCGGGGCACTGGGCGGGTTGGGTCTGCTCGGGTTCGGCCCGTTGGGTGGCGGCCCCGATCGGGGCGGCGTCTGGGTCGATGAACAGTGGATGACGCCGAACCATCCCGCGGGTGCGGATCCGCGGTTGTCACGGTTGATGAGCGACGGCCAGGTCCATCTTTTCGAGAACCCGGACGAGCTGGGTGCGTACCTGAACGGCCAGACCGACCATCTGGGCAACCTCCCGGGCGAGCACGGCCGGGGTGTCTGGGCGCGGTTCATGGAGGACGAGAGCAACATCATCGGTGAGCATCACGAAAAGCTCACCTTGATCGATGTTCTGAACACGGTTTCCGGGGGTGACCGGTCGCGGTGGCCCTCATTCACCGACGAGATCTTCCCGGTGGACAACCTGTCGGGAAGCCCCTCCCTGCAGCGGATCGTGACGCAGACCTACGCCCCGATCGCGGCGATGTACGGTCTGAACAACCCGGCCGCCGACATCCCGGCTCACGGTGGGGAGTCGATCTTCCCGCGCCTGGCGGAGTCGCTGTCGGGCTGGGGCCCGCTCCTGAACGACCCGACCTTTGCCGAACTCTCGAACGGTGGATGGGCACACCGGGGGTCGGAGTCACTGCGGCTGGCCTTCGCGCACGGGGTGGACCTGGCCAGCGGCCGCGGATCCGATGCTCCGGGGCCGGTGCTGGCGCAGCTCGAGGCCGCTGTCGGCGCGGCCGTGCGAGACGCGCCACTGGTGCGGGACTTCGTGGCCGCGATGCCGCCCCGGGCGGCGATGGGCCAAGGGCTCAACCAGTTCCGCAACCACCTCGGACCCCGGTTCGACAGCGAATTCATGCCTCAGTTAAGGGCGTTCACGAATTCCTACCTGCACCTGATGCGGGTGCGGGCGCTGGAAGACGCCACTCTGCCGCAGCATGTGCGCGAGGAGCTGGCCGCGCACGACGATCCGCAGGTGATGTTCCAGCACTGGCGTGATGCGTCGATGGCCGAGGTGACGCGCGCGGCGATGGACCGTGGGGTGCGGTACATCGGGATGGGTGCGGATCACGCGCGGTTCATCGAGAATGACTACACGGGTGAGCCTCTGGGTGCCTATGTGTACGAGATGGGCGGCGAGGCCCTGCAGACGTTCCAGGGTGACACCTTGCTCCACCAGAGCCAGGTGCCCCCGCCGGTCTGGGAGAGTCCTTTCCCCGATTCTGGTTTCGCGCTGGGGGAGTTCACACCCGCGTTGGTTGACACGCTGCGTAATGCCGCCTTGGGCTCTCGATCGCAGCTACGGGATCCGGACGGTCAGAACGACCGCGGCGACCGGTTCGATGCCTGGTGGGACGACCAGGTGCAGCAGGCGCGCGACTTCCTCGCGACCCGGCCGCAGGACGAAGTGCTTCAGCTGCAGCGTCTGGCCCAGGAACTCGTGGGTAAACTCCCCACGACCAGCCGGGCCCGGGTCACGGCGGAAGTCGTCCCGGTGATGACGGCCCTGGTGACGGCGAACCCGCCGTCCCCCGAGATCAGTTCCCAGGTGAGGGGAGCCGCTCTCGAGATCATCCGGGGACTGGGCCTGCGTCCGCAGACCTTGCCGGGCGGTAACCCGAAACTCGAGCCGTCCTCCCTTGGCACGCGCCCGGATCCGGGTGCCGGGACCTCCCGCGACCCGGCCGGCGGCGGGAACCAGAACGGTGTCACCCGGGACGCCCAGAACCGTCACGTGCCACCGGCACCCCTGGCGCCCAAGGACGTTCCCGGTGCTGGGCAGGACCTCCTCGGCATCACCCCGGGCACGGACACCCGGTGGTACAAGGAGCAGCGGGATGCGTTCCAGCGGCTGCGCGAACTCGGCGCGACTACGCAGGGCGGTGCCGAGCGGCTGGCCCAGCAGGTCGGCGCCCGGCGTCAGGACCTGCTGAACGACGCCGTGCTGGCCGGCTACTTCTACCCCGACGGCTACGGTGTGCATCACCTGGGAGGGATCGAGCGGCTGCGCCGTCTGGTCGAGACGACCCCGACGCTGAGGGCGAACGTGCCGCCTCTCCTGGGGCAGCCCGTGTCCCGGGGGCACCTGCAGGCCCTGGCGAACACCGTCCTGCCCGGTGGTTCGCTCTCCCTGCGGGAGAAGATTCAGAAGCTGGCCGTGGTGGCCGGTTCCCAGGCCGAGACCACGATCGCCACGCTGCAGCAAGGGCTGGTGGACCAGCCCGCCCGGATCGCGGTGCAGCGATCCTGGGAGGTCAGCCAGCTCCCGCTCAAGGTGATCCAGGCCAACCGGGCGATCGAACTGCTCCAGGACACGCCGGATTCCGGTGAGGCGGGTGACCGCCGGAAGCAGCGTGGGCAGGAGCTGACCGACTCGCTGAAGGCCGTCAGCGACCTGTCCAGCGGGAAGCCCCGGAGTGAACCGGTCCGGCCGGGTGAGCTGGAGGCAGCCCTGCACCGGGTGGAGACCCAGCTCTCCGCGTTGTACGACGACGTCTTCACCGAGATGCACCCCGGCATCGAACAGCGTCTCAACGATCTCGGCGACCGATTCAACAGCATCTACGGACCGGCCGGCACGGTACACACGAGCGCACCAGGTCCGCTCAGCGCGGCGGAACTGGCCACCCAGCGTCAAACGCTGCACGAGATCCAGCGTTCGGTGAGCGATCTGGTGGGCCGGGCCGACCGTGTCGGTATCGACGCGACCCTGGTCGACCGGTTGAACGACGCCCGGGAAGCGCTCGACAAGCTGTCGGACGACTTCGAGTCCCAGCACGAGCCCGTGGGCAAGGGGAAGCAGCCGATCGGGCACTCCGTACCCCCGCCCGCCGGCGAGACGACCACGGGGACGCCCCCGAAGCCCGACCGTCGTCTGCCGGCCCGGGTCATCGTGGAGTCGCGGGCCGGGCGCAAGATACCGTGGGGCGAGTTCGGGCACCCTGTCAGCATCGGTGGCCGCCCGGTGCAGTCCCTCGACGCGGTCGCGCAGCGGGCCGCGGACCAGTTCGACGGCAAGATCCCGGCCACCCTGAAGGCATCGATCCTGCGGGAGATCCCGAGGCTCGGGCAGATCAACCAGGCGCCGCGGCCGAACCAGGTGACGGCCGAGCCCACACCCGACGTCTACCAGGACCGGATGCCGGCCTGGGACCCGGCCCGGCGCCTGTTCGCCGACCAGGGGCTCGACCTCGGGGACGGGGCCCGGCTGTTCCTCGATCTCGGGCCGCTGCACCAACCGGGCAGCACCACTTACCACCGCCCCGAAGACGTGCAGAAGCTGCCGCTGGGAGCGAAGCCGACCCAGTCCGTCGACCCGCCGCAGTACCAGGCACCGGGTCTGTTCCAGGACTACTACGGCGCGACCTACGCGAACTTCAACACCAGCTTCGACTTCACCCTGCCGCGTGCCGCGAGCATCGGTTTCGGCGGCAAGGTGAACGTGCGTGGCCAGCGGTTGCAGGGGCAGTACGAGGGTGGTGTCTTCACCAGCGAACCGGGAGCCGCCCACAGCCAGTTCGCCTACTTCAGCACCCGGCCGGCGAGTTCGCCGGCCGCGGCCCCGGTGGGCACCCCCGGACCGTCCACCGCGACCGCCCCTGGCGCGACCGCTCCCGACGGGAGCCAGTGGCGCATCACGTACACCGATGCCTCGGGTACCTCGCAGACCGTTCAGGTGTCGGAGGACGTGATGCTCGCCTTCGCCGACAACGAGTCGCCGGAGGTGAAGACCGATACCCCGCAGCCGGATCCGCAGAGCCAGGACGAGATCCAGAATGACACGACGGGCGACGGTCCGCCCGAGCCGCATCCCGAGCAGGGCGAACTCGGTGAGCTCTTCTCGTTGCCGGCGAACGCGTCGCAGGCGAAGAAGGATGCCTTCCACGACGTCACCTGGCGGGTCTTCACCGCGGACGAGTCGATCTCGGCCGCCGAGGCCGGGACCGGCCGGAAAACCGATCCGGTCAAGCAGATCCACGACCGCTTCCCCGACGGTGGCGACGATCTCAAGCGACAGCTCGACGATCTCTTCGACGACAGCTCGCTGTTCCGGCACCGGATGGACATCTTCGGCTCGGGGTACACCACGCCGACGATGAAGACGAACGACACCGGGGGCTGGGTCGGGCTGAACCTCAAGGGCCGGGTGTCGTCCATCCAGGCGGTGGGCGTGGCCAAGACCCCGCTCCAGCAGGACACCCGGAGTCTGTTCTGGGGCGGTGAGACCAAGGGGTACACCAGCAGCCTGGGCGGAAGCAGCCGCGTAGGAGGCAAATCGGTCAAGCTCTGGCCGACCAAGTCGCAGCTCCGGGCCGGTCTGGCCCCCTCGGGCGGTCAGCAGCGCGGGAGGACCCGCGAGGAGAACGTCTCGTTCGGTGCTGGCAACTGGCGCTACCGCAACTTCGAGTCGGACACCCGCACGTACCGCATGGACGTCGATCTGGTGACCGAGGTGCGCACGGATGCCGGCGGTGCCCGGACGCCCGTCACCACCAAGGTGACCCGTTACGTCCGGCTCACCGACCAGGAGGTGCAGCGCTTCGAGCAGGAGCTGCGGGACGTGCAGAACAGCACGAACGACAGCACCGTGCGCCCGGCCGACCGGCTGCCGCAGGACCAGAACGTGGCCACCGACCGCCAGCCGCCCCCGGCCATCCTGGCCGGAAAGAGCCGTGGGCCGGGCATCGTCGACAACCTCGGCACCTTCTACCAGGTGGCCGGCGACGCCACCAACATGATCAAGAACGCCGTTCGGGATCCGAAACTATTGGGCTCGCAGGGGCTCTCGCCGAGAGATGCGCACGATCTCGAACGCTGGATCATGCAGAACTTCTCCACCCAGACGATGCTCCCGTTCAGTAGTCAGCTGATCAGCCACCAGGTGGGCCACACCACCTATCTGAATGCCCCTGGCGGCCGGTTGCGGGTGGACGTGGCGGTCGCGTCCAACCAGGGTTCCACCTGGGTGGGCACGAAGTCGGGCGACGGCTCGATGGACCACTACCCGATCGGCTACACCGATCTCGCGAACACCGACCGGCTGCAGGACGACCTCTCCGGCACCTGGTCGGGCAGCCTGGGCGGTAAGCCGAAACCGATCGGTGACACCGCCAACCCGAGCCTCGACCTGAGCGAGGCACCGGGCAGCACGGGTGTCACCTGGCGGCAGCGCGAGCAGGTCGAGACGACGGCCAGGAACGCCTCCTGGATCTCACAGGGATACCTGCAGAGCGGTCCGTTCCGCGGGTTCACCTTCCCGACCTCGTACCAGGTCGACACCAAGGTCACGTTCGAGCCGGACACCAGCACCGGGGCGACGGTCGCCGCCGCGGGCACCAAGGGCTGGCGCCCGGCCGCCCAGGCGCTGTCCGACCGGCGCTCGGGCCGGCCCCCGGAGAACCCGGCCGACAGCAGTCGGCGCGACTGGTACTCGGCATCCGACACCAAGAACATCCCGAGCATCATCCGCTACCAGGTGCCGGAGGGGCTGGCCCCGGAAGCCGGTCCCGGCGGCCAGGGCACCCCGAACCCCGACCTGGGCCGGGTCGTGGAGATCATCCCGCCGACCGTGGGTGGCCCGGGGATGCCGCCGGTGCTGCCGCCGTTCGACCCGGCCGCCCTCACCGACGGCGAGGTGCCGGAGGGCTGGCGCCTGCGCCGCAACGACCAGCCGCACGAGGTTCTCGGTGTGCCCGAGATCGTCGCCACCACCAAGAAGCTGCTGGTGGACGCCGGGATCCCGGAGGCCGACTTCGGGCCGATGCTCCAGAGCTGGATCAACGAGGACCAGTTCATCCGGCGGCTGATGTTCAACCGTGACGTGGTCTCGGCCAGCCACTACTTCAGTCCCGGAAAGCTCTCGAACCGTCATGCCCGGGTCACCATGGTCGCCCGGCCGTACTCCGAGACGACCGAGCCGGGGCACGGCACTTTCCAGCAGAGCTCCATCGTGGAGTCCGAGCCCACCACGCAGTCCCAGGAACGCCACCGCTACAACGAGACCGCCGCCGTCGGGGCGGACAACATCGGAACGGCGAAGGGCGGTTTCTCGGCCGGCACCAGTGTGAGTGTCAACGACGTCGAGACCCGCCGTCTGGAGTCGAACGAGCCGATCGCCGGGCAGTGGCTCTACTCGGCCAAGCGCGACCAGGTCCCGGTGCGTTCCGGAATGGTCTGGGACATCAAGGTGGAGAGCTGGGACGCGAACCCGTTGGGGCAGAGCGCCGCGAAGCACGGCGGTGCGCGTCTGGCCGTCCTGGGTGGTCTCTCGGTGCTGCGGCCCGAGGCCGACCTGCCTCAGCCGCAGCCCACCGGAATCCCGATCTCGATGCCGCCCTCGGAGATCCCCCTGCTGTCCGGGACGCTGTTCCACGACCCGTCGATGCCGGGGTCCGGTACGTACAACTCGGTCACCGAGAGCGTTCAGAACGTGCTGCGGCAGATCGATCCCGACCTGCCCGACGTCGAGTTCCACATCGGCGACAACCGCCGCGGCGAGATCGGGAACACCGGTGTCCCGGTCAGTCTGAGTGCAATGCTCGACGACGGGTCGCTGCTCGGCCACCGCGCCACGATGGCGGGCCCGGGCCTGTTCCTGCACCAGAGCCGCAGCACGGCCGGTGGCGTCGACGACGTGACCCTGGAGATCCGGGCCGAGGAGATCCCGCCCGGTGAGATCGACCAGGCCTGGGTGGACGCGGGCCTGATCGGCGCGGACGGTAGTTACCTCTACGACTTCACCGAGGACGCCGACCAGTACACCTACAAGCTCAACACCCAGAGGGACACCGACCGCACGGTCACGTTCACCGTTCGGTCGACCTCGGCCGGAGGCACCTACCAGGGCTTCCCGGTCCTGAAGGGCACGACCGGCGGAAGTGTTTCGGGTGGACTGAGCAACAACCCGTACACCGCGGACGTGCGCCACCGGGGCCGGGTGCACCGTCTGCGGGACGTGGTGCGACTGGGCGGGCCGGTGCACCACTACAACGGTATGTACCGGATCTCGGTGACGGCCCACCGCAACTACGATCCCTCCAGGCCGATGCAGGTGCTCGGCCCGGTCGGCGAGAAGGGCCTGAACCTGGCTCATTCCACGCTGGGGCCGGGATCGAGGTCGGCCACCTCGGTGACCGAGAACGTCTACGTGCCCGAGACCGTGTCCGTGCCCGAGGCCGTGCTCCGCAGCCCGGGCGGCAAGCCCGGCGCGATCGCTGTCCCGGTGCCCACCACCGATGCCTCCGGCCGACAGCTCGGCGCCTCACAGATTCTGCAGGGCCACGGTCTGGACGAACTGCACGTCACCCCGGGCGAGGCGCTGGACCGCTCGGTGATCCACCTGGGTATCAGCAAGCCGGCCCTGCGCTCGATGCACGATCAGACGCTGAACGCGCTGGACGCGAGCAGTATCGGTCAGCAGGGCGGGCCGATGGCGAGGACCAGCGCCGCCCGTGAGGCATACTCGCTCACCACCACACCGGCCCAGGTACTCAGCAGCACGCACCTGACGCTGGGCGCCGGGCACACCTACCCGCCCTTCAGTCGCGGCAGCGGGGTCCTGACCGACGGACTGACCACGCTCAAGGTGACATCCCGCTTCTACGATCCCAAGCCGCTGGACTGGATTCCCGCCTCCTCCCTGGCCGAGACCGTCGGTATGCGCGAGCAGGCCGACGTGAAGATCTTCGGCGACAACCTGGCCGGCAACCTGGGCGGCACCGTCAGCACCCCGATGGCCGGAAACCCGCTCACCTCGTTCACCTTCGGGGCCGGCGCCGGTGGCGACCACGGCAAGGACACGATCCAGACCGTCAACGAGCGGCTGCCGGTCCCGGACTCCTTCCGCCGTACGGCCCCCTTCATGCGGGTGCCGGTCGGCCGGCTGGACCTGCAGGAGTTCGGCTCGGTGCAAGAGGGCCGGTTCGTCCGGTACGGCCAGAAGGGCTCGATCCAGGCCTTCCTGATGCCGGATTCGGCCGAGGTGCTCGTAGGCGTCGAGAAGGTCGTCTCCGATCGTCTGCTGCACCCCGAGCGTGGCATCCCGACGGCGAACAACGGTCACTACCTGCCGAACCTGACCGTGACCCCGCCCGACCTGCGGACCGTGGCCGGCCAGAACCAGCACCTGGCCGAGCAGGCCCGGCTGAGCGCGGCCTACTCGATGCCCAGCTGGGGCGACTGGCAGCCGGTGATCGGCGACTACGCCCCGGATCCGAACGGTGGGCCCGGGCGGGTCCTGCTCACGTCGAACGTGAACGGGACGGTCATCCGGGAGGCCCTGACCGCGGAACAGCTGGCCGAGCGGCTGGGCCGGACCACGGATCGGTTCACCCCGGGTACCGGCAGTGGTCCGCGCCCGATCCTGCTGATGATGGGTGGCCTCGACCCGGCCTTCGCCGGGGCCCTGCGCACCGCGACCGGTAGTGACGTCCTGGGCACGCCCGACTCCTGGCGCCAGGACCAGCAGATCCGGGCGGTGCGGCCGGGTGATTCCGGCCCGGCGTCGGACACGGACGGCGAGATCACGCTGTACCCGAAGGAGGGCGGCGACCCGCTGACCTTCGGCCCCGACCTGGATCTGGTGCTCACCGGCCAGGTTCCGTGGCACCTGCAGGGTGCCCGGACCGAGGACCCGGTCGGTCTGCGCAATCCCGAACCGGCGATGTACTGGAGCCCGGTGCGGGACGGGGCGACGGTCGACACCGGCAACTCCCGTCCCGGCGAAGACCCCGGACAGCAGCAGGAACAACGGCGCCCCGGCTTCGATGACCTGTACGACGTCACGGACGACGAGGGCGACCAGGGGCAGCGTCAGGACCAGCGTCAGGACCAGCGTCAGGACGGGGACCAGGAGCGCGATCAGAAGGCTGAGCCGGAAGGTGACCGGGAACAGGTACAGAACCGTGACCAGAAGCCGGACCGGGGACGCGACCGGGACAGGACGGCGCCGGACGAGGCGGAACTCTCGGAGTCGGAAGAGTCCGATCTCTCCGGGACCGAGGCCCCGCCGATGCGTCGTCGTGCTCCCCGAGACAGTGAAAATCGTTATCAGGAACCGGAATTCGTCATCGGATCGGATCCCTCAGACTCCGAGGCCGATCTGTCCGACGACTCCGAGGCGGAGTCCGGCCGGCCGGGCGACACGGTCGGTGCCGACCGAGAGGTGCCGCCGGCGCGTCCTGACCCGACCCGGGGCCAGGGGACGACGGGTTCGTCCCCGGCCGGTCGCGGATCGTGGGCGACGGACGACGTGGCGGTCGACGACCTCAGCCGGCCGGGCGGGGAACCGGTACGTCAGGATGCTCTCGCTCCCAGCGAAACCCGTCGCACGGCAACGCCTCCGGCTTCGGAGACGGGTACCCGACCGGACCCGGGGAGTACGACACCCGAGGGCGGGCCCGAACGGCAGCCGGAACTGAGCCCGCAGGTCGAACCGGAGCGGAAGCCCGAGGCCGACCCCGAACCGACGCCCGAGATCAAGCCCGAGCGGAAGTCCGACGTCGAGTCTGAGGTCGAGCCTGAGGTCGAGAACCGGCCTGAGCCGACGCCGGCTCTGGGAACGGGGTCGAGGACCGAGGCCGAACGGCAGCGTGAGGGCGTCCCCGGGACGACGGACGCGGAGCCGGATTCCGCGTCGGACTCCGAGGGCGAGGTCGCGCCCGGTCCAGAACAGGACGTCGAGCCCGCTCCCACGGCCGGCTCGCATTCCGTGTCCGGGCAGACCCGGGCCCAAGACGTGCCGCCGGTTCGGCCGTCTCTGTCGGGCACCCAGCTTGATGCCGAGTCGGCACCGGCTCCGCAGACCCAGCCGGAGACCCTTCCCGACGAAACGCGTTCTGAGGGCGTGACACGTTCCGGGGAGGAGACTCGGCCTGGGGACGACACGCGTTCTGGGCAGGTGACGCGGCCTGAGGACGGGGCACTGCCGGAGGAGGACAGCCGCGAGGATTCTGACGATGAGGTGGAGAACGGCTCCGACGACGATTCCGAGAACGACGCGGACGATGAGCTGGATGTCACAGACCGGAACCTCACCAGCAATCTCACGGCGAACCCGCCACCTCGGCGCAGCCCGGCCCTGACCGGGCTGGGCTCACGGCCGGACAGCCGGGCTTCGGTCGCCACCGACGGCAGTGGCGTCGTGCGTGGCTCGACGCCGCGTCCGGTGGGCCAGGTGTCGTTCACACCGTCGGGTCTGCCCCGGGCCGGAAGCGTCCCGTCCTTGCGGGGAGCGTCCCGGAGCGACGAGGGCAGTGACGTCAGCCCGTTCGAGCCCTTGCCGTCGTCCCTGGCCGGAACCGGGCAGCAGCCGACGGCCCCGTCGCAGCCGACTGTCGCTGCGCCGACGCTCACGCCGTCCACAGCCGGTGAGACATCGCAGGGCACAGCCGATTCCGTGGTCCGGTCCGACGAGAGTCCCGCACCGGCGGCGCAGCCGGAACCCGATCCTGAGCTCGATCCCGAACGCGACCCCGACAGTGATCCGGACAATGCTCTGGAACAGGCCCCCATCACCGGGCCGGCGCCGCAGGTCACCACGCCGGTACTCGCACCGGCCGGGACGTCCCAGGTGGAAACGACGCCGGATCCGGGGAGCGTGACGGAGCCGGCGGACCGCGGTCCGCAGGACCTTTCGGAGACCAAGGAGAGCGAAGCCGAACCGACCGGTGACGAGGTGCGTCCCTCGTCAACGCCGCCGCAGTTGCCGGTTGGCGCCCCGGCGCAAGTGGCCGCGGCGGGCGATGAAGCCCGGCGGAACAATTCCGACGACGAGGACGGCGAGTCCGGAAGCAGCGAGTCTGAGTCTGAGGGGGAGCAGTCGGCTGCTCGTCCTTCGTCGGCACGGCCCGGGCCCGCTGGTGGACCCGAGCGGTCGCCCCGGCCGGAACAGCAGCAGGAGACCGGGCAGCCGGATTCCGAGGGCGAGCCGGATCCCGAGGACGAGACGGACGGCGAGGGGTCTGACAGCGAGTCGGATTCCGGCGATGGCCCCGGCCGGACCGAGACTCGCGACCGCCGCGATGACTCCGATGACGAGGCACCCCAGGGCTCCACACCGGCCCGTGACCAGCCGGAGCAGCCGGACCGGGATGACCGGGACGACCAGGGCGACCAGGGCGACCAAGGCCAGGGCAACGGCCAGGACGAGGGGCAGGGGAGGCGAAGCCAGGATCGGCAGAGCCCGGACTCGCGGAGGGACCCGCAGGAGCGGAACCGGGACGAGCGAAACCGGGACGAGCGGGACCGGGACGAGCGGGACCGGGACGAGCGGGAGAGGCGGGACGAACGCGAGCGGCACGAGCGGGCGGCCTCCCTACCGAAGCCCACTCCCTACCAGCCGGCCGTCGTCATGGATATGGAGCGGTTCGCCCCCGGGCTGTACGGGGCGCTGGTGAGTTCCGACCTGGCGAACTACCGCGGCCCCCGGGACCGACGCAACGGTGAAAAGCCCTTCGACGCCTGGTGGAGCCAAAAGCTCTCCGAGGCGCGGGCCTTCGCCGCGAGCCGGCCGGCCGCCGAGATCGGCCCGTTCCGGCAGTACACCGAGGACATGGCACGCAGGCTCCCCCGGGACGGCGGCGACAACGTGGTCCGCCAAGAGGTCGTGCCGGTGCTGACGACCATTCTCATGAATCATGCTCCGGCGGGTGCGACTCCCGACGACATCCCCGCGCCCTTGCTCCGGGCCCTGATGGTGAGTGGCGCCGGCATGCTCAGCGGTCTGGGCCTGCACCAGATCGGTCTGGTGGCGGGTAACCCCAACTTCGGCAGTGCGCCGCAGGCGGGCGGATCGTCCTCTGCCCCGCCCGACGACGGCCCGGGGCTGGACGGCGACGCCGAGACCCACCAGCTGACGACGTTTCGCGATCACCGCGGCGACGAGACGCTCGAAACCATTGAGGAGACAGAGGAACCCGACGAGGAGGCGGTCACCGGGACCGCGCCCGACCCGAACGATCCGGGCGACTCCAGCGACTCCGACTCCAGCGACTCCGACTCCAGCGACTCCGACGCCGGTGACTCCGACGCCGGTGACTCCGACGCCGGTGACTCCGACGCCGGTGACTCCGACGCCGGTGACTCCGACGACGGCCGGGACACGGACGACACGAACAGTACGGACGATGCGGGTGACAGCGAGGCCGGCGATCCGGTCGTGGTGCCGCGCGGACCGGTGGATCTGCCGCTACCGACGCCCGACCCGGCGGCGATCACCCGGGCCCGGCAGGAGGCGCGAACCGCCCTGCGGCGGTTCCAGCCCCCGGCCGGGAGCAACTGGAACACCACGCTCGACACGATCACCCAGCAGATCAGGGCCGCTGCCCTGACAGCCGGCAACCGGGTGACCGGACCGGTACTGATGGCTGCGGGCCGCGCGTCCGACATCCCCGGGCTGACCGCCGGCGAGAAGACCGCGCTGAGCGACTATGCCTCTTCCGTGCTGGATGCTTACCGCGACGGCGCCGAGAAGGCGGCCAAGGACTTCCTGGACCGCTGGGACGGCGTGGACCGGGCCGAGGGGCAGGAAGTCAACCCGCGGCGGCGTCCGGTGCTGCCGTCCTTCGCGCTGGAGGGCAACCTCGGCAGCGGCAAGATCATGGAGACCGGGAATTTCACCCGGCCCGACGATGTGGCGGCCAAGTTCTCCCGCGACCTCGGGCAGGCGCTGACGCCGTCACAGGTGTCCGCGGTGGAGACACTTCTGGAGAACGGCCTCTCTCAGAAGGACGCGACCCGGATGATGCAGGGCGGTGTGTCCCTGCCCGGTCCGGTGCGAATCGGGAACCGTTCGTACGACGTGCGTCTGGCCCTGGACCTCGTCGGTGGGGTGCCGCTGAAGAAGGCAGACGGGTTCGAGACCACCGAGGACAAGCAGATCGCGTACGACGTGAAGTACGCGACGTCGCAGGCCGATCAGAGTTCCGGTCTGACGACGCAGCGGTCGGGGAACTTCGGTTTCACCGATGCTGTTGCTCTGGGGCCCAACCGGGTTCTGCGGGCGACCGGCGCGCCGCTGAACCTGAAGATGAACGAGCAGGAGAATCTGGAGCCGGTCTACGGTTCTGGTACGGAGTTCTCGCGCAATGTGAAGGGCATGATCGGGAACACCGAGTTCCTGGCGGCGGCCCGGCTCAAGGTGGTTCTGCAGGACATCGGTGCGGACACCCCGCCCATGGACAGGACCGTCGGCTCGGGCCGGATCTGGGCGAAGTTCAACGACGAGGTCGTCCGCATGCCGGCGGAGGACACCCCGATCCAGATGCCGCCCCCGGCCGGGAACGACAGCATCGACGGGGACGACGCGAACCGGGACGACGCGAACCGGGACGACCAGGGGCAGCGGCCGGTCCAGGACGGTCAGGATCAGCCGGCACCTGTGCTCGAAGGACCGAAACCCGAGGTGGCCAAGGTCTATCCGGTGATCTCGGTGCCGGGTGCGGACCAGCCGGTGGTTCCGGGGAGGCCTCGTCCGGGCGAGAGTATCCGTTCACCGTTGATCGATGTGTTCCACACCGTCGAGTCGATGCGTGCCGACGAGCTGTCCGCGGCTCTGCGCGGTCGGCTCGGCGAGGTCGACCCGGACACGCAGCAGCAGCTGGAAGACTTCCTGCACGGCGAGAACCTGCAACTCAACGCAGGTTCGGTGATCGGCGGGAAGTTCCTGTCGAACGTGATGCCGGCGTTCAAGGGTCTGTCGCTGGAGATGACGGCCGGTATCAGTCATGTGCAGCAGGTGCTTTCGGTGCCGAAGACGACGTTGCGGCAGGATGCCGGTTCGTCGGTGAAGCAGGAGGCCAAGCGGGGTATCTCGTCGACGGCCGACGGCAGCCTGGGCTGGCAGGGCACGATGGAGATGGACCACGAGAACTCCGACACGAGCGGCCTGGGCACCTACTCTTCGGCCACACTCTCGTTCACGCCGCTGAGTCTGGGCCGGACCAAGCCGATCTCTACCTCCAGCGGTAACAACGCCGGCTTCAAGTCGGTGCTGGAGTACACCGGACCGGCGCGTCTGTACCAGGTGCGGATGCCGGCGCAGGTTGCGCTGGACACCACGGACCCGATTCCCGACGGTGGCACGAACGGTCCCGGTGGCCGACGTCCGGTGCGGGGCGACATCACGCAGTACGTCTGGATTCCCGAGGGTGAGGCCGCGAAGTTCGAGGAGCTCGTGGCCAGCCCGCGCGAATTGGCCGGACGGCCGACAAGCCCGGTCCCGCCGGGCGGCACGCTCACCGACACCCCGGCCGATGCCTCGACCGATTCCTCGTCCGATTCCTCGTCCGATACGCAGACCGAGAGTGATGCGGACACCGACGCCGGCATCCAGGGCGACGGGCGGGACGGCCAGCAGGACCAGCAGGACGAGGCGGCTCCCCCCGATCGGGAGGGCGACGACCGGCAGGTGACGACCTGGCGCACGGACGTTCCTCCGGTGCAGCCGGACACACCGATCGACATGACGATGGGTCCGCCCGTCGGGGGTGGGACCCGGGGCGTTCCCGAGCTCGACGTCGACGCCCTCGCCACCCGTGAGTTCAACGCCCGGATCGAGATTCGCGACAGCAAGGGCGACCGGCGATACCTGCCCTCCGGTCTGGTGGCGGGTGAGGCGGTCGGTCACGGTGGCGCCGACCTGGTGCCGGGGGCCGAGAAGGTGATGCCGGAGATCGAGCGCCAGATCCGGCGCAAGCTCGGCCAGGAGCTCGCCCAGGCCACCGTCGTGGAACGGAACTCGTTCTGGCGTCAGGTGAACCAGGTCTACTCGGCGAATGCCCTGCTGACGAGGTTCCAGCGAGGTCTGCCGACGCGCCTGCCGCTGACGCTGTCGCTGGGTGGGAAGACGGTGCGGGTGGCCGTTGATCCCACGCTCGGCCGGTTCACCGGGAGCACGCTGCAGTCCGACGAGAACAACGGCACCATCGACGTGTCGTGGAAGAACGGCTCGAAGCTCGACGTCAAGCAGACGCTGGGTGCGGTCACTCGCGCATCACTGGACATTCCTTTCCTGTGGCCGCGTTTCGGTAAGGGTTTCTGGCGTGCGATGACGCCGGTGGTGAGTGGTAGTGCTTCGCACAACCGGCAGATGGTTTCGACGGGTGGTCAGGCGATCAAGTCGAACCGGCGGTGGAAGTTCACCAAGAGCCGGGTGCAGCAGCTGACGTTCAACACCTCGTACCTGGTCGGCGTCAGCGTGGACAACAATCCGGTGACGCCGGGCGCCGGGGTGCAGATGCCGGCGGACGCGGTGCGCATCGGCGATGCGAAGGTCCGGTTCGCGGTGGCCGAGGAGATGCTGGCCAAGACCCCCGTCCGGGACGTCGCGAGTCTGGGCCGGGTCAACCCGAACCCCACCCAGGCCGAGATCGACGCCTTCAAGGGCGATGCCATCCGGTTCGGTGGCCTCGCGAACCAGGTGATCCCGGTCAGCACCCTCGGCACCCGGGCCATCGAGACGGCGATCCTCAACCACCTGGGTACGACCGGCACGGTGGATCAGCGTCTGCAGGTGGCCGAGTCGGGCTCCGCGCCGGAGTCGACGCAGGGCAACCTGGAGCTCCTGCTCGACCGGACCGGCCTGCCACTGTCGGAAATGGTCGACCCGGGTGTGTTCTGGGACGATCACAGCGCGGGCCGGATGAAGTTCTACCTGCGCAACACCGATGCGCAGGCGCTCCTGGAGACCAGTGCCGGTACGTCGGACGACGTGAACGAGTCGTCCGTGCGTCTGGACTACCAGGGCAAGCAGGCGGTGGCCGGCGAGTGGGGGGTCGGTCTGGGGGCGATCTGGCGGAAGTCGCCGCCGGAGGGTAGTCCGGTGTCGAACGTGACGATGGCTCCGAGTGGGCAGCGTCGTGGTGGTGGCCGTTCGGAGTGGTCACAGAGCGACAACATCGGTGGTGCGGTGCGGCGTACGGGTCGTGACGCGGATCCGCACCGGTTGTACGAGACCGATCTGATGGTGGAGATCACCGGGTATCAGTGGGTGCAGTTCGGCGGCGGGCAGATGCGTCTGGTCGAGACCCCGCAGTACCTGATCATCGAGCGCGGTTCCCAGTTCCTCTTCGGCGAGACCAACGCCACCGCGCTCGATCTGCCGAAGGTGCCCCCGGCACCGGCCACGACGTCCTCCAGTACTCCCGGATCGAGCGACCCGGCCCCCGGATCCACGCCCGCCCCGCACCGGGACGCCGAACTCTTCGACGCGAGCGGCACCCCGATCAACCGGTTGGAGGAGGTCGGCGACGAGGACGAGGTGATCGAGCCGGACACGCCCGCACCGGATCCCGAGACCGACACGGCCACGGACGACTTCGAGATCCAGTCGGTGCACAGCGACGACCCGGCTCCGGAACCGCCGCTGCGGCCCGCGTCGTTCGTCAACGACGGGCACATTCTCGGCCTGTCCGAGGTGGTCGGGTTCGGCGATCCGGGCAAGCCGCTGGAACTGGTCAAGGATCTGCTGGCCAGGCACAACATCGCCGGATACACCGACCCGCGCTGGCGCGACGTGCCGACCGGGCCGATGGTCACGCTGGAGAACGGTCTCGGCCCCCGGGCCGTGCGGGCCCGGTTCGGCACGGCCGACGGTGCGGGCATCGTGCTCACGATGACGCGGAACGTGACGAACATCGGGAACATCCCGACCCCGACGCTCCGCCAGACGGTGCAGGTGAAACTCACCCAGACCCGGAGTCCGGCGCGCCATGACGGCAAGGAGGTCGCCGTCGCGCTGGATAACTTCATGCAGCACGGTTCCCGGCACGACTCCGGCAGCGGAAGCGGCACGTCGTCGTCCACCGGTGGCGGTTTCACCGAGTCGAACACCACCGACGTACGTCACCGGATCGGGCCGGGCGGTAGCTACGGCCGCACCCGTGAAGAGGGACAGTCGCTGTCCCAGAACGAGTCCCACAAGGAAAACTTCCGGATCAAGCCCAAGAACAAGAAGTCGCTCGAGACCGAGCACCCGATGGCGTGGCGCGTGGAGCTCCAGGTCACGTACGAGGTGGGGCAGGGCTTCGACTCGCTGACCGGCGGTCGGGGACGGTTGTCGCTGGACTCGTGGACCTACTACGGCACGTCACCGGACATCGTGACGCTGCGCACCCCGATGGATTTCGCCACCCGGACGCCGGCGACCGTCTCCCGCAACCCCTACCGCACGAACACGGTCACCAACGTGCTCGACCTGCAGGGGAACATCCCGGAACAGACCTGGCTGGCCGGCAGCAAGTTCCTGCCCTCGTTCCTGCGCGGGAACCTCAGTGGCGGTTCGCCGAACGGCAACGCGAGCACCCCGCAGGGTATGCCGGTGGACCAGCGCCTGCACCTGATCAGCAGCGAGGAAGGGGTTTCGGCCAACGCCCCGGCGATGTACAGCGACAAGGGTCTGGAGCTTCCGGGCGAGCCCGAGCGTGGCTGGATCACCGACACCGTCAAGAAGCAGAACCTCAAGCTCGACCTGGCCGACCTGGTCTCGGTCAACCCGGCGGGCGACCGGCCCGGAACCATCAAGCCGATCGCGATCGGTACCGAGCACACGTCCGAGACCGGCCAGGAGCGGGAACAGGGTGTTGCCGGCGAGGTCTCCAGCGGGCAGGGCGGCGTGCTGCCGTACATCTACACGTTCCTGCGCCCGCAGGCCAACGAGGACCTGATCCGTCTGGGTGAGGCGAACTCGCTCTCGCTGCAGCCTGCTTCGGGCAAGGCCAACGTCTCGGCGCAGGGCCGCACCGCCAACTCCGGGCGTGTCGTGGAGGAGACCACCGAGCTCGACATCCAGGGCTTCTTCTTCCGCGCGACCACCGTGCACACGGTCAGCCAGACCCAGACCTCCCAGTGGCTGGCCTGGAACGGTGAGCAGCAGGTGGGCACCCCGGAGCAGACCGCCATCGCCAACGGCGGTTACGTGTTGTTCAGCGAGGAGCAGGCGGTTGCCCTCGGACTGATCGAGACCGGGCAGGAGCGGGGGGACGACGGTGAGCTGACCAAGGTCTACCGGCTCGGCCCGAACGCGAACCCCGAACCTCCGACCAACTTCCCGGGAGTCACGAGCACACCCACCCGGTCGGGCATCTCGCTGGACTCGACGCCCGAGTCGATCCGGATCGGCAACGCGACGCCCGAGGTTCCCGGCCTGATGTCCGTCACCGGGCGCTACGACGCGCTGACGAACCAGGTCGAGATCGGTTCGGGCACCCAGCGCAAGCTGGTCGGCCCCGACGAGTTCGTGCGCTACCTGAGTGAGCAGCCGGGCTGGGGTCAGCGCGGGCTGATGCTGATGATCGACGGTATCGGTGACTCCGCCGGGCTCCCCGCGAACATGTCCTTCCCGCAACAGGTCCGCGACATCGCGGGGGTCGAGGTGCTCGTCCCGACCGGCGAGCTGGTGCTCATCCCGCCGCCGCCCTCGGCCACCCCCGACCGGCTGCCGGCGCCGGAGACCCCCGCTCCCGAGGCGGCCCCGCTCCCGGACGACAGCGACATCTTCGTCATCGGTGACGACTCCGACGACGACTCACCGGCGGATTCGTCCGAGCAGGATTCGGAGGACGGGGCGGATCACGCGGCTCTGACCGCGGACACCGGCGCCCTGACCCTCGTGCGTCAGCAGGAGGTCGACGATTCCTCGGACGGCACCGAGAGCATCGTCATCGACCTGACCGAGCCGGTCGAACCCGCCGCCTGGATGCGGGTCGTCACGCCCCGGCCGAACCCGATGGCCGGCGGACCCGTCGCCCCGGCTGCCGGTGGCCGCCCGATGGCGGCCACCTTCCAGTGGTACACCCCGCGCAACGGAACAGCGCCCCGTGACGTGGGCCCGGACTTCGCCGAGGCTCTGGAGGCCATGGGTTCTGCAGCGGCCCGTGACCAGCACGTGCGCTACACGCCGCCGATCCCGGACTCCCGTCCGGCCGGGGCCATCGGCGTGGAGGAGACCGTCGACAGCGACAGCGACAGCGATTCGGGTAGCGAGCAGGAGCAGGACCAGGAACGGGATCAGGAACGGGACCAGGAACGGGAGCAGGACCAGGACCAGGAACGGGATCAGGAACGGGACCAGGAACGGGACCAGGAACGGGACCAGGGCGACGATCGGGATCGTGAGGGTGACGGCGGCGACGAGGACCGGGAACGTGATCGGGACCGGGGTGACGAGGAGGGCGACCGACGGGATGACTCGCGCGGCGGCCGTCGTGGGCGCCGACCCGAGTCGGATGAGGACCTCGACGAGACCTCGGATCAGGAGGTGCTCGATCAGGACGAGCTCGGCAGCCTGATTGACGATGACGAGATCCGCAGTGATCTGGGTGATCTGGACGAGATCGGGAATCTGGGTGGCCGCGGCGAGGTGCCGGGTTCGTCGGGTGCGTGGGCCCGGGACGTCCGCCGGGAACCGACGATGCACGAGGAGTTCACTCTTGACGGCCTGAACGCTCTTCCGCCGGTCCCGCGGAACCCGTTGGGGGACGATCGCGGTCGCCTTCCCGAGGACTCCGACCTCTTCGTAGTGGGGGACAGCGAGGACGGTCTCAGCGACGTCGACGAGACCGGTGACCGGGACGACCTCGACGATCTCGACGACCGGGACGAGGTGGAGGTCCGGCTCGGGCCGCCGGAGCGGCTGGGCGAGGAGGAGACCCGCACCGTCGAGTCCCGGGACGAGTCGGTGACCCGGGACGAGACGGTGACCCGGGACGAGACGGTGACCCGGGACGAGACCGTGACCCGGGACGAGACGGTGACCCGGGACGAGACCGTGACCGGTGACGAGACCGTGACCCGGGACAGCCAGGAGATCTCCGGTGAGGAGGTCGTCCGTAGCGACGAGGACGGCCGGGAGAGGCGGGACGACCAGGAGCAGATTGTGGCTCCCGAGGACCCCGACGACCCCAACGATCCCAGTGGCTCCGAAGACGCCGACGACTCCGGTGATTCCGACGACGGTGACGACGACGCCAGTGAGACCGGTAGTGACACCAGCCGGGACACGACCGACACAGACCTCACCGACCGGCGCGGGCCGGTGGATCTCCCGCTGCCGGCTCCGGATCCGCAGGCGGTGCAGCGTGCCCGGCAGACGGCTCTGGAGGCCCTGCGCCGCAGCGATCGTCCTGCCGAGCCGGACCCGACCGAAACATCGCCCGACGAGATCCAGGTGGAGTCGTCGTCCCGACCCGGCGAGCCGGACGGGCCGGACACCGAGACGTCCACCCCGCCGCGCGACTGGGACGCCGAACTGGACGGGATCACCCGGAAGATCGGGGGTGCCGCGTGGTTCGCCGGTAACCGGGTGACCGGTCCGGTGATGATGGCGGCAGGGCGGGCCGTGAACGTTCCCGGTGTCACCCCGGAACAGCGGACGGTCCTGGAGAACTACGCGTCGTCCGTGCTGGACGCCTACCGGGAGGGCGCCGAGAAGGCCGCCAGGACCGTCCTGGACCGCTGGGACGGCGTGGACCGGGCCGAGGGGCAGGAGATCAACCCGCGGCGGCGCCCGGTGCTGCCGTCCTTCGCCCTGGAGGGCAACCTCGGCAGCGGAAAGATCCTGGAGACCGATGGTTTCACCCGTCCGGACGACGTGGCGAAGAAGTTCACCCGCGACTTCAACCAGTCGCTGACGCCGTCACAGCTCGCCGAGGTGGAGCGGCTGCTGAACGACGGGCTGTCGGTCGGGGACGCCACCTTGATGATGCAGGGCGGTGCCCCGCTGCCGGGCCGGGTGCAGATCGGGAACCGCTCGTACGACGTGCGTCTGGCTCTGGACTTCATCGGTGGGGTGCCGCTGAAGAAGGCGGACGGGTTCGAGACCACCGAGGACAAGCAGATCGCGTACGACGTGAAGTACGCGACGTCGCAGGCCGATCAGACGTCCGGTCTGACGACGCAGCGGTCGGGGAACTTCGGTTTCACCGATGCGGTGGCGCTCGGGCCCGGCCGGGCCCTGCGGGCGACCGGCGCGCCGCTGAACCTGAAGATCAACGAGCAGGAGAATCTGGAGCCGGTCTACGGTTCGGGTACGGAGTTCTCGCGCAATGTGAAGGGCATGATCGGGAACACCGAGTTCCTGGCCGCGGCCCGGCTCAAGGTGGTTCTGCAGGACGTCGGCGCGGACGCCCCTCCGCTGGACAGCACCGTCGGCTCGGGCCGGGTCTGGGCGAAGTTCAACGACGAGGTCGTGCGGATGCCGGCGCAGGACACGCCGATCCAGCTCCCGCCGCCCGCCGACCCGGCCTCGCCGGGCTTGCCGACGCCGGAGACGGAAGGGCCCAGGCCCGAGGAATCCAAGGTCTATCCGGTGATCTCGGTGCCGGGTGCGGACCAGCCGGTGCGGCACGGGCGGCCCCGTCCGGGGGAGAACATCCGCTCGCCGCTGATGGACGTGTTCCACACCGTCGAGTCGATGCGTGCCGACGAACTGTCCGCAGCCCTGCGCGCGCGGTTGGGCGATGTCGACGCGGCCACCCACCGGCAGCTGGAAGACTTCCTGCACGGCGAGAACCTGCAACTCAACGCAGGTTCGGTGATCGGCGGGAAGTTCCTGTCGAACGTGATGCCGGCGTTCAAGGGTCTGTCGCTGGAGATGACGGCCGGTATCAGTCATGTGCAGCAGGTGCTCTCGGTGCCGAAGACGACGTTGCGGCAGGATGCCGGTTCGTCGGTGAAGCAGGAGGCCAAGCGGGGTATCTCGTCGACGGCCGATGCCAGCCTGGGCTGGCAGGGCACGATGGAGATGGACCACGAGGATTCGCCGCGCACCGGTCTGGGTACGTACTCGTCGGCGACCATGTCGTTCGTCCCGCTCAGTGGCGGCCGGACCAAGCCGATCTCGACCTCGAGCGGTAACAACGCCGGGTTCAAGTCGGTGCTGGAGTACACCGGACCGGCGCGTCTGTACCAGGTGCGGATGCCGGCGCGGGTCGCGCTGGACACCACCGAGCAGATTCCCGACGGCGACCTCGACCCGATGGGCGACGAGCGTCCGGTGCGCGGCGACATCACGCAGTATGTCTGGATTCCCGAGGGCGAGGCCGCGAAGTTCGAGGCGCTCGTGGCCAGCCCGCGGGAACTGGCCAAACCCGCGCTGCCCGATCCGAGCACCGAGCCGAGTACTGAGCAGCAGAACGACGAAACCGGCAAGGGGAAGGCACCCGTCCGGGGCACGGGCCCGGCCCAGCCGGACACCACCACGTCGGGCCAGGAAACGCGGGACCAGGAAACGCGGGACCAGGAGACGCGGGACCAGATCGAGTCCCCGGAAGCCGAGACGCGCGACGAGACGCGCGACGAGACCACGTCGTCCACCGCGTCCATCATCGAGACCGGCTCCCGCGGGACGGGACTGGACGCGCAGGCGCTGGCCACGCGGGAGTTCAACGCGAACGTCAAGATCACCGACAGCAAGGGCGATACCCGTTACCTGCCCTCCGGTCTGGTGGCGGGCGAGGCGATCGGTCACGGTGGCGCCGACCTGGTGCCGGGCGCCGAGAAGATCATGCCGGAGATCGAACGCCAGATCCGCGGCAAGCTCATGGCGGAGCTGACCCAAGCCTCGGTCGTGGAGCGGAACTCGTTCTGGCGTCAGGTGAACCAGGTCTACTCGGCGAACGCTGTGCTGACGAGGTTCCAGCGGGGTCTGCCGACGCGCCTGCCGTTGACCGTCACGCTGGGCGGTAAGACCGTGCGGATCGCCGTCGACCCGACCCTGGGGCGGTTCGAGGAGAGCTCGCTGCAGTCGGACGAGAACAACGGCACGGTTGACGTGTCGTGGAAGAACGGCTCGAAGCTCGACGTCAAGCAGTCGCTCGGGTCGGTGATCCGGAGCGGGCTGGACGTTCCTTTCCTGTGGCCGCGTTTCGGTAAGGGTTTCTGGCGTGCGATGACGCCGGTGGTGAGTGGTAGTGCTTCGCACAACCGGCAAATGGTCTCGACGGGTGGTCAGGCGATCAAGTCGAACCGGCGGTGGAAGTTCACCAAGAGCCGGGTGCAGCAGCTGACGTTCAACACCTCGTACCTGGTCGGCGTCAGCGTGGACTCGACACCGTCGACGGTCCGGCCCGGGGCGAACATGCCGGCGGACGCGGTGCGCATCGGCGATGCGAAGGTCCGGTTCGCGGTGGCCGAGGAGATGCTGGCCAAGACCCCGGTCCAGGACCCGGCCGCTCTGGGACGGGTCAATCCGAACCCGACGCAGACCGAGGTCAGTGAGTTCAAGAACGACGCCATCCGCTTCGGCGGTCTCGCGAACCAGGTCATCCCGGTCAGCACGCTCGGACTGAAGGCCGTCGAGACGGCAATTCTCAACTATCTGGGGGGAACCGGTAATCCCGACCAGCGTTTCCAGGTGGCGGAGTCCGGTGCGACGCCGGAGTCGACGCAGGGCAACATGGAGCTCCTGCTCGACCGGACCGGCCTGCCGCTGACGGAAATGGTCGACCCGGGCCTGCTCTGGGACGATCACAGCGCGGGCCGGATGAAGTTCTACCTGCGCAAGTCTCCCGCCAGTGCGATTCTGGAGACCAGTGCCGGTACGTCGGACGACGTGAACGAGTCGTCCGTGCGTCTGGACTACCAGGGCAAGCAGGCGGTGGCCGGCGAGTGGGGCCTCGGTCTCGGGGCGATCTGGCGGAAGTCGCCGCCGGAGGGTAGTCCGGTGTCGAACGTGACGATGGCTCCGAGTGGGCAGCGTCGTGGTGGTGGCCGTTCGGAGTGGTCCGAGAGCGACAACATCGGTGGTGCGGTGCGGCGTACGGGTCGTGACGCGGATCCGCACCGGTTGTACGAGACCGATCTGATGGTGGAGATCACCGGGTATCAGTGGCGCCAGTTCGGTGGTGGCCAGATGAGCCTGGTCGAGACCCCGCGGCACCTGATCATCGAGCGCGGTTCCCAGTTCCTCTTCGGTGCCACCAACGCCAGTGCACTCGACCTGCCGAAGGTGACCGATGCGTCCTCTGCTACCACCACGGACACTCCGGAGACCGACCCCGGGTCGAGCACGACACCCGAGACGAAGGTCGAGCCGGAACCCGAGGTCAAGCCCGAGGTCAAGCCCGAGCCGCTGCCTGCGGACGCTCTGCGTCCGCCGGCTTTCGTCAACGACGGGCACACGATCGGGCTGTCGTCGGTGGTCAGCTTCGAGGATCCCAGCCGGGTGCTGGAGGCGGCCAAGGACATCCTGGCGCAGAACAACATTGCCGGCTTCACCGATCCGCGCTGGCGTGAGGTGCCGACCGGACCCACGCTCACGCTGGAGAACGGCATCGGCCCGAAGGCCATCCGGGCCCGGTTCGGAACCGGTGGCGGTGCGGGCATCACGCTGTCGATGGCCAGCAACGTGCCGACGATCAACAACGTGCCGACTCCCACCCTGCGTCAGATCGTGCAGGTGAAGGTCACCAAGACCCACGAGCAGGCCGAGGCGGCCGGCACGGAGGTTGCGGTCGGCCTGGACAACTTCATGCAGCACGGGTCCCGGCACGACACCGGATCGGGCAGCGGCACGTCGTCCTCGACCGGCGGCGGATTCACCGAGTCGAACACGACGCAGGTGCGCCACCGGGTCGGCCCCGGCGGAAGCCACGGCCAGACGAACGAGTCCGGGGAGTCCTTGTCGCAGAACGAGTCGCACAAGGACAACTACCGGATCAAGCCGAAGAACAAGAAGTCGCTGGAGACCCGGCACCCGATGGCGTGGCGGCTGGAGGTTCAGGTCACGTACGAGGCCGGCCAGGGTTTGGACTCGATCACCGGTGGCCGGGCCAAGCTGTCGCTGGACAACTGGACCTACTACAGCACGGTGCCGGACAAGGTGACGCTGCGCACGCCGATGGACCTGGCGACCACGTCGCCGTCCACGGTCTCGCGCAACCCTTACCGCACGAACACGGTCAGCAATGTGATCGACCTGAAGGGCCAGGTCCCGGAGCAGACCTGGCTGGCCGGCAGCAAGTTCCTGCCGACGTTCCTGCGCGGGAACCTCATCGGCGATTCCGCTTCCGGTCACCGGGCGATGGGGCAGGGGACCCCGACCGACCAGCGCCTGCACCTGATCAGCAGTGAGGAAGGGGTTTCGGCCAACTCCCCGGCGATGTACAGCGACCAGGGGCTGAACCTGCCGGGCGAGGCCGAGCGGGGCTGGATCACCGACACGGTCAACCGGCAGAACCTCAAGCTCGACCTGGCCGACCTGGTGTCGGTGAACCCGCCGGGCGATCACGCGGGCACGATCAAGCCGGTCGCGATCGGCACCGAGCACACCCGCGAGACCGGTCAGGAACGCGAACAGGGTGTGGCGGCCGAGACGTCCAAGGGCCAGGGCGGGGTGCTGCCGTACATCTACACGTTCCTGCGCGACGGCGCGAACGAGGACCAGATCCGCCTGGGCGAGGCGAACTCGTTCTCCGTGCAGCCCGGTCTGGCCAAGGCGAACGTGACGGCGCAGGGGCGCTCCGCCAACGCCGGGCGGGTCACGGAGGAGACCACCGAGCTCGACATCCAGGGCTTCTTCTTCCGCGCCACCACCGTGCACACGGCGATGAACTCGCAGACGCCGCACTGGCTGGCCTGGAAGGGTGAGAACTCACCGGGCACGCCGGAGCAGATGGCCGTCGCCAACGGCGGTTACGTGCTCTTCAGCGAGGAGCAGGCCCTCGCCCTCGGCCTGATCGAGACCGGCCACGTGCGCGGGGAGGACGGCGAGCGGACGAAGGTCTACCGGCTCGGCCCGAATGCCACGACCGAGCCGCCGTCGGCCTTCCCCGGGGTCACGACCTCCGGCACCCGGTCGGGTATTTCGCTGAACTCGACACCCGAGTCGCTGCGGATCGGCAACGCCGCCCCCAAGGTTCCCGGCTTCCTGAACGTCACCGGGCGGTACGACGCGGCGACCAACCAGGTCGAGATCGGTTCGGGGACGTCGTCCCGGATGGTCGGCCCGGAAGACTTCGTGAAGTTCATGAGCGAGCAGCCCGGCTGGGGCCAGCAGGGTCTGATGCTGATGATGGACGGCATCGGTGACCCCAACGGTCTGCCCGCTCACCGGTCCTTCCCCCGCCAGGTCAGGGATCTCGCCCAGGTCGAGGTGCTCGCCCCGACCGGCGAGGTGGCCCTGCTCCCGCCCCCGCCCTCCGAGACCCCCGAAGCCCTTCCCGCACCGGACGATCGGGATCATCCGGCCCTGCCGGACGACAGCGACGTCTTCGTCATCGGTGACGGGGAGGACGCGCCCACTACCGATGACGCGCCCGTCACCGATGACGCCCCCGACGACGGCGCGCCGACGGTGGACGATGCTGTGGCCACGACGCCGGAACCGGCGGGCTGGATGCGGGTGGTCGCGCGGCCGACCCCGGGAACACCCGGTACGGTGCCGGCTTCGTCTGCCCCATCCGCCCCGACCGCCCAGACCGCCCAGACCGCCCCGACCGCCCCGACCGCACCGAGGGTCGAGCCGACATTCCAGTGGTACACACCCCGTCCCGGGACGGAGCCGCGCGACGTCGGCCCGGACTTCGCCGAGGCGCTGACCGCGATCGGTTCCCCGGCCGCCGCGAACCAGCAGGTGCAGTTCACCCCGCCGATCGCCGACGACCTGGGCACGGGGACCGACACCGACGCGGAATCGTCCCGCGACGAGACGCGGGACGAGACGCGGGACGAGACGCGGGACGAGACGCGGGACGAGACGCGGGACGAGACGCGGGACGAGACGCGGGACGAGACGCGGGACGAGACGCGGGACGAGACGCGGGACGAGACGCGGGACGAGGAAGCCGGCCGGGACGAGACGCCCTCGCCCTCGGTGGCTGAGATCGTCCGGCAGCTGCGTGAGGAGCCGAACGACGAGCCCGGCGGACCGACCCTGGACGAGACCGGTGACGGGACCCGCGACGAGGCAGGCGATTCCGGTAGCGAGTACAGCGTCCACCTGGATGACGTCCAGGAGGACGAGGCCGTCCCGTCCGATCCGGAGCGGGCGCGGTGGGCCCGGGGTGGGGATGACCCGGCCGGGCTGCCCGAGCTCGGATCGAACTCCACCGGAGGCCGTTTCGTCTCCCGGAGCGACGGTGTCGATGACATCTCGTTCGTGCCCGATCCCGACGTCGTCCAGGAACAGCGGCCGCAGTTGCCGGCCGAGGTCCTGGAGGGCGGCGGGCTCCGGCACGCCCCGGCCGTGGTGGCGCCGGAGGTCGCGCGCTCGCTCCACGACCAGCTGACGACGGAGCTGACGCACAGCGGGTTCCTGCCGCCCGACCCGGCCCGGCCGTCCTCGCACCGCAGCCCGGCCGGCCCGGACGGACGCCGGAGGATACTGGGCGGCTGGATGCGCCTGTCCAGCAACGACCGGGTGCAGAACGTCGCACAGCTGAACCAGTTCGTCTCGGCGCAGTCCCTGAGCTCGCTGCACGGCCTGGCCCACGGCGAGGGTGTGCAGTTCAGCGTGACCGGCCGATCGCGTCTCGGGCAGAGTCGCACGGCGACGGTGACGATCCGCTCCACGCCGGATCTCGACGCCGGGAGTGATTACTTCCGGCAGACGGTGCCTTTCGGTGACGGGACGCATAACGAGTTCCGGTTGCCGAGCCGGTTCACGTCGTCGGTCGAGTACAGCCACCTGTCGAAGGCCGGCCGGGAACGGCTGCGCCAGGAGAACCAGGCCTCGCAGACCGATGGTGGCGTGCGGGGCCGCCCGACCAAGCTCGACAAGAAGTCCCTGATGAGGGACGCGGTCGCCCGGTCGTCCGGGAGCGGTGACGGTCGCGGGGCCCCGGCGCGCACACGCAGCGGTGGGGACGCCGAGCGTCACTCGACCAGGCTGCGGCTGAAGTCGTTGATGCAGGCTGCGATGGGCCGGCCGACGGCGCGGTCCGCCGCCGGTGACCCGGATCTGCTCTGGCACGGTGCCCCGGTGGACGGTGACGTGCTGGTGCAGTTGCCGGCGCCGGACGTGGCGCAGACTCCGGATCGAGGATCGGACCGGGCACCGCTGCCCCGGCCCGCGACGGTCTCCTCGCCGGAACTGCTGGGCTACTCCGCGCTGCCGTCGACCGGCCCGACCCCGGACACCGGCCCGACCCCGAGCACGGACAACAGCACTGTCCTCGATGCGGCCCTCGGCTCCGGATCCCGGCCCGGTGAGAGCAATATCGTCCCGCCGCCCGATGCCGACGCTGCGTACTTCCGGCGGGCGGGCGATGAGGCCTACGGGCGCCGGGTGCAGTCGGCGCTCGACAACCAGGCTCGCGCTTACCAGGACGGTGACACGGCCGCGATCATCACGGCGATCGACGGTCTGCGGGACGCGTACGGCACCTACCTGGCCGACGTGGGCAGCTTGATCAGCGGACTGCGGGACCTGCCCACGCCCACGACCCCGGGCGGGCGGGCCGACCACGAGAGCGCGCTGGGCGACCTACAGGACCGGATTCTCGACGGCTGGCAGGGCCTGCAGAGCCTGAACCCGATCGGGCTGATGACGGATCTGCCACTGGGCCCGTGGTATTCGAAGGACGATTTCGAGACGGTGACCGGACTGCTGGCCCGGATGCCGTCCCGGCTGCACACGGGCATCCGGATCGACAGGATCGGTGGGGCGCCGTCAGAACCGGTCCGGCTGGAACAGTGGCTGAACGACGGGCTCCGGGACCGCCGGGTCGTCCCGGAGCCGGGTCCCGGCTCCACCCTGACGGACCTCGAGACGGCCACCCTGACCCGGCCGGAGAACGCGTCGCCGATCACGGTCCGGGGCCTCGGGCAGGCAGCGACGACGCTGGTGCCCGACCTGCGCGCGGCGCGGGACGCGGCACAGGTACAGCTCGACGCGGTGCGTGCCGGTCATGCCGAACGGGCCCGGATCGCGGGCGACTTCCCCGGTCTGACCAGGCTTGCCCAGACCTGGCGGGCCGGACCGGAACTGGCTCGGGCACAAGCTCTTCTGGACGCCCGGAACCGGCTGCTGGACCGGGCCGAGGGCCTGGTCGCCCAGATGTCCGTCACCGGGGAGAACGTCTCGCCGCAGACCTTGCGGCCCGGTGACGACGGCACCCCGGCCCGGCTCGACGACCGCTGGCAGATCAGCCGGGACGCCAGCGGCGACCTGCTGCTGACCGCACCCGACCGCGGCCTCGACGACCAGGTGGCGAGGCCGGACACCCGGGCCGTGGCGCAGGAGATCGCCCGGGTCACCGGCACACCCGTGACAGCTTTCGTGGACGCCGGGAACGGGTACGGACAGAACTGGCTGACGTTCCCGCCGGACGGTTCGCGCCCCGAACTCGCCGACCGGCCGGGAGATCCGCAACCGGAAACCGGACCCGCGCCCCTGCGCGCCGACGTCGGGAGTGTCGCCCCGGGGGGCCGGGGGTTCGTGCGCAACGGTTCCGGTGATGTGATGTGGGTGAACGAGCGCGGCGAGCCCCAGGTGCTGGACGGTTCGCGGCAGTCGGTGCGCCGTGACCTCGAGGCCTTCGTGGCGAGCGACCCGGACGTGCATCGCGGTGGCGACTCGGTCTTCCTGGTCAGCAACCTGTCCCCGTACTTCGCCGCCGGACTGGCCGAGAAGTACGACCTCCACTTCACGTTCAGCGCCGAACCGTTGGTGACCACGGCCCCGGCGACCGGCTGGGGCGGCGTCCCCACCCCGGACGGCTGGGTGACCGTGGCGAACGTCCCGGGCACCGACGTCAACCGGGGCTGGCTGGAAACGCTGCCTGCGGACGCTGACGGCCCGGTGACGATCGAGCCGGTGGGCGTCGCGGCCTTCCCGGCGCCCCTGTGGGCGCGGTCCATGCTCGGCCGGGACGACGTCGGCCGCATCACCCTGGTCGACCCGCTGGGTGTGGAACACCACGTCTACGTCCGCCAGACGGCCTACGGGCTTGAGCTTTCCGACTACCAGGGCGGGAACCCGGAATCGGACTGGCGGATTCGGCCCGACAACGACTCGATGAAGATCAGCTACGCCATCGACGACCCGGTGATCGCTGAGAAGGCCCGCACGAGCGTCCGGAGCGCCCTGGAACTGCCGGACGGCCTGGAATTGATCCATGTGGGTGCCCAGGATCGCGTACCGCAGTACTCCTCGGCCGGGCGACGGCCCTTCGCCGATGGTCCCGCGATGCGTCTGCAGGCGGAGCGCGAGCTCGGCGAGGCTCCGAAAATTACCGAATATCACCGGAACACCACGAAACCGGTGACGATCAGCACGCGGCTGCCGGGCCGCCGGGACGAAGGTCCACGGCCACCGCAGTGGTGGGACGACCTCTCCGCCATGGACCCCTCCTCCCCGTCCCCGGAGGAGACCAAGATTCTGAAGGCGCTCGTCTCGGGCCTTCCGATCATGGCGCCGCAGCTGACCGCTCCCAACGTCGACCCGGACGCTCCGGTCCGGAACTGGTCCGACGAATTGCTCGACCTGATGCAGCAGATCGATGCTCACCCGGATCTGGATGCGCAGGATCTGATCGACCGGGTCGAGCGGCAGGCAGGGCTGGAGCAAGACAGCGCCTTCTCCACTCCCACCTCTTACCAGGCGCGGATCTATCACTTCGAGGACAGTCCGCCGGTGCTGGAGTTGACCACCACGGTCAAGTACCACCAGCGCGACGGCGTCACCCAGGCCGAGCTGCAGCAGGCCTGGCAGCGCGACCAGGAAAGTCTCACCAGGAACTGGAACGAGACCCGGCCGGTGCTCTACAACGGCGAGCTCTACTGGGTGCGGATGCACGTCGAACTGGTCACGGACAACGGACCGGCGCACCGGATCCTGGAGGTGCGCAGCGAGGTCGGCGCGGACGGGCAGCCGCACCGGGCGAACGAGCACGCCATCAACCGGGAGACGCCCGGCTGGGTCATCCAGCACGAACGTGGCCACTTCCTGGGACTGCCGGACACTTACACCCGCACCCGGGGTGCCGGGACCGACCCGTTCAGCCAGGACCAGATCCGGCTGCGGACGCCGGGTGAGGCCGGTGCCGGGATGCCGCAGGTGCGGATGCCCACCTTCCTGGAGGGCCCGGGGGCCCTGATGGCCAGTTACGACGGGAGGCCGACGCCTCGCAACCTGATCACCATCCTCGACACGGTTCACGACCAGATGGCGTACGACGAAGCCGCCCGCCGTCTGGCGAAACCGGGGGAGGACGGGGACCTCGGCGGCCGGGAACCGTTCCCGGCGCTGCGTCAGGCCGAACGCCGTTTCCTCGCTGAGGTCCGGCCCGCGGTAGCGAACTACCGCGCGGTCGAGCAGCAGACGCTCCTGGGCCGGGCCGGTGTTGCTGACCGCAGGGCCGCGGCGCAGGCGGTGTTCGAGCAGTGGCGGTCGCAGAGCCTGCTGCTGAACCAGTTGCAGCAAGACCTGGGCGTACAGAAAGACGACATCCGGGAACCACGGTCGGTGCAGGCGGCCAAGGGTCGTGAGTACCATCGCGTGATCGCCGAGGGACAGCTGGCCGCGCGCCAGATGATGCGGTGGGCGGCCCTGGCCGGCCATTCCCCGATCCCGATGGGTGGCGGCCTGTCCTTCACCGTCGAACCCGGCGGATACAAGCTGAACTGGGACGGCACCGGGAGGGGCCGGCCCGAGCCGATCGTGGTCGATCTGCTGGCGGAGACTCTCGGTACCCCGCTACAGGTGGACTGGTACCCGGCGGGCAACCCGGCCGTCGACGGGCCCGGTCGCGACGTGGCGATGGCCGACGGCATGCTGGTCCGGCCGGAAGGCACCCCGCACCGCACGCTGAACGGCGTCCGCGATGACTTCTACACCCCGGGAACACTGATTCCCGACCCGGCCGGCAACACCGTCTACTCCCTGGACGACGCGCGGATCGAGGTCACCAGCGCCGGTCTGTCGGTGACCTTCCCGAACAGCCCGGACGTCGTCGTCGACCCGCACCTGCGGCCGATCGAGGACGGTACGGTCCAGATCCGGGTACCCCGCGTCGACCTGCTCACCTCCGCGCAGCGGGAAACCGTGCGCAACATCGTCCGGAGCCTCACCCCGGCCTTCGGGGTGGCCTCGTCGGTGCGCAGCAGCGACGCCGACGGAAACGGTTACGCCGGAGCGGGATCGGCCTGGGCCGCCCAGACCGATCCGTTCGCACCGGTACCGCCCAACGAGAAGGCTTTCTGGAACCCGGCTCCCGACCCGTCCGGCCCCGGTTCGCCGTCCTCGACCGGACCCGGGATCCCGACCCCCAGGAACGATGCCTCCCCGTCCTCCACCGGGGCTGCCGTTCCCACCCCGAAGGGTGACCGCAGCCTTTCGCCGGACGGCTCACCGGAGCAGGGGCCCTCGACCGGTGGCGACCCGACCGGACTCGGTCTCGTCCTGGGTGACCCGTCCGGTGATGCGGCGACCGGTCCCGGTCTGACCTTCCACACCTCAGGTCTTCCGGGCCTGTTCGGTGCGCGGCGGCCGGAGAGTCCTCTGGACACGTCCGTTCTCGACACCTCCTCCTGGGACGGCGGCAACCGCTGGCAGCTGGACGCCGGCACCGGCGGTTCCCAAGAGGTCACCTCGGCTCAGTTCCAGCGCTGGATGAGGGCTCCCTACGTGACGGAGGCGCAGTTCAACCGCCACCGGCCGCCTCTCACCATGCATCACCAGATGCGGTACGAAGAGGCCCAGAGCCTGGCCCGGCAGACCCGTATCGACCTGGTCTACGACCGCCCCGTCACCGATCCTCTTCCGGGGTACCAGCAGAACCGGGTGGTCAGCCGCTCCACGCTGGACGGTGTGCCGATGGCCGGCGACCCGAGCCCGGTGCGGATGGTCGAGGGCATGGCGTTCTACCCGGACGGCACCACCCAGATCGCCGACGGCACCCCGCAGCAGCAGGTGCTGGACACCATGCTGCGGGGCCTGAACGATCACGGGTACGACGTGCTCGGCGGTTACGGCGACGCGAGGTTCCGTCAGTCCGGCCCCCCGCTGTACCCGACGTCCCTGGAACCGGCGCCGGACCGCCTCGGAAACGTGCTGTCCGCTGAGTTCCTGCACGGATCGATGACCAAGCTCTGGGCCCTCAGCCAGGAGGCGGTGCGCAGCTCCGGCCCAGTCACGTCCACGCTGCCGTCCCGCGTCGTGGGGCATCGCCGGTACACGCCGACGGTGACGGTCACTCCGGTGGAAGGGGCCGGGACCCGTTACTACCGAACCGATCTGACTTTGACCAGCACGCCGGGCCGGGTCGTCGCCGGCCGGTTCCGCCCGCGGCCGCGCTGGTCGGACGAACAGATCAGCTGGTCCGGCCTGGACGGCACCGGCGAGCGGCTGATGGTCCAGGAGGCCTTGCTCGACATCGGCATCGACCGGGCCGTCTTCCAGCAGGCAAATCTCGACCTGTACGGGCTCTACCGCGACCTGGTCCGGTGGGGTCAGCCCGACTATCTGGCCGGAACGCTCGAAGACGTGGCCCGCAGGCTCCACCTCGCCGAGCGCGACGAGAATGCCCGTGAGAGCACGGCGACCCTGCCGCGCTACGAAGATGCCCCGCAGGAGAACGTAGACGCTGCACTGCCCGAGGACGACGCGACCATTGCTCCCCAGGAGATGCCTCCGCCGGCCTATGCCGCACCGGGGGACGCGGCGGGTAACGGCGTCAGCGATCAGGCCGGCTCCGTCTTCCGCCCGGAGTCCGGACCGCGCTTCCAGGCGTACCGCGAGGCCGACCCGGGGGCCGACCCGGTGGCCCTGCAGCACCACGACGACGACAGCCAGGACGACGACGGCAGCCCGGTCCACCCTGATGACGCCGATGACGCCGATGACGCCGATGATCTGGACGGCAGCGACATCTTCAGTGATGGCGAGCCGTTCGAACCCGACGACTTCCGCCGGGTCGAGCAGGACGCGGCGCAGGACGTGGCCCGGGCCATCACCGCTCTCGACGAGGCCCGCGCCGACCGTGACCACGGGCAGCTGGCCGCCGCCAAGAAGTCCCTGCGCGAGGCCCGTGAGGCGTACGCCTCGAAGGTCAGCGACGCGATCGGGGAGCTGCGGGCCGAGCGGGTGGGTGACGACGATCCCGGCCTCGATGTGGTCCACGACGAGCTGACGAGCAAACGGAACGACGCCTGGCTCTCGATCGTGCAGAGTTCGCCCGCCGGGCAGGCGGTGGACATCCCGATCGGCACGGACTATAAGCGTGCTGACTTCGGCGACATCCGCGACGGCCTGTCGCGGCTCCCGGCGGACCGGCACCCTGACATCCGGGTCGCCGACGGGCAGAACGGCCCGCAGCCCCTGAGCTCGTGGCTGGACCGGGAGTTCCGCGCGAACCTGCCGAGGGCTACGACGCCGCGGGACTTCTCGCGTATGGCATCGGATCTTGCGTCGTTGCCGGACCCGGGCACGACCTCGGTCCTGACGGCCAGGGCCGCCGGGACGGTGGCCTCCTCGCTGCTGCCCGGCCTGCACGAGGCCAGGCAGGATGCGCAGGACCGGCTCGACCGGGCCCTGGCCGGGCAGCGGGCTCGGGCCGACCTGGCCGCGCAGTTCCCCGGCCTGACGGATCTTCCGCAGATCTGGCAGATGAACTCGGCCGTGGCCCAGGCCCGGTCGGTCCTGGACGCCCGCACCGAGATGGTCGACCGGGCGACCGGGCTGGCCGGTCAGACGCAGGTGCCGGTGCCTGCACAGGAACGCGACATCGCGCCGGACGAGGACGGCGTCCCGGTCGTGCTGGACAGTCGCTGGCAGCTCCGCTTCGACGAGACCTACGGCACGGTGCTGAGCAGCCCGGGCGTCACCCCGGACGAGCAGAGGGTGCTGCCCGACGCCGTGCCGATGGCCCAGTACGTCGTCGCCGTCACCGGTGAGCAGGTGACGGTGCTGACCGACCTCGGTGACGGCCAGGCCGAGGGCTGGGTGCTGCTGACGCCGGAACACGACCGGGTTCTCGTCGACCGGCCCACGTTCGGTCCGGGAACCGTCCCCGATCCCGAGGTCGGCGCGTCCCCCCTGGTCCTCCCCGGTGCCCAGCCGGCTCCCGGTACCACCGGTTTCACCCGGATGCCGGGGACCGCGGAGGTCGTGTACGTCGACCGGCAGGGCCACACCGTGATCCCGGACGGCTCGCAGTACGCCGTGCGGCACGCTCTCGAGACCTTCGTCGAGAGCAACGCCGGGCAGCTGGACGGCGCCCGGTTCCTGGTCGCCAACCTGCCCACGTTCTTCGCCGATCAGCTGGCCCGCACCACCGGGACCGGTTTCACGTTCAGCGCGGACCCACTGATCGCCACCTCCCGCCCGGTTCCGGGACAGCCCGCGGTTGCCGACGGGCAGGTCACGGTCGGCTCTGTCGCGGGCACCACGCATCTGCGCGGCTGGCTGCGGGCGACACCGCAGGGTCCGGACACCGCGGCGTCCATCGTCCCGGTCGGCAGCGCCGTGAACCGGGCACCGCAGTGGGAGTCCTGGCTCCACCAACGCTTCGATCAGGGTCAGATCCCGCACGAGCTGCGGATCCTCGACGAGAACCGGATGGAACACGCCTTCTTCGTGCGCCGGACGCCGGCCGGCCTCGAGGTCTCGAGCACCCCCGGTGGAACGCGGGCCGCGGACTATGTGCGCCCGGACGCCGACGCGGTGAAGATCAGTTACGACATCACCGATCCGGCCCTGCACCGGATCGCCCGGGAGACGATCGAGTTCCACCTGGACCGGCCCGCCGGCACGGGTCTCAAGCACCTGAACACCCCCTTCTTCCCGGCCTATTCACGGGCCGGGCGGCAGGCCTTCGCCGAGGGGGTCGCGCACCGGTCCCCGGCGGGGAAGTACCAGGACACCCGCGTCCCGATGATCAGCCCGGAACTGCGGGCGAAGACCCAGCCGGTGGACGTCAGCCTCGCTCTGGCGATGCGGGTGGACGACCGGGCGCCGGTCATGGACTGGACCCCGATCATCGACCGGATCATCTCCACCCCCGACAGCCTGGCCGGTGACCTGAGTCCGCAGGACCGCTCGAGCGCCCAGCACGTCGTGGACACGGTTCTCGCGATGGTGGAACGGGTCGACCCGGACCTGGCCGCGACCCTGAGGGCCGCCGACGAGGCCACGGCGCAGGTCCGCCAGGAGCAGGCGCAGGCCCGCGAGGACCAGTTCGGCCAGGACTCGGACGAGGTCCGGGAACAGCAGCGGATCGCCGAGTCCCGAGCGGCGGTCGAAGACCTCAAGAACCGGCTGGCCTTCGTCGACGGCCATCCCGAGCTGGGTCTGGACCGGTCGACGCTGACCGGCCAGATCAGCCGCACCTGGGCCCTGCGCAACCACTTCGGCGCCTTCGACCCGACCTCGTTCCAGGCCCGGACCTATGTGTTCGACAACGGGACGACCGTGGTCGAGATGAGCTCGACGATCAAGTACCGCACCAGTGACTACACCACCCGGGCCGAGCTCGACGCCGCGTGGAAGCGTGACCGGGAGACGTTCGACCAGTTCTGGAACAACTCGGACCCGGTGCTCTTCGACGGTGAGCTCACCTACACGCGTGGGTACGTCGAACGGGTCCTCGACAACGGTCCGGCCGACCGGGTTCTGGGAGTCCGGTCCGACCAGGTGCCCGAGGGACTGAAAGACCCGGGCCAGCACGACGAGATGGTCCGCAGCAACGTGTCCGGGGAGGTCATCCAGCACGAGCGGGGACACCACTGGGGCCTGCCCGACCGCTACGGCTCGCGGACCCAGCAGACCACCGACCCGCTACGCCGGCAGGAGATCCGCTTGCGTCCGGCCGCCTCGGCGGGCCCGACCCGCCCCGGGACCCGGCCGCCCACGTTCCTCGACCAGCGTGGTCTCATGCGCAGCGACGCGGAGATCCTCACTCCACGCGACCAGATCACGCTCATCCAGATGGTGCGGGACGGGAACACGTCACCGATCGGGTCGCTGGCGGATCTGAAGGAGCACCACGACGCCGTCGTCGTGCCCGCCCTGACGGACTACCGCAGTCAGTCAGTGCCTTCGACCGACCCGGCGACCCGGCAGAAGGCTGCCGACCAGCTGCATGATGCGTGGCTTCGGCACGCGAAGGAGATCTTCCGCAAGGCCGAGGAACTCGACCGGCATCAGATGCCGATGAATGCCCAGATGCGAGACCTGAGAGCGCTTCGAGCCGAGCGGGAGCGGCTCGGTATCGAGTACGCCCTCGCCCAGGAGGAGACGCTCAGGGCCGCCGTGCTGGCCGGGCACACCCCGATCCGCATGCCCGGCGGTGGCTACCTGACCCCGGACAGCACCGGCGGCTACGCATTCACCTGGGACGGTTCACCCGAACACCGTCCCACCCCGGACGTTCTGCGGATCATGGTCAACGCGGTCCAGGCGCCGGTGACCATGAACCTCACCGAAGGCTCGGGGCGCGCCGCCGACGGTGAGTTCGCGATGGCCGACCGGATCCAGGTGCGGCCCCAGGCCGAGCCGGTGCCCCGGCTCATCGGGGCCCGGAAGGACTTCTTCCTCCCGGGTTTCCTGACCTCCTGGAACGGTCAGGACAACGTCTACCGTCTGAAGGGCGCCCGGATCGAGGTCGTGTCGGCGGGGCTGGCAGTGTCGTTTCCCGAGAGCAAGAACACCGATCACCTGCTCACGTCCGACCCGCACCATCTACCGGTCGATCCGCATCTGGCCCAGATCGTGCTGCCCGATCTCAAGCGGCTCACCCCGGTCCAGCTCGACGTGATCAGCGAGTTGACCCGCCTGCTCGACCCGACATTCCGCTACCACGCAACCGTTTACAGCCCCGGCCACCACAGCCGGGCCGATGCTTGGGCGGATCCCGTCCGGCCGCCCGGGACCGCACCGCTGCACGACCCGTCGGCTACGCGGCGGCGTCCTCCTCCGGGCGGTCCGTCCGGCTTCGGCGCGATCCCCGACAGCCCGAACGGCCCGGGCGGCCCGAACAGCCCGAGCAACCCGGGGGATGCGGGGAGCCCCGCACCGGGTGGGGTCACCGGGCTGGGTCTGACCGGCCTCGGGATCCAGTTCGACTCCTCCGGCCGCCCGTCGGCCCGGTTCCCCGTGCAGTCGGCGCGCAGCGAGGACGGCGACGGGAGCCCGGCACCGGACGCCACGGCACCGGACGCCACGGCACCGGACGCCACGGCACCGGACGCCACGGCACCGGACGACACGGCGCAGCCGGCACCCGCGGGCGAACCGGTCCCGACCTGGGAGGAGACGCAGGACGGCGACACGATCACCGTCGCCTGGGACGGAACGCCCACGCAGGGTCTGCCGCCGCTGCTGTCGGAGCCGGGCCGCACGGCCCTGGTGCTCGTGGACACCCCCTCCGAGGGCAGCACGATCGGTGATGCCCTCCTGCGGTCCGTCAGCGACAAGATCCGCGAAACGATCGAACGGCACGCCCAGCAGGGGGTGAAGGCCTGGCGCGTCTACGGCCGGAACCTGAGCCCGTCCGCGATGCGCGACCTGGCCGACCAGTACGACCTCGACATCGTGTTCTCGCCCGGCCCGATCCCGCCGGACAGCTGGTCCAGCGTCACCGATCCGCAGGCGCCGGCCGACAGCGGTCCGGCCCCGGGCTGGACGCGGGTGCGCCGGTACCCGGCGCCGGCCGGCGGGAAGGCCTGGCTGGTCGACCATCTCGGCACTGATCCGACCCCGGTCCCGGTCGTCGCCGAGACCCCCGGGACACCGGGCCGGACCCTGTCCGAGATCGAGCCGATCTCGGCGACCGTGCCGGGTGCCGGTCCCTGGCAGTTCCGCTACGGCCGGGGCTGGATGCACGCTGCCCGCGCCGGCGTCGACGTCTCGACGGTGCCGGTTCCGACGCCCGAGTCGGGCAGCACCGCCCTGATCGTCGACGGTGACGGCGCCTCACCCGAGGTGCGCAAGGTCGTCACGGCCATGGCCCAGGGCCTGAAACCGGCCGCGCGCGAACGGATTCGCCTGGTGCTGGGCAATGTTTCCCCGGATTTCGCCGCCTCTCTGGTGACGAAACACGGCAACCACGTCCTGTTCTCGGCCGACCCGGTGACCTTACGCACCGACGGTGGTCTCCGGGCCGAGGTCGGACCGGTCGCCGACACCGACGCCTACCGGGGCTGGCTGCACGCACAGCCGAGACCCGCGTCCCTCGTCGACGTCCCCGGCACCCACACCGAGGTGGACGGGGCGCTCATCGAGAGCACGGGGGAGACGCAGTACCCGCGCCGTGGCTGGGAACGCGCCGTCACCTCGCCGGACCGTCCGGACCGGGTCGGCGTCGAGCTCTCGTTCGACGGCGAGGTGACGGTCTCCTACCCGGGGGAGACCCCGATCCCGCTCGCCGGGCGCAAGGCCGACGTCCACGTGCTGCGGACCGGTTCCGGGCTGCTCGTCTCCGACGTGCGGTCGGTCAGGTTGCCGGCCCAGCGCCTGCCCTCGCACCCGGAGCGCCCGACCCTGTCCGCGGCCCAGGTGAGCGACGCCACGACCGCCAAGTACAAGCTCACCCACTGGCGCCACCTGATGCCGGACATCACCCAGGTCGTGCTGCACGACGACCGGACCCCGCTGCACGCACCGCAGACTCTGCCGGGCGTCGACCTCACGGCCGTGCAGTCCGTCGGGTCGGCCGGGAGTACCTGGAAACCGGAGTATGACGAGCTGCTGGCCGATCCGGACACCGGCCGCCGGACGACCGTCGCCACCGAGTTCCCCATGATCTACGACCCCTTCGCCCTGCCGCTGATCCCGCTCGCCGAGGTGGAGAAGGCGCTCCAGGAGACCGGTCCGCCGTCCAGCGGCGAGTACTCCTCGATGATGCGGATCTTCGAGCAGACGTACCACCGGCGCGGAAGGCTGATGCCGGAAGACATGAGGTCGGCGCCCCGGGGGGCCCTGCGGGTCCGGCTCAACGACGAGCTCGCCTGGCTGAAGGACTCCGGCCAGGACCGTGCCCTCGAGACCCTGATGGACGAGGTGGGCCGGCTGCCCGGCCCGGGCCCGCTGCGACCGGGTGAGACCCCCCGGGGGCCGGACCTGAAGATCCTGCGCGGTTACCTGGACGGTACCTGGGCCCCGGACGTCGAGGCCCGGCACACCCTCGACCGGATCGCGCCCGCGCTCGCCTCCCGTACCGGCGGGTCTGCCCCGAGGCCCGGGGCGCACCCGCTCGACCTGGCCGCCTGGATGCGCGACCAGGTCAGGACGCTGGAAGACCTGGAGCAGGCCCGGACGGGCGTCCGCCCGGACGTCCTGGCCGACGTCGTGCACCGGATCGTGCTCGAGCGGGCCTCGACCGTCGCGCGCTGGGAGACGGGCCGGATCCCGGCCAAGGTGGTCGATCTCCCGGACGGGGTGCGGCTGATCCAGCTGCAACCACGGGTGCACCTCCGGCCCGGTGCCGGTGTGACGGCCCCGCAGGCCCAGGACCTGGCCGACCGGATGCGGGCCGGTATGGATGAGAGCTGGAACGGTACCGAAGGTTTCGCCGAGCGAGGGGCGACTGTGTTCGTCCGGGTCGCGCCGGAGATCACGTCCGGGCCGGACGTGCCCGAGGGTGCGTCGGTCGTGGAGATCGAAACGGGTACCGGCCGGGCGCACGCGGGCCGGGTCTTCGTCGACACCCCGGCGCAGGTGCTCAGTCACGAGGCCGGGCACCTGCTCGGCCTGATCGACTTCTACGCGGCCGACCGCACCGCTCCCGAACCGCTGCGTTACCGCTACCGCCGGCTGCACCCGGAGGAAACCCGGATCTCCGGCGAGCCGAAACACTTCCAGCCCAGCGGAATCGATCCGGAGCCGTCGCTGATGGACAGCTTCGGGTCGAACCCGACCCTGCGGAACCTGCGGAGCATCAGCCGGTTCGTCGACGAAGGCGACCGCCTGGGGCAGACCGACGGCGAGAAGACCTGGATCGACGCCTACCACCGGGAGCAGTCGCACGAGGTGATCGCCGGCACCGTGCGCCGTCAGCTGGAGAGGCTCGGCTGGACCGAGTTCCTGCCGGACCTGAAGCAGGACAGCCGCACCCGGGTCGCGGACATGCCGGCGGACCACCCGATCGTCGTCCTGTCCGACCCGGCCCGGGCTCGCGGACCGGAGGGGACCGACCACGCCGAGGAGATACGGCTGGACGCGCCGGGCGGACGCGTGGAGGACTCGGTCCTGGTGCGGCTGGAGTACTCGGCCCGGCAGGCCGAGACCGGTGGGTTCCCGGTCGCGGTCCTGATCAGCCAACGAGGGGAACAGGACACCACCGGGTACTGGAACACGGCGGCCTCCACCTCCGTGGCGCTGCCCCCGGCGTCCCGTCCGCTGCTCCCGCTGGAACCACTGCCGTCCCCGGCTGACGTCCGCGCCCTGCTGCCGGCGAACTGGACCGTCCCGCCGGGGCCGGCCGGGCGAATCGTCACCGCGCCCGGGCCCGACGGCCGGAACCTGGTGTTCGCCGTCGACCACGACGGCAACCCCGTGGTGCGTGACGGCCTGGACCTCGACACGCAACGAGAACTTGCGACCTGGGCCACCTTCCGGGGAACCGACCTTCAGAACGCCCGGCTGCTGGTGTCCGACCTGCCCGAGGGGATGGCCCGCGACCTGGCGCGGCGGACCGGCGCGACCTTCACCTTCAGTGCCGAGAACATCCGTGCTGCCGGTGATGCCCAGCTCCAGGTGGGCCCGGTTCCCGGCACCGACACCCTGCGGGGCTGGCTGACGGTCGGACCCACCCCGCCCACCTCGGCCGACCCGGACGGGACGGCGATCCGGGCGGACGGGGAAGTGCTCTTCCCGCCGGGCATGTGGGAAGTCGGAGTGCCGGACCTGGTCGCGTCCGGCCCGTTCACCGTGACCGACCAGATGGGCATGCAGCACCAGCTGCACGTGCGCCGGATCGCCGCCGGCATCGTGCTCTCCGACCGCGCGACCATCGACGCCGGCCTCGACCCGGCCCTGACCGAGCCCGCTCTGCCCGGCCCTTACGCCGCCGACCCGCACCGGCCCAAGGTCGTGCTCGACGTGCACGACGAGCGGGTCCTGGTGCTGGGCAAGAAGCATCTCGTCGAGAAGTTCCCCTGGCTCCGCCACGGTGCCGACTTCGTCGACGGGCCCTCGGCGTCGTCGATCCCGAGCTACAGCCGGGCGGGCACCCAGGTGCCGGGAGACGGCCTGGTCTGGCGTCTCTCGTCGAACGACGACTCCCGGTTCAAGCCGGAGATCACCGATGCCATGCGCCAGGGGGCGACCCCGGTGAGGATCACCACCTCGGCGGTCGTCCGGCGTGACCTGACGAACCCCGGACCCGACCTGCAGACCCTCCTGAACGATCCGGAAAAGCCGGTCGCGAGGCTGCGCCCGGCCCTGGACCGGATCGAGACGCTGCTGCAGATCCTCGATCGCCGCCTGCCCGAACCGGGCCGGGCCGATCTGGAGAGCGCCCCCCGTACCTCGAACGTGCGGGCCGACCTACGGCGGGCGCTGGACACCGGCTGGAGCCGGTTCGGGATACCGCGTGAGCACCTGCTGGCCCAGGCACAGCTCGCGCAGAACCTCGGGCAGGCGCTGCACGTGACGCCGATGGGCCGGTTCGAGGCGAGCGAGTACACGGTCGACGTGCCGCAGGGCCTCAAACCGGTTCCGCGCCGTGACGTCGAGCAGGTCAAGGTGCTCGAGATCAGTCTGCGCGACCGGATGATCCGGCACGACCGGGTGACCGAGGCCGACCTGGAGCATCTGCGGGAGCAGGAACTCCGGGAGCAGGCGGAGTTCTGGAACTCCTCCGGCCCGATCGAGGTCGACGGGGAGATCTACTACGTGCGGGCCCGGGTCGAACCGGTCACCGACGGCGGCCCGGTCGACCACACCAGTCACGTCTGGTCGCCGGTCACGCAGGACGGCGTGGAGCGGGGCGGGGACGACGCGTTCAACCTCAAGAGCAGCACCCTCCCCGCCGCCCAGAACCACGAGCGGGGACACAACTTCGGGGCGGACGATCACTACCGGAACTCCCTGACCCCGGGATGGGGCTCGTCCGACCCGCTGCGCGGCCAGGTGCGCGAGAACGCCGGCGGCCCGGTGCGCGACTCCTCGCGTATCCAGCACGACAAGGCGCTGATGAACCTCGGTGACCACCGGGTGAAGGCCCGCCCGGCGCCGCAGGACCTGCTGCGCGTGGTGTTGGCCTACAAAGCCCGGGTCGTCGATTTCCGGACCGACGGCGAGAGCACGCCGAGCACCAGGCCCGATCCGGACGCCCTGGACCGGCTCACCCGGTACGAGGAACTCCACCAGGAGGTGTTCTCGGCCGGTAACGACGGTGACCGGGCCGGTCAATGGGAGGCCCTGGCCTCCCGCGTCCGTGAGAACCTGCTGCCCGCAGCCGAGCTCGACCGTTCGTCGGCCGGCCCGGGATCGCCGGAACGGCATCGGGCAGACTACGAGATCGCGCACCTGAAGCAGGAGATCACCGAGGCCGAGAACCAGGCGCTACGCCTGCGCTCCGATCGCGGCGACGTGAGAATCCCGGTTCCCGGGCACGGCCACCTGCTGCGTGAACCGGGCGGATCCTTCCGGCTGGTGCCCACCCCGACACCCCCGGGTTCCCCGGGATCCCCGGGAGGCGGGCAGGCGTCCACTGTCGGCGACCGGCTCACGCCCCCGACGGTGACCCCCGACCTGATGGACCGTCTGACCAACGCGCTGAACCGTCCGGTGACCGTGGCTCTGCCCAACGTCACGGCGAAGCAGGACGGTGTGCTGCCCGGTGTGCCGATGGCCTCCACGGTGACGTACCGGCCGAACGGTGGACGCCCGGAGCTGGGTGGTGTGCGACCGGACCTGTTCGTCACGGGTGGGCCCCAGGGGCGGCGGATTCCGTCGGCCACGGAGGAGCCCGGTGTGTTCCGCCTGAACGAGGCCCGGATCGAGGTCATCCCCTCCGGCCTGCTCATCACCTTCCCGACGGCCGACGGCACCCGGCCCGATCCGGGTCTCGACGTCCGCCGGGCGATTCCGGAACCGGTGGCCCGCACCGTGCAGGTGCCGCAGATCGGTGACCTCACCAGGCCGCAGCGCGAGACCCTGCACCGGGTGATCGAAGCGCTGAACCCCGCCGTGGCCCGGGTGACCAACATCCAGGGCCCCGATCATCTGAGCAACGCCGGAGCCTGGCGTGGCCCGGACAGCCGGAAGGTTCCCCTCCGGTCGACCCCCGGCGCCGGAGCCACCACCCCACGGCCGCGTATCTGGTCTCCCCAGTACGGTTTCATGAGTCTCGAGGCCCGGGGGACCAGGCCGTTCCCGGTCGGGTTCACGCCGGACGGACGTCCGGTGCGGGCCGGGCAGAGTGACGGCCAGATTCCTCTGGCGCCGCCCGCGGAGCCTCGTGCCGCCTCCGAGATGCACCTCCTGGCTGGAATACTCGATCTTCCCGGCGCGGCCGAGCGGGGTGCTCAGCTGGGCGTCGCCGCCCGCGAGCGCACGCTGTCGCCGAAGGAGGGGCATGCCCTCGAGATGGCGAGCGTCCTGGCGGAGCGGGCTTCCGGTTACGCGCGGAACCAGCTGCTGACCGGCGGCCGGCACAGTGGAGGGGACGAGAGCGCCATCGCGATCGGTAACCATCTGGTGCCGGTGGCGGCCGCCGCACTGCTGGCCGGTCCGCAGCCCCATCACGACCCGGACACGTTCGTGCACGACCTGGTCCGTCAGATGGTCACGGTCGTGAATGACCTCGGCTGGCACCGGGGTGGCCTCAAGGGTGGTCTGATCGGCGGTGAGATCGAGAGCGGCGTGTACCTGCGCACGGCGGAGGGGGAGACCGTCGCCGAGTCGTGGTCCGGCGCGGACGTGGGCAAGTTCCCCACTCTGGGGCTGCAACTGACGATGGACCGCCGCACGGTGGCCTGGGGCACGGACGGCCGGCTCTACCCCAACACGGCGGTCGTGAAGATCGCCACCGGTCATTCCGCCGCACGCACCGAGCGCCGCAACATCATCGAGGTGGTCTACGGCCCGGGGGCCGCGGTCCCGGCGGAGCGACGGACGATGCGGGTGGGCGCGGACGGCCGCCGGACGCCGGTGTGGCAGAACGTCTGGGACCAGCACGAGAATGCCAAGTCGATGCTGCGGTGGCTGGAGAAGGCCGGTGAGAACGGGCTCACGATCGAGGAGGCGTTCCGGCCCGACGAGGCCGGGCACCGCAAGCTGGTTCGACGGTGGGCCCGGTCCGAGGTGCAGGCGGTGCCGCGCGAACAGCGGGCGATCGAGCGGGTCCGGGACGCGCTGCTGGACCGGATCGGCGAGGTGGGCGACGACTTTCCGCAGATGCGGCTGGGGCACGACCAGCCGGCCTCCGGCCGCCGGTACTACCCACAGCTCACCCCCGGGGTCCCGGCGGCCGGAGCGCTCGACCTGACCCGTCGCCTGGTCAGTTCCTCGATCAAGGCCCATGGGCTCGCCGGGTGGACGCAGAACGTCACGCAGGACGCGGCCGAGTTCGCCGCCAGTGCGTCCCCGGAGATGCTGGAGGCCATGGGCGAGGGGCAGCTGAGCCGCAAGCAGGTGAAGTTCCTGCGCCGCTTCGCCGAGACGAAGGAGTTCGAGGCCGCGCTCGCCACCCTGTACACCCACACGGTTGCCCTGGCCCGGGGTATCCACGGTGACGAGCTGCAGAAGAACTACATGTTCCTCCTCAGCCGGGCCGAGCGGCTCGGCGACGTCTTCGAGAAGCTGGACGAGACGGTGCGCGGCTACGCCGAGGTGAATGCCGCGGAACTGGTTCAGGATCTGGCCGACTACGTCGCCGAGAAGCATCCGACGATGGCCGCGGACCTGGGCCACACCGCGAAGCGCAGCTGGATCGACCAGACGATCGAGGACTCGACCCGTTCGGGCCGGGCCTCCGTCGTCACGCTCCGCCAGTACGCGGAGGCCGCGGTGGGCCAGGACCGCAAGCGGGCCGTGCCCCAGGTGGGGGCGTTCGGCGACATGACCACGGTGGACATCGAAGCGAGCTGGCCAGGCGGCCCGGATCTGCTGGTGTACGAGCTGAGGCACTTCCCGACCACGATGCGGGGTCGTAACGGCCGCACCTACGAGGTCGCGCAGCGTCCGCTCGACGAGACCGACAAGGGCCTGGACGTGATGCTCAAGGCCGTGCAGTCGGCGTTCGACTCGGCCGAGCACGCGCGGGATCTCTCCGAGCGCAACGGTGGTCTGGTCGCGTCGGCGATGCGTTCGATCGACCCACCCTGGGTGGTCGAACTACGCGACCTGGCGGCCGAGATCGGGGTGCCCGACGCGGCCGGGAAGGCCCGGCAGATCTACGAGGGGGCCCGGGACCACCGGTTGCGGCGGCACGACCGCCAGGCCCTGGAGCGCGCGAGCATCCTGGCCGAACGGGCCTCCGGGTATTCGAGGGCACACCTGGTGACCGGAACCAGCCAGCCCTCCGTCGACCCGAACATCGGTGCGGTGCGCGACTACATCGTGCCGATCGCGGCCGCCGCGATGCGGACCGACCCCCGGGCCCGGCGAGACCCGCGCGCCTTCACGTACGACCTGACCAGCTGGATGCGGTCGGTCGTCGAGGACCGGGGCTGGCACCGCGGCGGTCTGCCCGGCGGTCTGGTCGGCGGTGAGAGCGCGAGCGGCGTGCCCGTGCGCACGAAGGACGGCCAGGAATCGCCGGACGGGCTGCGTGTGGCCCAGCCGCAGCCCGCGCCGTCGGCGGGAACCCCGCACCTGCCCCAGATGCGTGACCTGGCCGGGAAACTGGGTTACCCCGGCGTGGCGGACAAGGCGGTCGAGCTGCTCGGGGCGGCCCGCGACCGCACGCTGAAACCGGCCGAGGGCCAGGCCCTGCGGATGGCGAACAGCCTGGCAGCCCGGGTGTCCGGCCACCCCCTGGAGCACCTGCTGCCCGGTAACCGGAACGAGAACGGTGGCGCCGACGTCCAGGCGGTACGGGAAACTCTGGTGCCGGTGGTGGCGGCGGCCCTCCTGGAGGGGCCGCGACCCGGCCGTGACGCGGACACGCTGGTTGCCGACCTCACCGCCGACATGGCAGCGATCGTCAACGACTCCGGTTGGCACCGCGAGGGTCTCAAGGGCGGTCTGGTCGGCGGTGAGATCGAGAGCGGCGTGTACCTGCTCACGAAGGACGGGGAGGAGCCGCCCGTGGGGTGGCAGAGCGCGCAGACGGCGGCCTTCCCCCATCTGGGAGTGACCCTGAAGCTGGACCGACGCGAGTTCGCCCACGGGGTGGACGGACGGGTCTACGCCAGCAGCAACATCGCGAGGGCGGTCACGGGCCGCTCCCCGGAGCGGTACGAGGGCCGGTACAACATCGAGGCCGTCTACGGCCCGGGCGCCTCGGTCCGGCAGGAACAGCAGGCGACCGTCGAGGAGAACGGCCGCACCCGGCCGATGTGGCAGAACGTCTGGGACCAGCACGAGAACGCCAAGGCAATGCTGATGTGGCTCGAGGTCGCGGGCGGGCACGGGCTGAACCTGAACCAGGCAACCCGGCCCAACCAGCCCGGTCACCGGAAGCTCGTGAGCGACTGGGCCCACGAGGAGATGGGGGCTTCATCGGCGCAGAAGCACGCGATCCGGCGGGTGCGCAAGGCGCTGCTGTCCCGCCGGGGGCAGGTGCCCGAGTTCTTCCGGGAGACCAAGCTGGCCCACCACGCGAACTCCTCGCCGCGCCGGTACTTCCCGCAGCTCACCCCGGGGGTTCCCGCGGCCGGGTCGATGGAACTGCATCGTGGGCTGGCCGAGGCCACCACGGCCGCAGGGCTGGCCGGCTGGACCCAGAACATGGTGAAGGAGGCGGATTACTTCGCGGCCTCCGAGACCCCGGGCTTCCTGGAGAGCGTGGCCGGGGAGCCCCTGAGCCAGGAGTGGCTGAATCACCTGGGAGGTTTCGCCGAGACGAAGGAGTTCGAGGCGGCGCTCGCCACCGCGTTCACCCACACGGTCGGACTGGCCCAGGGGCTGCACGACGACCACCTGTTCAAGAACCACCTGTTCATGCTCAGCCGCGCCGAGCAGCTCGGTGACGTCTTCGCGAGCATGTCCGAGCCGGTGCGTGACTACCTGCAGCGCAATGCCGCGGTCCTGACCGATCGGCTGGCCGATCACCTCGTCCGCCGTCAGCCGAGACTGGCCCGGACGCTCGGTCACAGCGAGGACGGCAACTGGATCGACCAGACGATGGAGGACTCCGAGAAGAGCGATGAGGCGATGAGGGCGCGGGCGGAGGGGCGGCGCGAGGACTCGCTGAGGCTCCTGGCCGCTTCCCAGGTCACGCTGCGCCAGTACCTGGAGGCCGCGCTGGCCCGCGACCCGGAGCGGGCCGTGTCGCAGAAGGGCGCGTTCGGGGAGATGACCACGGTGGGCGTGACCCCGAGCTGGCCCGACGGCCCGAAGCTGCTGGTGTTCGAGTGGAGGCACTTCCCGGTCTCGATCCGCGGCCGGAACGGCCGTTCGCATCTCGTCAACCAGCGCACGCTCAGTCAGACCGACAGCGGGATGGAGGTGCTGCTCGCGGTGGTCAAGAGGGCCTTCGACTCGGCCGAGCGGGCCCAGCGTCTGTCCGAGCGGTACGGCGGGCTGGTCGCGGCGGCGCGGCGCCCGTAAGAATCCGACCGGCCGTCCTGAACCTCACCTGAACCCTTCCGGCTGTCCGTCCGTGCATGGGTGTAGGTACTGGTGTGCGTGATGCCACCGGTAACAGGTGCGTGACCGGAGGTGGCAGTGCCCGAGTCGGAGATGTCCCGGCGGGAGATGGACGCAGCGGCATGGGGGCCGCCTTCCTTCGGTGATGCCGTCATGGACGAGGACGCCACCAATCCGATCCCGGTGCCGACCGGTCCGGAGGCGTGGCACACGATGCTGCTGCGCCTGGCCGGTTCGCTGCCGGACGATCTGATCAGCGAGGCCCGGGCCTGGCTGGCCGAGGGCGGGACGGTGGACGTCGCCCAGGCCGTCGGCTTCGCCGCCGCGACCGGGCGGGTGCCCGTGCTCGCGCAGGACGCGCTGCTGATGGCGGCCGAGCTGCGGTCGGCGGGGGAGGACGCGGAGCTGGTCGAGACCCTGGACCAGGTCGACGAGTCCGTCATCCTGCCCGTGCCCTGGGTGTTCGCCCCGACCGACCCGCGCCGCCAGGAGCAGGGTTCGCATCCCGGCCCGATCGATCTGACCAGCGGTGACGTCGGCCCGATGCTGGACGACGTGGATCACGCCATGCGTCTGGCCGCCGGTCAGGAGCACGGTCTGGTCGCGGTCTGGCGCGCCTGGCGCACCCCGGCGGACGGGTCGCCCTGGCCCGCGCCGCGCCGCGTGTTCGTCGTGCAGGCGGGGACGGAGGTGTCCGGTGAGTACATGATCGCCATCACCGGGCGCATGCAGGACGCCCTGGCCGGGGCCGGGGAGAAGAATCCCCAGGTCGAGATCTGTGGTCCGGGGACGCCGGTACCCGGCTACCAGAGCAGTGCCTGCGCGCACGCGGCCCTGGTCTGGGCCGACGAACCGGCCGTGCCGGTGCGCATGGCCCGGGTGTTCGACGTGGTCGACCCGCAGTACGGCCCGATGTTCGCCGAGGACCACCCACTGATCGAGGACCTCGACGAGCTCACCCGGCTGTTGCAGTACCTCGGTAACGGCCTGCCGGTGCTGACCACCTCGGCGACGATGGGCGACATCCTCGACCCGGACCAGCCCGACGTGGTGCCGCTCACGTTCCGGACCGACGGTCACTGGGTCTGGACCGACACGATCAGCTACTACCTCGAGCGCTACGGTCTCGCGCCGGAGCCCGAACTGCTCTCCTACCTGCGCCTCGCGCAGGATGCCGGTCCCGAGGTGTCCGATGTCGCGCTGCACCGGGTGCTGAGCTTCCTGCAACGTCCCGACGAGGGTGAGCCGGTCTGGACCGTGCCACAGGTGAGCGCCTGATGCAGTCACGGTCCCCGGCGGACGGCCCGATGCGTAGGGTGCGCCGCCGGACCCGTCCCTGGATGCTGAACCGGCCCGGCTGGGCCCTGCTGCGCGGTGGCGGGGAGCTGCGCTTCGACCGGTCCGGGGTGCCGTCCGTGCTGCCCTCCGGCGAGGGATGGGAGATCGCGCCCTCCAGCCGGCCCTCCACCCGCGGCCGGGTGCGCGCGGAGGTTCCGGAGACCCCGCCGGACGCCGCGACCGAGCGGGTCCTGGCCGCCGGTACCGCCACCCGGGCCGGCTGGTTCTTCTCCTCCCTGCCGGTCTCGCTGGAAGAGTTGCCGACCGCTCCCGACTCACACTTCGTCGTCCACATCCCGTTCGGTCGCAGCGGGTTCCGGGTCTCCGGGCGGCCGGTATCGGTGCGCATGCTGGCCCAGGCCATCCGTTGCAGCCCGGACTGGGGCCGTCGCCCGGTCGTCCTGGCGGCCGGTGGGCGGGTCACCGCCGCCGTCCTCGGCCCGGTCATGTCCAGCCTCTCCTCCACCCTCGGGGTGGTGGTCATCAGCAGCCCCGGGCCGATTCTGATGGGGCCCCGGATCATGCTGGCCGAGGAGGGTTTCGTCTCGCGTGCCCCCGGCAGCACGAAGCAGACCCAGCTGGGCCGCGTACTGCCGGCCATGCGCCGCCCCCGCATCCCGATCCGGGACGTCAACCGGGCCGCGCCGGTGCCGCCCGCGTCCCGGGCGTCGCTGATCCTGCCCACGGCCGGTGCGTCGGCCGGATCGCCCCCGCCCCCGGTGATCGCCAGGTCCGTGGAACCCCCGGCCCCCCGGGCCGTCGACCGTCCCCGGGCCGTCGAGCCGCCCCTGGTCAAGGCCGTTTCCGCCGACCTCTTCGAGCTCCCGCCGCCCGACCTCGCGCTGCCGGACCTGTCCGGTCTCACCCAGTTGGTGCCTCCTCCGGCGGTCGTCGAGGAAGAATCCGGACGCAGGGACGCCGTGGTCGGCGATCCGGTCGAGGAGACCACTCCGCTCTGGGGAACCCTGCCGGAGTCGCCCAAGTTCGGCGCCGAGCCCGCCGACCGGGCTCCGGGGGAGGACCCCACTCCCGCAGCCGATCCGGATGCCCCGCTCTGGGGCACGTCCCCGGTCGCGGCCGACGCAGGAAGCGTTGCTGCGGATCCGGTGAATCCGGTCTGGGGCAAGGCCGATCTCGATCGAAGTACGCCGGCCCGGATGGTGGCCGGGGCGGCCGACTCGTTCGAGGACATGCTGCGGCTGGTCGAGGCGCAGCAGGGGCCGGGCGCCGTCGAGTCGACCGCGTCGACCGCGCCTGCCGGGTCGACTGCGCCTGCCGAGCCCGTCGATTCGGCTGTTTTCGAAGCCAGAACGTCTGAGGCTGGGGCGTTCGGAACAGACGCGTTCGCCACCCAGCAGATCGTGAACCCGAATCTGGCCGGGAACCCGGGCCCGGTCGCGAATCCGACGGAAGTTCCGGCCGGGCGACCGACGACCGGCGAAGAGTCTGCCGACGATCGTGCGCGTTTCGGTCGCAGCGGGATCCTGAACTTGGACGACCTGGAGCTCTCCGGCCTCGCCGAGGCCTTGGCCCGGATCGAGGCAGGGCGTCCAGCAGGCGGTTCCGGGGTGATCGATCCGGCCGGTGCGGTAGACCCGGCTGACACTCCGGACCGGTCCGTCCCCCCTGATGCCCCGGCCCCCGCTTTCAGGGCCGGTCATTCCGAGGTGGCGACCCCGACCGGCGCCGCGGGTGGTCCTGCGGAAAAGACTGCGGGTGGGGCAGTCTCCCAGGACGCTGTCCCCCAGGACGTCGTCGGTCACGACATGGTCGGTCGGGGCACGGTGGCTCAGGGCACGGTTGCTCAGGGTGGGGCCGACCCGGCTGCTACTCCGGTTGCCTCCGGCCCGGCGGCTGCTCCGGATCCCGCCGTCCCGATTGCTTCCGGCCCAGCCGGCGCTGGCCCAGCTGTCTCCGGCCCGGCGGTCCCGGACCGGGTGGCGAACCCAGCCGCAGAAACTCCTTCAACGGCCGAAACATCCTCGCAAGAAGAGATTTCCGCCCGGAGCGAGGGCATCGCCCAGGAACGCGACGACGCCGAGGTGGTCGAAGAGGCCGAGGCGATCGCGCAGGCGAGTCTGACCTCGAAGATCGACCTGGACTCGTTCGGGATCGGGACCTCCGGCCTGCCCGGGGGAGCCCTTCCGGGCGTGGAGGTTCCCGGATCGGTCCCGATGGACCCGGACCCCGTCGGCACCGACCGGCCCACGAAACCGTCCGGGGCGCAACGGTCGTCCGGGGCGACCACGACGTCCGCGTCGGCTCAGGAGTCTGAGGCGACCTCGGCACCTGAGACGACCGGGTCGTCCGTAAAGACTCAGGAGCCCGAGGCGGCTCAGGTGACCCGGGGCACCCCGGCCGCCGAAGACGTCCCCCAGCATCTCCCCGAAGCGGTGGAGCCGGTCGGCGCGGTGCTGGAGATCCTGACCGAGCTGGAGTTCCCGCCGGTCGTCGAGGCCACGGCGATCCCGACCGAGGAGCCCGAAGAGCTCACCGCACTCCTGGTGGACGAGGAGAGCGAGGCCGCCGGTGCGGAATCGCAGGAGCCTGCGGAGAAGGAACCCTCCCCGATCGAGGAACGCGCCTCCTGGATGCCGATCGGCGGTGACGCCCAACGCGACGACCGGGAGCAGGTGCGATCCCTGCTCGGCTGGCGTTACGAGGCGCACTCGCGGGCGATCACCGGTGTCCTGGCGCTGCAGCCGGGCCTGCGCGCGTCCGCCGGCCGGGGAGACCTGATGATCGGTCTGGTCGCGGTCCGGGCCCACCTGGCCGGGGCCAGCGCGGTGGTGGATGCCGTACTGCGCGGCGAGGAGATCCGGCCCGGTGGCGGTTTCGCGGAGATCGACCCGGCCGGGGCGGCCTTGCTCGCGCGGTGTGCGCGTTCCGGGCTGAGCCGGCTGCCGGCAGTGGTGGGACCGGTGTTCCGGGCGGGCAACCCGGACACCACCCAGCTGAAGCGGTACCGGTCCGGCCTGCGGCTGGTGGAACCGGCGTTCACCGAGGCCCGGCTGGTTCCCTCGTCCGCCGGCGAGAGCACGGTGGAGTACGCGATCTGGTCGAGTACGGCGCGGCGCACCGACCGGGTGACCGGACCGGGCGGTGACGGCGGCACCCGGGTGCTCTTCGCACCCGGCACCCAGTTCGTGGTGCTCGACGTGGAGCAGCCCGAGGACGGCGACCAGCTGCGGGTGCTGCTGCGTGAGCTGCCCGCGTCCGCGACCCCGGACGAGGCGGTGGACGAGCGGGCGCGTGAGCGTCTGCGGGAGTCGATGCAACTGGTCCAGCCGACGGCCCCGACCCAGCCGAGGATCCCCGAGCAGTGGCGGTACCCGCTCGGGATGCGTTCCGACGGAACCCTCTTCGCGCTCAGCCCCCAACCTGAAGGAGCACGGTCATGACCGTCGCAGTGCTGTCCGTCTCGGCCACGGACTCCGACTGCGTCACCGGTATCGGCCGGGCCCTGGCCGCGGCGTCGCCGGGGGCCACGGTCGCGGTACGGCCCGGGACCTATCGTGAGCAGCTCACGTTCCGTCAGGACGTGACCGTGGTGGCCGAGGAGGGCCCGGGTTCGGTCATTGTCGAGGTTCCGCCCGGGCAGGGCATTCTCGTGGCGCACGGCCGGATCGAGCTGAGTGGTCTGACGATCCGCGGCGGTGACCGCGAACTGCCGACCGTGCAGATGTTCGGCGGCAACGCCCGGCTGACCGACTGCACCGTCGAGGCCGACGGCGTGGCCGCGGTGCACGTGCGCGGCGGCCGGATCCGGATGAGTGGCGGCACGATCCGCAACCCGGGCGGTGCCGGCGTGATCGTCGAGGACGGCTCGGGCGAGTTCAAGGGCGTGACGCTGGAAGACCTCGGCAACGGTGGCCTGCTGCTGGCCGGCGACACGTCGCCGGTGTTCGAGGACTGCACGATCAGCAAGGTCAAGGGCAGCGGGGTGATGGCCGGGGGAGCCACCGCCGCGGTGCTGCGGGACTGCTGGATCACCGGGGTGGAAGGCGCCGGGGTGGTGGTGCAGCAGGATGCCCGCCTGAACCTGACCCGGGTCACGGTGGAGGACGCCAAGGTCGGTCTCTACGTGGCCGGGCACGCCGCTCCGCAGGTCGACGACTGCACCTTCACCGCTGCCGGGGCCCACGGGGTGGTGCTGCGGGAGTCCTCGGCCCCGCTGCTGAACGGCTGCACGGTGCAGGATTCGAAGGGGCACGCCCTGCACATCTCCGGCGGGGCCGGCGGAACGTTCCAGAACTGCACCTTCAGCGGCTCCGGGGCGGCCGGGGTGGCCGTGACCGAGGAGGGAACGCCGGCGTTCGCCGGCGGTTCGGTCTCCGACTCCCAGGGCGTCGGGATGCTGCTGCTCGGCACCTCCACCGCGACGGTCGACGGCACGGTGCTGACCGGGAACGACGTCGGGGTGTCGGTCGAGGAGACGGCCCAGCCGGTGCTGCGGGGCCTGACCGTCAGCGGCGGTCAGTACGGCGTGCACACGGCCGGCGGGGTGATCACGATGGAGGAATGCATCGTCGAGGCGGCCACCCGCGCCGGGATCCGGGTGGCCGGGGAGACCGTGCTGATCCTCAGTAATTCCCAGATCCGCGACAACAAGACCGGTCTGGAACTGACTGCGGGCTCCAAGGCGACGGTGAGCGCCACGGACGTCTCCGCCTCCGAACGCACCGGCGTCGAGGTCGGCGACGGCGCCGTGGCGGAGTTCACCGGCTGCCGGGTACGCGACTCGCAGGGCAGCGGCATGATCTGGGCGGAGGGCAGTCAGGGGGTCCTGGCCGACTCCGAGATCGTGTCCAATGCCCGGGACGGTGTGGAGATCCGCACCAACCGCCCGGTCGCGGTGCGCGGCTGTACCCTGCGGGGCAACGGGGGTGAAGGTCTCACCACCGCGAATTCCGGCATCATCGTTGACAGTTCGGATCTCGACCTCGGCCACAACGGCGTCCGGCCCTCGCCCACCACGCCGCGCCGTCCGGCGACGCCGAAGCAGCCTGGCAAGCCCGACCGGCCGGGCAACCCGGAACGACCCGAGGGCCGGCCGGAGAACAACGGGGAGCGGGTGAGCCTGAGCGCCTACGACAAGCCGGTCGCGGAGAAGAAGCCCGCGGACGGCGAGGAGGCGAAGAAGGACGACGTCGACCCGATCAAGGCGTTGCTCGCCGAGCTGAACGCGCTGGTCGGCCTGGACCCGGTGAAGCGCGAGGTGGGCACGCTGGTGGGCCTGCACCAGGTGGCCAAGCGCCGGTCCTCGGCCGGCCTGCAGGCGCCGCCGATGTCCCGGCACCTGGTCTTCGCCGGACCGCCCGGTACCGGTAAGACCACGGTGGCAAGGCTTTACGGAAAGATCCTGGCGAGTCTCGGCGTGCTCAAGTCTGGCCAGATGGTGGAGGTGGCCCGGGCCGACCTGGTCGCCGAGCACATCGGTGGTACGGCGGTGAAGACCACCAAGAAGATCGAGGAGGCCCTGGGCGGAGTCCTTTTCATCGACGAGGCCTACACCCTCGCCCCGCCGGACGGCAGCAGTCAGGACTTCGGTCGCGAGGCGATCGACACCCTGGTCAAGCTGATGGAGGACCATCGCGACGAGCTGGTCGTCATCGTGGCCGGTTACGCGCCCAACATGCGGGCCTTCATGTCCCAGAACCCAGGTCTGGATTCACGTTTCACCAAGACTGTGGAGTTCGAGAGTTACTCCAGCGATGAACTGGTGACGATCGTCGAGCGGTTGTGCCGCAAGAACCACTACGCCCTGGAGTACGAGACCCAGGAGGCGCTGCGCGCGGTCTTCGAGAAGATGCCGCGCACCGAGACCTTCGGTAACGCCCGCGCCGCCCGGCTGGTGTTCGAGGAGATGCTGGGACGCCAGGCCTACCGGCTGGCGGCCACCCCGGACGTCGCCGAGATCGAGCTGGCCCGGCTGCTGCCGGAAGACCTGTCCGACACCGCCGAACAGAGCGACGCCGCGCAGGCCGGAAGCCGCACGGTGGTGGACAACCTGATGCACAAGCTCGAGGGCATGATCGGTCTGGCCGAGGTGAAGCGTGAGGTGGCCGACGTGGTCGACCTGATCGCCTCGGCCAAGGCCCGGGTCGAGGCCGGTCTGCCGGCACCGTCGATGTCGCGGCACCTGGTCTTCGCCGGGCCGCCCGGTACCGGTAAGACCACCGTGGCCCGGCTCTACGCCCAGTTGCTCAACGCGATGGGCATCCTGGCCACCGGCCAGATGGTCGAGGTGGCCCGGGCCGACCTGGTGGGGCAGTACGTCGGTCACACCGCGCAGAAGACGCTGGAGGTGTTCAACCGGGCCCGCGGCGGGGTGCTCTTCATCGACGAGGCGTACACGCTGTCGCCGCCCGGGGGCGGCAACGACTTCGGCCGCGAGGCGATCGACACCCTGGTCAAGCTGATGGAGGACCACCGCGACGAGATCGTGGTGATCGTGGCCGGTTACACCGGTGACATGAAGCAGTTCCTCGACGCGAACGTCGGTCTGGCGTCGCGGTTCAGCCATCAGATCAACTTCGCCTCGTACAGCCCGGACGAGCTCGTCGCGATCTTCCAGACGATGTCCGCGGCCGGCGGTTACGAGGCCTCCGGGCAGACGCTGCACGTGCTGCGCCAGCACTTCTCCACGGTCGACCGGGGCGACACGTTCGGTAACGGCCGGTACGCCCGCCAGGTGATGGACAAGGCGATCACCCGTCAGGCCAGCCGGCTGCGTACCATCCCGAACCCCTCCTTGCAGGACATGCAGCTGCTGACCCAGGCCGATGTCGTGGCGGCGCTGGGAAGGCGTTGAGCTGATGAGGACCAAGCTGCTGACGGCTCTGCGACGGGCCGGTGGGCCCGCACTGATCCCGGTGATCGGGGCACTGGTGTGCCTGGGTCTGATTCCGTTCGCCGCCGGGGCCCGGGCCGCACAGTCCGCCCCGGTGGCGGCCGCCGCCCCCGCCCCCGCCCCGTTCGTCTCCCCGGAGCCCACCCCCCAGAGTCAGTGTGTGGACGACGGCACCACCGGGAAGCGGGTGATGGCGCTGTACGTGCGGGGCGACGAGCAGACCGACCGGTTCGGCGCCTACGAGGCCCGGTTCCGGGGCTGGCTGGACACGATCGACGGGGCGTTCGTGTTCTCGGCGAAGCTCAACGGTGGCGGCTGGCGCAAGGTGCGGTACGTGCGGGACGCCGACTGCCGGCAGGTGATCGACGACGTGGTGGTGCCTCAGGCGTCGATGGAGAGCACCGACACGATCACCGTCGCCCTCAAGTCGATGGGGTACGACCGCGCGGACCGCAAGTACATCGTCTGGTACGACCAGGACGCCTGCGGGGTCGGTTTCGGGGCGGGCGGCAACGACCAGCCGCAGTGGTTCAACCTCTCCAACTACGGCCCGCACTACGCCGCGATCGGTACCGGCTGCTGGGGCTGGGCCCCCACACTGCACGAGCTGTTGCACACCCTGGGCGCGGTGAACAGCAGCGCACCGCACGCCACCGACGCCGGGCACTGCTACGACGACGAGGACGTGCTCTGCTACGACGACGGTGACCTGCCGGCGGGGGGCCTGCAGCAGATCTGCCGGCTGCCCGCGGGCCAGCCGAAGAACGGCTACGCCGCCAACATCATCGACTGCAACGGCGACGACTACTTCAACACCGATCCGGCGCCGGGCAGCTATCTGGACACCCACTGGAACGTGGCCGACAGCGACTTCCTCTACGCCCAGCGCCCGGCGAACGACACCACCCCGGCCGTGACCGGGGCGAGTACCCAGAAGGTGAAGAAGGCCCCGGCCCGGACGGCGAAGAAGCAGAAAAAGAAGAAGAACACGAAGGCCCGGAAGAAGAACGACTAGCGGCGCCAGCCGGGCGGCCCGGTGCGCCCGGCCACCAGCGCCGCCCCGAGCGCCGCGCAGTGCTGCGGTTCCGGCAGCATGACGACGGGCCGCCCGAGGTCTTCGGTCAGCATCCGGGACACCAGGGGGATGCGCGCGGTACCCCCGGTGAGCAGAACGGCGCCCAGGTCGGCCGCGCGCATGCCGGCCGAGTCGAGCCCCCGGCGCAGAGCGGGCAAGCCGGCCGCGAGCTGTGGTCGGATCCACTCCTCGAGCCAGTCCCGGCGCAGCGTCGTACGCCGTCCCGGTCCGGTGAACGGGAGGTCGACGACGACCTCAGCGACCGTCGACAGCGACTCCTTGGCCCGCACGCAGGCGTCCCGCACCCGGCGCCACCGCATCGCATCGTCGGGGCGGCCGGTGTCGAGCAGGCCGACCACACCGTCCGAGGCCAGGTCCAGGTGGGCCATCACCGCGGCATCGATGTCCACGCCGCCGAACCACTCCAGCGACTCCGGCACGCCGAGCACCCCGATCGAGTTCGTCCCGGTCCGGCCGGCCGGTCCGGCCTGGGAGGTCCGGATCACCGTCGCGTCGAACGAACTGCCGCCGGCGTCGTACACGGCGATCGGCTCCGGTCCGCCGCGGGGGCGGCTGCCCAGGTAGTGGATGGCCACCGCCTCGGCCTCGGTGAGCAGGGTGACCTCGTCCCGGCCCAGACCGGCCCGCCGGGTGACCTCGGCGAACTGTTCGCGACGATACGGTCCCCAGACCGCGGGACAGGTCACCACCACGTGGGCGGGAGGACCACCCTCGAGCGCCGTCACCCGTTCGAGGGCCCCGGAGAGCAGAGCGGTCAGCAGGTCGCCCGCAGTAGTGGCCCGGCCCCCCAGCTGGATCGGCGTGGAGTCGCCGAGGCGACGACGGAACAGGTGAGCGGCCATCTCGGGCAGTCCCGAGGTCACGGAGGTGGGTTCACCGACGGTGAGCGATCCGTCCGGCGACATCTGCACCACGGAGGGCATGAGTGGAAAACCGCCATCGGCCCGTACCATTTGCGCAGCTCCGCGGCGGCTGACGGCCGCGGAGACGAACGTGGTACCGACGTCGATGCCCAGTCCGTAGCTCAAAGATCTCCTTGCGTACGTGAAAAATGCAGGATTTAGTGACGTTTACGATAATCCCACTCAGTAATCTGCCCTGCTGTCCCTGCCCCGGCTACCTGGAAGTTCATCAACAAGACCCATGGCGATCACATGACCGAGCCCAGTGCCGACCGGCCCACCCCCTTGCGGGTGGCGGTGGCAGAGGACGGCGCGCTGTTCCGTGAGGGCCTGGTGCTGCTGCTCGAGGCCACCGGCCACACGGTGGTCGGCGCTGTGGACGGCGGCGACAAGCTGGTGACTCTGCTCGAGCACACGCCGGCCGACGTGGCGGTGCTCGACATCAGGATGCCCCCCGAGCCGGACGGCGGGCTGGTCACGGCCCGGCGGCTGCGCGCGCTGCACCCACACATCGGGTTGCTGTTGCTGTCGCACTACGCCGAGGCGCACTACCTGATGGAGATCCTGAAGATCGGCACGGAGGCCATCGGCTACCGGCTGAAAGAGCGGGTCTCCAGCGCCGATGCCCTGCGGGACACCGTGCGCCGGGTCTCCGACGGCGAGATCGTCATCGAGCCGCTGGTGGCCGGTCAGCTGGTCGGTCACCCGGCCGGCCAGCCGGACGAACTCGGGTCGCTGACCGGTCGCGAGGCCGAGGTGCTGAAACTGATGGCCGAGGGCCGGTCGAACTCCGGCATCGCGCGGGAGCTGTTCCTGTCCCCGAAAGCGGTGGAGAAGAACGTCGCCGCGATCTTCTCCAAGCTGGACCTGCCCACCGACGCGACCTCCCACCACCGCCGGGTGCTGGCGGTTCTGACATATCTGCGGGCGCGGCGAGAGCGATGAGCTCACTCCCGACGGGCCGGGACGAGCTGCTCGCCCTGGTCGCGGCGATCCGGCCGGGCCCGGGCGGGGTGCATCTGACCCAGCTGTGCCAGTGGCTGCGGTCGGGACTCGGCGCGGCCCGGGTCCGTCTGGTCCTGGCCGACGGCCGTGAGTTCGCCTGGCCCGGTCGGCCGGCCCCCTTCCGCCGGTCCCGGCGGGTCGCGCTGACGGCGGGCCGCGAGAGGGTGGGCGAGCTCTTCCTGGAGCTCCGGTTCCTCCCGCTCGGTCGCCGGCGCGAGCGGCTCCTGACCGAGGTGACCGACCTGCTCGGCCCGGCACTGCGCGCAGCCGTGCTGCAGAGCGAGCTCGACCGGTCGCTGGAGTCGGCCCGGGGCCACGCCGAGCGGGTGGCCGCGGTGCGCCGCCGGGCCTTCGCCGAGCGGGACGCCGAGCGCCGGGACATCGAACGTGACCTGCACGACGGGGCCCAGCACCACCTGGTGGCCCTCGGGATGACGCTCGGCCTGCTGGAACTGCACGCGCGTAACAACGACCAGACCGCCCTGCAGGAACAGCTCCGGCGCCTGCGCAAGGGGCTGGACCGGGCCGAGAGCGCGCTCTTCCTCACCGCGACCGGCGGCAGCCCACTGCTGCAGGAGGCCGGGATCTATCCGGCGTTGCTGGCCGAGTTCCGCGACGCCGGTAGCCAGGTCCGGCTCGACCTGAGGGAGTGGGACACGGCCCGGCGTTACGAGGCGGCCGTGGAACTGGCGGTCTACTTCATCTGCCTGGAGGCGGTGAACAACGCCCGCAAGCACGCCTCCGACGCCGAGGTGGTGGTCCGCGTCGCCGATTCCCCGGCCGGGCTGGCGTTCTCGGTGACCGACAACGGCCCCGGGCTGAACCGGCGTGACCTGCAGGGATCCTCGGGCATGGTCAACATCCGCCGGCGGATCGTGGCCGTCGGCGGGCGGATCCAGCTGCGCTCGGCGCCGGCGGGTGGCACCGCTGTGCACGGCTTCATCCCGTTCTGACCATCAGGGCATCGTTGTCAGAGCGCCGACGCCTGTGACTCCAGGTCGGCCAGTTCACCCGCGCCGAGCCGTAGTTCCTCCAGATCCTGCTCCAGCGATCCCAGCCGCTCGGCCGGCGGCGGGGTGAGCCGGGCCAGGCGCAACATCGTGCCCAGGGCGGTGCGGGCCCGCAGCAGATCGGCCCGGGCCACCACCTCGGTGGTCAGCACCTGCGGCAGGTCGCGCCAGTCGGCGCCGGCCAGCAGCACCCCGGCGCCGGGCAGCACCACGTCGAAGCTCTTCTCCGGGGCCCCGGGCGAGGGGCGGACGATCACGTCGGCCACGGTGTCGATGATGCCGATCGACAGGTCGCCCCGCAGGCTGGGCGCTCCGTGGGCGGGGGTGACACCGCTGCCCGGGATGACCGGCGTCAGCACCAGATCCGGCCGGGTGCGCACGGTCTCGGTGATTCTCTCGGCGCGCCGGGTGGTCTCCTCGAGGCCGATGACGGCCACGTGCACCGGCTCGTCCATGCGGCTGAGCAGACGCCGGGCGCGCGCCGAGCCCGGCCCCTCGCCGTACCGGGCGACCAGGCCCAGGGCCTGGGCCCGCACCCGGGCGTGCAGATTGCCGCGGGCGAGGAGGGCCGCCCGGGCCACCGGTTCCAGCCGGTCCGGCACCCAGGCCGTCACGCGGATCCGGTCCGCCTCGCCGTCGACCTCCACCCAGCCGCCGATCGTGCCGAGCCGGTCGGCGTCCACCGCCAGCGCGGCCCGCATCTCGGCCTTGGCGGCCGGGCCGCTCCCGACGGGTGCCGCCGGGGCCTCCAGCGTCACCTGCAACCCGGCCGCCCGGGTCACCAGGATCCGGTGCTCCAGCGTGATCTCCAGGTCGGTACGACTCCGGGCGAGCGCGTGGACGGCCGCGGCGCTCAGGTAGTACAGCGCCGCGGCCACCTCGTGATCCACCCGGGCCGGCACCGAGCCGGTGATCCGGACCCGCCCCGGGTGCGCCGCCGCCACCTCGGCCAGGGCGGCCCGCAGCCCGTGGCGGTACAGCACCTGCGGATGGATGCCGCGGACCAGCGAGCGGAAGTCCGCGACCAGCCGGTCCAGCTGCGCCCGCAGCTCACCGAGCCGGCCGATCAGGTCGGGCTGCCCCGACCACCGGTCGATCCCGGTCTGCAGCGGGGTCAGCCGGCCGCGGCTGAACGAGACCACCTCGGCGGCGACCCGGCGCCGCTCCAGCTCACGCACCCCGGCCAGGCGCCGGGCCGAGTCCAGCACCTCCCCGGCCAGTTGCGCCGTGTAGCCGACCTGGTGACGCACCTCGGTCTGCAGCTCCTCCCGGCGGTGCAGCACCATCAGGCAGTTCGCGGTGTCGTCCAGCTCCCGGCGCCGTCGCCCCCCGGCCGGCCGGCCCGAGGTCAGGGTGATCGCCGTGTGCACCCGGCCGTCGTCCGCCAGCAGGGCGTGACTGCGCAGGTCGGGCCGGTGCGGGAACTGCGCCGGGTCCAGATCCTCGATGGGCGCGGCGTCCGGCGGCCAGCACATCACCGAGCGCAGCGACCCGGAACCGTCCGGAGCCGGGAACCAGAGCTGCACGTGGTCGGCCCGGGTCACCTCGGCCAGGCGGCGCAGCAGGGCCCGGCGGGCCAGCGGCACCGGCAGGCGGGGATCGAGGCAGGCCAGAGCGCTGTACGCCGATCGGGTCGCCGCGAGCGCGGCCGGGGCCGGGACGGGGATCAGCGGCAACCCGGACGGGGTCAGGGGTGGGACCTGGCCAGGCAATCGTGCTCCGTCCCGTCCGCATGCCGGATGCTCTTTCACCACAGTTCATCACCGGTGAAAGCGGCGGATCGTGGGGAAAACCCTAGCTCCCGACGGCGGGTTCCGCGAGGGCGGGTGAACGTCGGATCCGGGTCCATCCGTGATACCGGTCGTGAAGGAAAACGTTTCCGGGGAACGGCAGGCCGTCGGGACCGGGGGCGCGCCGGTCACGGGGGCCGGGGCCGAGCGCGCGGCCCATCTCCTGCGACGGCTGCGCTCGCAACTGCGAACGCCGGACGGCCCGGTGCCGTACCCGGCAGCGCCCCGGACACCTGACGCGGAACTGCTCACCTGGCTGCGCCACGTCTGCCAGGCCGGTCTCTACACCGACGCGGCCGAGGCGGTCTACGCCGCGGCCTTGGGACCGGATCTGTTCGGTACCCGCGTGCCGCACCCGGCGCCGGACTTCCTGGACAGCCTGGACGCTGAACAGCTCCCGGCCGCAGCGGTCGCCCCCTTCCTGCGCGCGCTCAGCCTGACCGCGCCCCGTCCCTCCGCGGACGCCCTCACCCCGCAGAACCTGCTGCGTGACCCCGGCCCGGTCGCCGCGATCACCGGCGAGCTGCCGCCGGACTGGCCCGGGACGGCCACCCTGGACGGCATTCCGTATGTCGTGCACAGCATCTGGCTAGGTGGCCCGGCCCCGGCCGACGGTAGCCTGCGGGCCAACCTGGCGGCCGCGGCGGCCCGGTACCGTGACGAGCTGCAGTTCGTGGTCTGGACCGACGTCACCCGTGCGCAGGCGCAGGCCGCCGCACCGGACTCCGCGGTGGGCTCGTGGGTGCGCTGGGCCCGCGCCCACGAGGTGGCCCTGGTGAACGTGGACGAGGTGTTCCACGCCGGCGCCCCGATGCTGCTGCACCCTTACTACCTCCTGGAACTGGCCAAGCGCCTGCCCCGGGGCCTGGCCGGGGCCTCGGACCACCTGCGGCTGGACGTGCTGAACCGGTTCGGCGGGATCTACCTGGACGGCGACCTGGCCTGCGAGCCGGATCCGGGCGCCGCCGCCCGGCCCCGACCCCGCGAGATCGCCCGGGGGGTCAGGGCGGTGGTCCCGGAGGGGTTGCCCGCCGTGCTGGAGGCGGTCGCGCAGGGCCCGCTCGGGTTCACCGTGCACGTGCGGGGCGAGGGCGTGGTCACCGACGCGGTCGTCACCCCGGCCCGCCACCCGGTGCTGCGACTGTGTCTGGAGGTCACCCGGTTCGGAGGCTCGCGCTCGCAGGCCGCGCTCTTCGACGGGGTGCGCACGATGACGGGTCTGGGCCCGGGGCTGCCGGAGAACGACCTGTGGCGCCGTTACTGCGTGCCCCGCCGGGCCGGGCGCAGTCTCGGGATCACCCTGCAGCAGGTGGGCGTGAAACCGTACGACGCCCGGCTGGTGCGGCTGCAGGCCGCCGTCCGTCCCGCGCAGGAACGCTCCTGGACCCGCACCGACCTGCCCGCGCAGGACGGGACGGATCCGGTGGTGGTGGCCCGTGACCTGGTCACGGCCACGGTGCGCCGGCTGATCGCCCGGGACGGAGACCTGCACCTGTCGGCGATCGCCCCGGTGATCGAGGCCCAGCCCGACCCGGCGCCGCTGTGGTGGGCCGTGCTCGCGCTGATCGCGGAACTGGCCGGATCGTCGGGTATTCCGTCGGTGAGGTCGGTGACCGAGGTGCGTCTGGACGACGACGGCCGGGTGCAGCAGGCCCGTCTCCCGGAAGCGGTGGAGGCTCTGCTGCGCCGGGCGCCGCACGGTGAGCCGTGGCTCGGGGCGGAGCTCTCGCCCGAGGGCGGGCCGGTCTGGATGCTGGGTGAGCTGGTGCGCCCGGCGCGGCTGTTGCGCGAGCCGGTCGCGTACCGGCCCGTCGCCCCTCTGCGCCTGGCGACCGATCGGGCCCGGGCCGCGGCCGACGCGTCCGGCCAGGCGGCCTCCGTCATCATCGCCGGGCTCGCCCGTACGGTGCGCCAGCACCAGAACCGGCCCCTGGTGCCCCTGCCCACCGACATCGCCGAACTCGAAGGGGCCCGGGGCGAGGCCGTTCTCGCCTGGCTGCGGAGCCTGACCGGTTTGCGGATCGGCGACCCGGAGCACGAGCGCCGGGTGATGGCCCAGCTCGGCCCCGACCTGTTCGGGTTCCGTCGTCCCGCCCCGGAACCGGCCTTCCTGACCGGCACCGACTCGCGTCGCCTGCCGCCCGAGCGGGTGGCGGCGTTCCTGGCCGGGATGAGCCTGACCCGCCTGGACGGCACGTTCCTGGTGCCGGAGGCGGGGGAGCTGGCTGTCGGTCGGCTGGCCCGGGGCACCGTCAGCCGGGTCCGGCCGGGGGGCGACTGGGGCGTGCCGGACGCGCCCCGGCTGCCGGCCCGGGCCGCGATCCCTCATGTCGTGCACGGCATCTGGGTGGGCGGACCGGCCCCCGAGGACGGTCTGCTACGGGCCAACTTCGGTGCCGCGGCCGCGCACTACGCGGGCCGGGTGAACTTCGTGGTCTGGACCGACCTGAGCCGGGCCGAGGTGGCCCGGGCAATGGCCGCGCCGGAGCCCTCCGGCCGCGCTGCGGTGATCGTGTCGATGATGGAATGGGCTCGGGAACACGGTATCTCGGTGGTGTCGGTGGCCGAGGTGTTCCACGCCGGATCGCCGATGCGGCTGTGGGAGCAGTACGTCTGTGACCTGGTGAAGCTGTTGCCGCGTGGGTACTCCGGGGCCAGTGACCGGCTGCGGCTGGAGGTCATGACCCGCTTCGGCGGCGCCTACGTGGACAGCGACGACCGCTTCCTGTTCCCCGGGGACGAGCGCGACGAGCACGAGAGGCAGGGGCCGCAGAGTCTCCCAGCGGTGTTCGCCGCGGTCGCCCGCTCGGTGCCCGCCTTCACCCCGCACGTCACACCCCCGGCCCGGGTCAACTGCGACGTGATCGTGGCCCCGGCCCGGCATCCGGCGCTGATGCTGTGGCGCGAGCTGGACCGGCTGTCGTGCTCCCTCAGCCAGCCGCAGCTGTTCGGCGAGGCCGATCTGGTGCAGCGCCGGGCCAATGCGTCGGCCTACCGGCTGTGGCACCGCTACACCGTGGCCAAACGGGCCGGGCACGTGCACTTCACGGTGATGTCCCGGCTCGGCTTCAGCCACTCGGACCCGCAGCTGGTGCGGGTGATGGGTGCCGTGCGGGAGCAGAGCGCCCGGAGCTGGACCGGCTCGGCCCGCCCGCCCCGCCGGGCGGCCGCCTCGCTCGACGCCGTCACCGTGCGCACCGCGTCCGTCATCGCTTCCCTGATGCGCCGTCTCATCGCCCGGCCCGGCAACCTGCATCTCAGCGCGGTCGCGCCGGTGGTGGCGGCGATGCCCGACCCGGACGCGGTCTGGCTCGCCGTGATGCGGTTCTTCGTGCTGCTCCAGGAGCAGGACGCCGGGCCCCGGATCACCTCGGTGACCCGCTTCCGCTGGGCCGACGACGGGAGCCCGGACTACCTGGGGCTGCCCGCCGAGGTCGAGGCGATGCTCGAGCCCGATCCGCAGGCGAAGGACTGGTTCGGCGAGGACTCCGCCGCCTTCGACCAGCCCGCCTGGGTGCTCGACGAGACCGTGGTGCCGGTGCGCCTGCTGACCCCGGCGCAGGCCCGGGAAAAGGCCCGGTCCCGGCGGGACGCGGCCGCTCACGCCGTCACCGCCGATGCCGACTGGCTGCCGCCGGGATTCACCGGGATCGAGCTGACCGGACGGCTCGGTACCGCCTGGACGGACGGCCACCGGATCATCCCCGAGGACCTCGCCGTGCGGCTGAGCGGCGTCGGCACCCTGACCGGGCCGGTGCTGCTGCGGATGAGTGGCGGGGCCGAACACGGCCGGGCCTGGTTCGCGGCCCGTCTGTCCACCCTGCTGGGTCGAGCGGTGGTCGTGGCACACGGTACCGAGTCGGGCTCGGCCACGAGCCCGGTGAGCTCCGCCGTCGAGCTGCGGATGCGGGTGGACGTGAACCGCCGCAGCCGGGTGCGGCGGGCCGGCGACCTGGTGGCCGAGCTGGAGCGGCTGGCTCCCAGCCCGGTCCCGCTGATCCCGGTGGCGGACACCGCGGAGCCCGACCGGGAGGTCGACGTACCTCCCGCCACCCGCGAGATCCTGCCCTGGCTGCGGAAACTGATCGGTCCCCAGGCGTACACCGCCGGGGCGCAGGCGGCGCTGGCCGCCTCGATGGGTCCCGACCCGTACCGGCGGCGGGCGCGACCACCGCGTCCGGCGTGGCTGACCGTCGACCCGGCGGGCCTGCCGCCCGAGGGGGTGGCGATCTTCCTGCGCTGGCTCGACCTCGGCCGTCTGGATCCCACCCAGGCGTCGCGCCCGCCGGACCGAGGAGATCTGGGGGTGCGGCTGATGCTGGGTGAGACCGGCCCGGTCACCACCGTGCACCGCGACGAGCAGGCCCGGGCCTGGGCCCAGCCCGAGGGTGCCCCGCGGCTGCCCGAGCACGGGGCCGTGCCGCACCTCGTGCACGGCATCTGGCTGGGCGGCCCGCTGCCCGAGCACGGCGGTTTCCGGGCCCATTTCGCGGACGCGGCGCGCGAGTACGCGGGACGCGTTGACTTCGTGCTGTGGACCGACGTCACCCGGGAACAAGCGGCGGCGGCCCTCGAGCGGCCCTCCCGCCGGGCCGGTGGGATCCTCTCGATGCTCACCTGGGCCCGGGAGAACGGGGTGCTGGTCGTGCCCCTGGACGAGGTGTTCCACGAGCAGGCCGACATGGTGCTGTGGGACCAGATCGCCGCGGAGCGGGCCAAGCGCATCCCCCGGGGGTACGCCGCGGCCAGCGACCACTTCCGGGTGGAGATCGTGAATCTGCTCGGCGGCGCCTACGTGGACGGCGACAACGGTTTCGTCGGTGGCGACGCCCTGCCGCGGATGTTCGACGAGGTCGCCCGGTCGGTGCCCGGCTTCACGATGCACGTCCTGGACGAGCTGGAGGGCGTGGCCAACGACGTGATCGTCGCCCCCGCCGGGCATCCGGCGCTGCGGCTGTGGCGGGAGGTCGCCCGGCAGAGGTACCTGCCCGACCAGCCCGAGCTGTTCGGCGGCGTGCACCGGATGACCGAGCGCTTCATCCCGGCGCGGCGCACGTTGCTGCGGTACTCGGTGGTGCACCGCACCGGCCGGATGCATCACCTGGTGCTGGGCCTCCTGGACCTGGCGCCCCGGAGCGAGCTGCTGGTCCGGGTCGTCCCGTACGTGCGGCACAGCAGCGAGCTGAGCTGGGCCCCGGGCAACGCTCCCGAACTGCTGGACGACCCGGATCCCCAGGAGTGCGTGCAGCGGCTGATCGACGTGGTCACCGTGCTCTCCCGTCAGCTCGTGAACCGCCGGGGCAACCTCTATCTCAGCGAGGTCGCACCGACGGTCGCGTCGCTGCCCGACCCGGACGCCGCCTGGATCGCCGTCCTGACCCGGATCTCCCAGCTGCGCCGGATCGGCCGGATCCCGATGATCACCTCGGTCACCGACAGCCGCTGGGCGGAGAGCGGCCGGATGGACGTGGTGGCACTGCCCCCGGAGGCCGAGGCCCTGCTGGTGCGCTACCCCCGGCCGGACGGCTGGCTGGGGGTCGGGATCAATGTGCCCGGGCAGCCGGTCTGGCTGCTGGACGAGTCGGTTGAACCGTGCCGCCTGCGATCGCCGGATCCGCGTGACTTCCTGCGCGATCCGGAGGCCGGGAAGCGCTTCATCCCGGTACGGGTGCGACGGCGCGACGGGGAGGTGCTCGGCCTGCGGTACGACGAGGGCATCGGCCGGGAACTGGCCGGTGCGCTGCCCCCTGGGCAGACCCTGGTCTGGGTGCGCCGCTGGGGCGGTTCGGCGTGGAGCGCCACCGGCCGGATCAGCGCCGAGGCGCTGGCCGGTGACCTGATCGACGCCGGACTGCACGAGCGGCCCGTGACGATCGTGACGGTGCCGGGGGAGCGGACGTCCGGGGGAGCGGTGGACGCCGGTCTGGGCGCCCTCTCGGGCCGGCTGGCGTCGTTGCTCGGGGAACCGGTGACGGTGGTGGAGGCCCCGGCCTCCGGCCCCGTCGCGACCCGGGCCCCGCAGGTCCAGGTGTCGACCCCGATCTCACTCCGGCAGGGTGAACCAGAACGTCGCCCCCTGGCTCGGCGCCGACTCCGCCCAGATCCGCCCGCCGTGCCGTTCGACGATGCGGTGCACGGTGGCGAGGCCGACGCCGGTGCCGGGGAACTCGCTCTGCTTGTGCAACCGCTGGAACGGTGAGAACAGCCGGCCGGCCTGGCTCATGTCGAACCCGGAACCGTTGTCCCGCACGAAGAAGTCTCCGTTCGGGGCGCGTCCTACCTCGACCTGCGCCCGGTCGGCCTGGCCACTGAACTTCCAGGCGTTCCCGAGCAGGTTCTCCAGCACGTTGCGCAGCAGCCGGGGATCGGCCGAGACGGTCAGGCCGGGCTCGATCGTGGTCTCCACGGTGCGCTCGGGTGAGCCGGCCGCGAGGTCGCTGAGGATCTCGGCGGCCATCGCCCCGACGTCCGTGGGACGGCGGGACAACGCGGCGCGGCCCACCCGGGACAGCTCGATCAGGTCGTCGATCATCTCGTTCATCCGCTTCACCGACGCCCGGATCCGCTCGGAGTAGTGACGGCCCGAGTCGTCCAGGTGCTCGTCCACCACCTCGATGAGCATCGTGGTGAAGCCGTCGATCGCCCGCAGCGGGCTGCGCAGGTCGTGCGAGACCGAATAGCTGAACGACTCCAGTTCCTGGTTCTTGCGCTCCAGTTCCTCCACCATCGCGGCCCGGGTCTGCGCGATCTGCGCGTCGGCCCGGGCCTGGGCCGCCTCGATCTCCTTGCGCAGCAGGCTCTCCCGGATCTGCCGGTGTTCGTCCTGGATCTGCTTGCGCTGCAGCTGGGCCCGGATCCGGGCCAGGAGCACCCGGGGATCGGCCGCGCTGCTCACGTAGTCGTCGGCCCCCGAGTCGAGCGCGTCGATCATGGTCTGACGATGGTCGTCGTCGCCGATGACGATCAGGGGAACGTCGCGCACACCGGGCGCCGCCTTCACCTGACGGCACACGTCCAGGCTGTCCTGCGCGCCGATCTCCAGCTCGATCAGGATGCAGTCGCACCGCTGGAACGCCAGCAGTTCCAGCGCCTCCTGCCCGGTCTGGGCCTGCACCACGTCGAAACCCTCGTTGCGCAGCCGCGCCGTGCTCCCGGTCAGCACCGAGGTGCCGATGGTCACGACCTTCTTCAGCCGCTGCAGGCTGGCCGTGTCCACCGCGGGCAGGGCCATCGACGTCTGCCGCAACGCCGCGGACAGCTTCGCGAGCACCACGTCGTCGTCGGTACCCGCCTGCACGAACGCGTCCGCGCCGGCGTCCAGGGCGGTCAGCTCGGCCCCGGCGTCGTCGGAGGCCGCGAGCAGCAGGCAGGGAATGCCGCGCAGCGCCGAGTCCAGCCGGATCCGACGGATCACGGTGGCCCCGTCGATATCCGGCAGCACGGCGTCGACCAGCACCGCGTCGGGCCGGCGCACCGCCGCGTGCCGCAGCCCGGCCAGCCCCGAGTCGGCCTGGAACACCTCGTAACCGCTGCGCTGCAACAGGTCGGCGAACCGGTCCCGCACCTGCGTGCTGTCGTCGATCACCAGCACCCGCACCACGTGGTCGGCGGACTCCGGCTCGGGCGAGGTGATCAGCTCCTGCGCCCGCGCCACCAGGTACCCGGAGTCGTACGGCTTGCCCAGGTACTCGTCCGCACCGGTGCTCAGGCCCCGGATCCGGTCTTTCACCTCGGCCTCGCTGCTGAGCATGAGCACCGGTAGCGACTCGGTGGCGGTCTGCGTGCGCAACTGCCGCAGCACGTCCACCCCGTCGCCGTCGGGCAGCACCACGTCGAGCACCACGCAGTCCACCTCCCGCGCCGCCAGTTCCACCCAGGCCGCGGCCACGGTGGCGCAGGGCACGGTGATCCAGCCGGCCTCCTCGAACGCGTGCACCAGATCCATCCGCACGGTCAGGCTGTCGTCGAGGATCAGGACCGTACCGACCGTCTCTTGTCGTTCCTGCCGTTCCTTGGTCGTCATCGGTACCTCACCCTGGCTGCCAGGTCGGACGGAACGGTCAGCCGGCCCAGGGCCGGCCCGATCGCGTCGATGCCCAGGACGTGTTGCGCGGCGCCCAGCCGGACAGCCTCGCCCGGCATGCCGAACACGGCCGAGGTGGCCTCGTCCTGGGCGATGGTCAGGCCGCCCTCCCGGTCGATCTCCAGCAGCCCGGTGGCCCCGTCCCGCCCCATGCCGGTGAGCAGGACGGCCGCCACCCGCGGGCCGTGCGACAGCGCGAGCGACTCGAAAAGGATGTCGACACTGGGCCGGCAGGAATGCCTCTCGGCCTCGGAGGTGAGGATCAGCGTGCTGCCCTGCACCCGTAGGTGCTGCCCGGGTGGTGCCATCGCCACCTCTCCCGGTCCGACGTGGCTGAGTGGTTCACCGCTCACCACCAGGTGCACCGGCCGCTCGGTGACCTCCTGGAGCCAGCTGGCGAAGGCGGTGCCGAACGACTCGTGCACGTGCAGCACCAGCAGCAGCGGCAGGGCGAAAGCGGCGGGCAGGGTGCGCAGTACGGTCGCCACGGCGGTCGGCCCACCGGTGGACGCCCCGATCGCCACCACGGTGTAGGGGCGCCCGGGGGCCGGGGCCGGGGTGGAAGACTCGGAGATAGCGGCCGTCCCGGCCGTCCTGGGCGTGGGGAGACCCCGATGGCCGACCCGCCGGATCACCTTGATCTTCGCGACCAGTTTCACCGTGCGCAGGAACTCCCGGTCCCAGGCGTCGTTGCCGCCGTCCGGATCCCGTCCCACCGGCTTCTCCAGCACGTCCACCGCGCCGGCGTCCAGCGCCGCGATGGTGTCGATGAACCCCGCCCGGTTGTCGGCGCTGGAGATCACCAGGATCGGCGTGGGGCAGTGCTGCATCAGATGTTCCGTGGCCGCCAGGCCGGTCAGCCCGGGCAGCATCATGTCCATCGTCACGACATCGGGTCGCAGCCGGGTGCACTCGTCGATCGCGGCCGCACCGTCGGCGGCCTCGCCCACCACCTCGATCGCCGGGTCCGATCGCAGGGCGGCGACGATCCGGGCCCGCACGGTGCGCGAGTCCTCCACCACCAGCACCCGGATGGTTCTGCCCGCAGTCATGAGTCCCCCTCGGCGACCAGTTCGCCCACCGCGTCCAGCAGGGCGCTCTGATGGAACTGGCCCTTGTCGATGTGACCCCGCGCCCCGGCCGCCCGGCCCCGCTCGCGGTCGGCGGGGGAGGCCTTGGTGGTGACGAGAATGCAGGGCATGTGTCGTAGTTCGCGCCGGGTGCGGGTCTGCTCGATGAAGGCGAAGCCGTCCAGGCCGGGCATCTCGACGTCCACCACCGCCACCGCGTACCGCTTACGGGTGGCCATCGCCAGACCCTCCTCGGCCGAACCGGCCTGATCCACCTGGTATCCCGCGCTCTCCAGGATGGTGCGCTCGAGCATCCGGCTGGTCAGCGAGTCGTCCACGATGAGAATGCTGGTACGCCGGGCAACCGGGGCCGTGAGGGAGGCCGGACGACGGACGCGCCGCGTGGCGGCCTCGGTGGCCAGGTGGGCGGGATCGAGCACCGGGCGGGGACGGCCGTCGATGTCGATCCAGATGCCGCAGACCAGAGGCGGTACCGGAGCCAGGGCGGGAAGAGGGCGCACCGCGATCTCGGCGGTGCCGACGAGCCGGTCGACCCCGACCGCGACCGGGCCGTCCTGACCGTCGAGCACCAGCACGGTGCGCGTCCGGCCGGTTCCGTCCGGGCCGCCCGACCCGGCCAGAGGTCCCAGGACATCGGCCAGCGGCATCCAGGGGATCCGCCGCCCGTCGTGCATCACCGCGAGGGGGCCGGAGAAGTCCTGGGCGCTGACCCGCCGGGCCTGCCGGACCGCACGCAACGGCACCGCCACGACCGATCCGCCGCGTCCGGCCCGGTCCAGTTCCTCGGGCGGGTCGCTCGTGGCCCGCACCAGGACGACCTCCTGCGCGGTCATCGAGGCCGGGGCGATCAGGTCGATGGTGGTTCCTTCGCCGGGGACGGTGCTGATCTCGATCCGTCCGCCGATCCGTCGCACCACGTCCTGCACCACGTCGAGACCGATGCCGTGACCTGAGATCTCGCTGACGGTGGTGGCCGTGCTGATGCCGCTGCCGAGCAGGAGCCGCAGTGTGGCCTCGTCGTCGAGGGTCGCCTCGCCGGCCCTCCCGGCCTGCACCAGCCGGCGCCGCACCGCCGCCAGGTCGACGCCGCGCCCGTCGTCGGCGCAGCGGAACCGCACACCGTGCGCCCCGTGCGTGATCTCGACCCGTACCCGCCCGGTGGGGTCCTTGCCCACGGCCGTGCGCTGCTCGGGGGTCTCCACGCCGTGGGCCACCGCGTTACGCACGATCTGCCGCAGCGCGGTCTGCGCCCCGGCCAGCACCGTCGCGTCCACCGAGAGCTCGGCCCCGTGCACCTCCAGCCGGGCCCGCTTGCCCTGGGCGGCGGTCACGTCCCGCACACCCCGTTCCAGGTCGGGCACGATGGTCTCGACCGGGATCAGGCGTAACCGCTCGGCGGTGGTGTACACCTCGCGCAGTTCCCGCTCGATCCGGTCCGCGCTGGTCTCCAGGTTCCGGGCCAGCCAGGAGAGTTCGTCGGCCTGCTCGTCGGTGAGACGGTCCTGCGCCGTCGTCCGCAGTCGCCGGGCCCGCCGGGCTCCTTCGCGCACGGTCCCCAGCTGGGTGCGGGTCTGGCCCACCCCGTCGATCAGGCTGTCGATCTCCAGCAGCGACGCCCGGGCGGTCTGAGCCGTGTTGGCCAGCTCCTGCGCGCGGGTCGCCTCGACGGCGGTGGCCGGAGCCGGTACCGGCGAAAGGGCCGGCACCGCGGCGAGGTCGACGGGATCGAGGGCGGGCCCGGCCCGTGGCGCCGGGACCACCCCCAGAGGCTCTGGCGCCGACGACGGTTCTGGTGCTCCCAGCTCGTCGCTCAACCGGTCCACCAGGGCCTGCATCTGCTGCACGACCTCGGCCGGCACCGGGCCGGCCGAGGTCCGGTAGGGGCCGAGCATCTCCTCGAGTTCGTGGACCCGGTCGGCCATCCCGGTGAAGCCCACGACCCGCGCCGCACCCTTGAGAGTATGGGCGTGCCGCAGGCCGGTGCCGGCCAGCCCGGCCGCCGGGCCGCCCCGGGCCAGTCCGGAGAGGGCCCCGGCGAGCTCGTCGATGAGCTCGCGGGCCTCGATCCGGAAGTAGTGGAGGAGGTCGCTCACGGGTCAGTCGCCCGAATCCGTACGGTTGTGCCAGTCGGACGACCAGCCCGAGGCCGCACCGTAGGGTGCCGAACCGGCGGGCACCGGTCCGCCGGACGTCTCCGGTTCGATGAGACGCCGCAGTCTCGCCGACAACTCGGCCAGCTGCGACGCCGTGGCCAGGGTCAGGGTGGAACTGGCCTCGTTCTCCCGGGTGGTCTGGGTGACGTTGGCGACGGCGAAGTTCACCTGCTCCACGGCCGTGCTCTGCTGCTTGGTCGAGAGCTCGATCTCGCGCGCGGCCTCGGTGGTGGTCTGCATGAGCTCGACGATCTGCTCGAACTGGGCCGCCACGCTCGCGAACTGGGCGCTGCCGGCGTCCACCGACTTGGCCCCGATCTCCGTGGCCATCATCGTGGTGTGCACGGATTCACGCACCACGCCGATCAGCGAGCGGATCTCCTTGGTCGACTCCGCGACCCGGTCGGCCAGCTTGCGGATCTCATCGGCCACCACCCCGAACCGGCGCCCGGACTCACCCGCCCCGGCCGCCTCGATGGTCGAGTTGATCGCCAGGATGTTGGTCTGCTCGGCCAGCTCCGAGACGATGTCCAGCACGGCGCCGATCTGCTGCGACTTCTCGCCCAGCGCCATCATGTGGGTGACGATCTCCTGCACCTGGCCGCGGATCTCGGCCATCGACTCCTGAGCCGTGGCCACATTGCTGCGTCCGGTGCCGCCCGCGTCCTTGGTCTGGTCGGCCACCGCCGCCACCCGCTGGGCGCTCTCGGTGATCTGCCGGGAGGTGGCCAGGAGTTCGGTGATGGTGGTGGAGATCTCGCTCATCGCGGTGGCCTGTTCCATCGAGCCCACGGCCTGCTGGTTCGCGGTGGTCTGGAGTTCGGCCGAGGAGGTCTGCACCTCGCCCACCGCGGTGCCGATGCGCTGCCGCAGCCGACGGGTGATCCAGATCCCGATCAGGGCGGTGGCCAGCACGGCACCGCCGATCACCGAGACGATGGTGATGATGTCGCGCCGCTCGGCCGCGTCCGCCGCCTGGATGCCCTCGACGGCGAGCTGATGCTCGTAGTCGGCGAACGCGGTCAGGGCGCCCTGCAGGGCTATCCGGGTGGGGGTGACGGTGAGGAAGGCCTTGGCCGCGTCGTTCGCGCTGCCGTCCATGCGTACGGCGATCAGGTCGGCCTGGGCCGTGCGGGCCTCGGCCTCGGCGGCCTTGATCGTGGCGATCAGGGTCCGGCCCCGGGCGGTGTGCACCAGCCGGTCGGCCTCGTCGATCAGCGTCTCGAACCGCTCGGTGCTGTCCTGCGCGGCCGCCCGGTACTGGGGTTCCCGGGTGAGCAGGTACGCGCGCACGTCGGCGGCCCGCTCGGCCCGGGCCGCGATCATGCTCTGGGCCACGAGTTCCAGCCGGTTGTCCACCTCGATCACCCGGTTCTTGGCCCGCACCACCTCGCCGAGCCCGGACAGTGCGACCACGCCGCCGATCACGTTGAGCAGCAGCACCACGGCGAAGCCGACCGCCAGGGTCCGGCCGAAGGTCCAGCTCGATTTCATGTCAGCCCTCTCGGTCCGCCGTGACACCGGCGACGAGGCCACGGATGGTCTCGATCAGGTCGCTCAGGTGAAGCTTCTGGTCGTCACGGATCTGGGCCGGGTCGACCCGGCGGAATCCGGTGAAATGCTCGAAGGCGATGGCTACTCCCGGTTCGGCCGCGGGAATCACGAGCCAGTAGGGGTTCTGCGCGGGCTGACCGAACAGCTGGCCGAGGTCCCAGGCCGCCGCCACCGATCCGCGGTCGCTGACCACGCCGATCATGGCGGGGTGCGCGGTCGGCAGCGCGGTGAGCTCCGGCCGGGACATCACCCGGGCCACCTCGTCCAGGAAGATCACTCGTTCCTCGTCGCCGATCCGCACGGCCAGCACGTCCTCGAGATCGAGCACCACCGGTGCGGGGCTCTCGGCGAACGAGGCGTCGAACTCGGCCCGTAGTTGCGCGGCGCGTTCCGCCAGCTCACCCCGGTTCGGGCTCATCCGGGCTCACCGCCGTGCAGACTGCGGTCGTGGCGGGACATCGTGCGGCACAGCGACAGGAGCGCCTGCCGGTCGAACCCGCCGCCGAAGAGCAGCATGCGGCGGTCGGTCTCGGAGGGGAGCAGGTCGATGGCCCGGTCGTAGGCCCGTCCGGCCCCCGAGCGGTCGCCGGTGGCCCGGCTGAGCCGGCCCAGATGAAGGTGGGCCAGCGCGAACCGGGGGTCGGCGTCGGCGGCGGCCCGCCAGTGCAGTACGGCCCCACGGGTGTCGGCGTCCGCCTCCCGGCAGTTCGCGAGCACGGCGTGGGCGTCGGCCGACACCAGACCCCGGCCGAGCAGGCGGTGCGCGTCGCGGGTGGCCGCGGTCAGGTCACCGGCGTGGCTCAGCAGGATGGCCCGCACCAGCACCACCTCCGTCTCCCACGGGGTGGCGGGAGGTGAGGTGGGCACGTCGACCACCTCGATCGCGCCGAGGGCGGCGCCGAACCGCTCGGCCCGCATCAGGTCCAGGACCTGGTCGAACGACTCCCGGTCGGGCTCGGCGGGCCGCGACCGCCCCGGGCGGGGGCCGGCGATCGCTTCGACCGGCGAAAGACCCTGCCCATTCGGTGATTCGGCGAGCTGGTAGTAGAAGGTGCCGTTGGTCTCGCGCAGGTCGAACTCTTCCGACACCCCGCGCAACGTCTCGGCCGACCCGAGGAACAGATATCCGCCCGGCATCAGGGCCGACGCCAGCCGGCGCACCACCTCGGACATCGTCGGCGGGGAGAAGTACATCATCACGTTGCGGCAGAAGATGGCGTCGAAGGTCGGTCGCCAGAGCCCGGGATCGGGATCCACCAGGTTGGCGGGGCGGAAGTCCAGGTAGGCGCGCAGGTCCGGGTCCACCTCGTAGTGCTTCCCGACGGCCTGGAACCAGCGGCGCTGCACCGGCGGTGGCACGGCCCGCATCGACCACTCGGTGTACCGGCCGGTCCGGGCCTTGGCCAGGGCCGTGGGGTTCACGTCGATCGCGGTGATCTGCGCGTCCTTGTAGCCGGCCTCGGCCAGGGTGATGGCCAGGGAATAGGCCTCCTCACCGCCGGAGCATCCGGCCGACAGCAGACGGGCGGGAACCGGGGGACGATCGGGGCGCGACATCCGGTCGGGCAGCACGGTCCCGGCGAGCACCTCGAACTGATCGGGCTGACGCAGGAAGTAGGTCTCTCCCACCGTGAGTTCGGACGCCAGCGCGGCCAGTTCGTCCCGCGCGACGGAATTTCCAGCCTCGCAGTCAGTTTCCAGTTCGTCGAGGTAGCGGAACCCGTCCCGGTGGGCCGGGAGACGGTGCGACAGGGCCTGGCCCAGCCGATCCCGGTCGCCCGGGCCGAAGGTCAGCCCCAGCCGGCGTTCGACCAGGTCGGCCAACTTGTCCACCACCGCGTCGCGCGGCCGGTTGTCGGTCAGGATGGGGTCACCTCCGTCAGCCTCTGCCAGGTTTCGGCCGGCAGGAGGTGAGAGGCCGCCAGAGCCAGCAGCAGGTGCGAGTCCCGGGCGATCAAGGCTGAGAAGAGCCGAGGGCCCTTACCTTCCAGCAAGGGCGGGAGCTCTTCCAGTTCCTTCTCGTCCACCGTCCGGATACCGGTGATGGTCTCTACCGCCAGGGCCACGGACCGGTGGTCGTCGGTGTGCAACGTGATCCAGCGGGTGGCGGCGACCGGAGGCCCTCCGGTCAGGACCCCGGAATCGACCACCGGAACCGCTGATCCGCGAATCCGGGCCACTCCCAGAACGAACGGGGGCATCCCGGGAAAAGGGGACGCCGGCAGCGGGCGCAGCGTCTCCCACACACTCGTCAGCGGAACGGCGAAGGTCTTGTCTCCCGCCCCGCAAACCAGCAGCGAAATGTTCGGTCCGCTGCGGTCATCCCCCGTCGTCACCTGCGCATTGTCGGCGGATTCGGCGTGAGTCTTGACCTCCGGTCCCGGTGGGGGTGAAGGGTTCTTATGCCCCGCTTCAGGGGAGGAAGGTCAGGCCCCGGCCGGCGGTGCGGCCCGTTCGCATCAGCAGGGCGTCGATCCAGTACGACGAGGTCAGCCGCCACGGCCAGCGGCGTCCCTGGGTGGGCACCCCGTGCGCCCGTTGCAGGTATCCGGACTGCAGGGGCATGAGGGGTGTGCGGCCCGCCGTGGGTGGGGCCGCGGCCACCACCGTGCGGTACCCGTGCCGGCGCAGGTACCGCAGCGTCCGCACCACCAGGCGGGCCGACAGCTCGGTCTTCAGCGTCCAGGAATTGTTCGCATAACCCACCGATACGGCCAGATTGGGCACACCGGACAGCATCGTCCCGCGGTGCATCACGGCGGCCCCCGGGTCGACGGGTACCCCGTCCACGTCCAGGGTGATACCGCCGAGCATCCGCACCCGTAGTCCGGTCGCGGTCACCACCAGATCGGCGGGCAGGACCGTGCCGTCGTCCAGCACCACGCAGCGCGCGCCGAACGAGGCGATCTGCCCGGTCACGACCTCGGCGTCACCCGCGCCGATCGCGGTGAACAGATCGCCGTCCGGCACCACGCACAGTCGCTGGTCCCACGGCCGGTAGGGCGGTGTGAAGTGTCGTTCCACCGGATAGCCGGGCGGCAACAGCGCGCGCACCCGGCCGATCAGCCACGCGGCGCTGGTGCGGGGCGCCAGCCGGCACAGGTGCCAGAAGAGACTGGTCACCGTGGCACTGCGTGCCCGTTCCAGGCGGGAGGCCAGGGGCGGCGGGAAGCGGCCGAACAGCGACCGGGCCCCGGCGTTGCGCTGGGCCAGGGAGATCACGTACCCGGGCGTGCGTTGCAGCATCACCACGCTCCGGGCCCGGGGAGCGAGCGCGGGAACCAGGGAAACGGCGGTCGCGCCGCTGCCGATCACCACCACGTCCTGGTCGTCCCAGGTCAGGTCGCCGGGCCAGAACTGCGGGTGCACCAGGCGCCCCGTGAAGCCCTCCTGGCCCGGGAACGAGGGACGGTGCGGTTCTTCGTAGTCGTAGTAACCCGTGGTGAGATAGAGGAAACCGCAGCCGAGAAGCAGCTCACCCGCGTCCGTTGCGACCCGGACGACCCAGGTGGCCCGCTCACCGCACCACGACGCCGAGACCACCCGGTGCCCGTACCGGATGCGGGCGGCGATCCCGAACTCCTCGGCCGTCTCCCGGATGTACTGCAGCACCGCCTGCCCCTGGGCGATCGCGGTGGGCGAGGTCCAGGGCCGGAAGGCGTACCCCAGGGTGAACATGTCCGAGTCGGACCGAACTCCTTGGTACCGGAACAGGTCCCAGGTCCCGCCGCTCACCGGCCGGGCCTCCAGGACCGCGAGGGATCCGCCCGGAAACGATCGGGTGATGTGGCACGCCGTGCCGATCCCGGACAGTCCGGCTCCCACGATCAGGACGTCGAGGTGTTCCATCGGCCCATCATTGCGGTTGTCGGCCTGACCGGCCCTCGGAATCCGTTCACCCGGGCTTCACCCACGTCCGTTCGTCTTCATCTCCCGTCCACCGAACGGACAACCAGGAACGGCTTTCGTTCAGGGCGCGTTGAAAATGTGTGCCAATTCCGTCTCGGCACAGGTTCTACATGTACAACGCACAGAGAAACTGCGTAACCTCTGCTCGCGTGGCACAGCGACGCAAGGTGGTAGCAGCGGTCAACCGGGAACTCGAGGAACGCTTCGGGTTCCGCGTGGTGAGGATCAAGGAAGAGGACGAGGCGCCCGTCGAGGTCGTCGAGGAGCCGAAGGCAGCCCGGGTTCCCGTGCGCCGGCCGTCCGACCCGCGTGACCGTCTGGTCCAGCGGCCGGTTTTCGTTCTCTCGTCGGTGCGTTCCGGCTCGACGCTTCTCCGGGTGATTCTCAACAGTCACTCGCAGATTCACGCGCCGCACGAGATGCATTTCCGGCGCACCCAGGTGATCGCCTACACCACCCCGGTACAGCAGGCCCTGGAGCAGGTCGACCTCAACGAGCGCGACCTGGAGCACCTGCTGTGGGACCGCCTGCTCCACCGTGAGCTCACGATGAGCGGTAAGTCGGTGCTGGTCGAGAAGACTCCGAGCAACGTGTTCGTCGCCGACCGGCTGGCCACCGCGTGGCCCAAGGGCAAGTTCATCTATCTGATCCGCCATCCCTGGTCGATTGCGCAGTCCTGGCACGAGGGTGACCCGGAGCGGCGCCCGGTGAAGATGGCCATCACCCACACCCTGAACTACATGGAGTACCTGGAGCGGGCCCGGAACAAGCGGACCGGCCTCACGCTTCGCTACGAGGACCTCACCTCCGACCCGGTGAAGCAGACCCAGGCGATCTGCGAGTTCCTGGGCCTGGAGTGGGAACCCGCGATGCTGGAGTACGGCAAGAAAGACCACGGCGACTTCGTGAAGGGCATCGGCGACTGGAAGGACAAGATCAGGACCGGCACCGTCCAGCAGGGTCGTCCCCTCCCGGACCTCTCCGACGTGCCGGTCGAACTGCGCCCGATGGTCGAGCGCTGGGGTTACTGACCTTTACACCTGATGGAGGACGTCGCGGAGACCCGGTCTCCACAACGTCCTCGATCGTTGGGTGCAGTTGGGTGGCCGTACGGATGAGAGACGTTCGCCGTTCGGTTGTTTCGTGGGTGTGAACGATCTGGCAGGGTGCTGTTGTCAGCAGGCACCTCGACCACTCTCGACCATTGGAGGCCGGGTCTCATGGTCACACCCACGCACCGTTCGACGATCCTGCTGTCGCTGCTGGCGGTAGGGATCTCACCGGTTCTCCTGGCCGTCCCGGCGCAGGCGGCCCCGGCTCCGGCCACGGCCGACGTCACCCACGGGCTGACCTACACGGCGTCCGCCGGTCAGATCAATGACGTCCTGGTGACCAAGACCAGCGATACGGACACCGGCGAGGCGATCTTCCGGATCGACGATGTCGTGCCGATCTCGGCGGGTGAGGGGTGCGTGTACCCGGATTCCGGCGACCGTACCGTCGTGGTCTGCCGGCAGCCGTACCTCGATCGGCAGGATCCCTTCTTCGACTCGAACTTCTGGCTGGGCGACCGGAACGACCGGTTCCGGTGGCGCAACCTCACCGGCGACGTGTACTGGGACTCCCGGGTCTACCTCGGCCCGGGCGATGACACCTACTCCAGCAAGTACATCGACGGCAACGGGGTGTACGGCGGCATCGGTGAGGACACGATCAGCGTGAAGCACCAGGACGGTGACATCGGTTTCACCGACGGGGGAAACGGTGACGACACGATCTTCTCGGAGGGCAGTTACGGCTTCGCCACCACTCTGGGCGGTCCCGGTGACGACAGCCTGACCGGTGGCTCCGGTGAACAGCGTTTCGACGGAGGCGAGGGTGACGACCTGATCCACGGTGGCAACGGGGTCGACATGATCTGGGGTGGCCAGGGCAACGATCGGCTCTACGGCGACGCGGCCGCCGACACGATCTACGGCAACAGCGGCAACGACCAGCTGTACGGCGGACCGGGCAATGACACCCTGTTCGGCGGGCCGGGGAAGAACCTGATCAAGCAGAACTGAAAAGATCTGCCCGTCGAACCATCACACCGAGCACCACGACCAGCCGCGCTCGGCGAGCAGCAGTTCCCGCCGGGCGCGCAGGTCGCGCCCGGCCAGCCGCACCGGGGTGGGCGTGGCGAAACCCGGCACAGCGGTGATCTCAGCGGTCTCGCTGACCCCGGCCAGGTGGCACGCACGGCCGAGCAGATCGTCGTAGGCCCTCGTACTGGCCTCCAACCGGGCGGCGCGGGCGAACACCGACTCGTCGCGGTGCAAGCGCCGGATCTCGTCGGCCAGGGCCTGCAGGCGCATCTGCACCCGTAGGGCCTCGAAGGGGTCGGTGCTCAGGCTGCTCAGGTTGCCCGGGTCACTGCGCCGTCGCCACGGTTTCAGCGCGCGTAGTGCGGTGGCCGTGCCCACGAGGATCAGCTCGGTGATCATTGCCCCTGGTCAATCTCGTCGTGACGGACCGTCGATCAGGCCACTGTACGGTCCGCCACGGCTGGATCACTATGGGTTCTCGTGCCCTTTGAGCGCATTCAGGTAGCTGATCCAGCCTCCGTGCGCCGTGATCTCCGTCGCGCTCTCGAGGGCAGCGGGCTCGCAGAGGAACCCGCTGACCTGACTCCCGTCGTCGAGGTCGACCTTGCCGATCACCATCGGCTGTGGCAGGGCGGCGACGAACGCGCCGAACCCGGCGGCCGGCAGGCGCCACACCTCGCCGATCACCGGGCTGCCGGAGGCGTCCCTGACCAGTCCCGGTTTCGGCGGCGTGGTGGAGAGGGCGTAGAGGCGATAGGACGACGTGGTCGTGACCGGCCCGACCGGCGAGCCGCCGGCGCGCACCAGGTCGCCGTTGAGTGGCTGGCCGGACAGGTGCGCACCGACCACGAGCAGGTTGATGTCGTCCGCACCGATGCGGGAGGCCAGGTGGGCCAGCTGCTGGTCGCTGAACGCGGGGCCGGTGAACATGACGCCGAACGGCAGACCGTTCACCGCTCCGGCGGGAACCGCGAGCGAGGCCAGGTCGAGCAGGTTGGCGAAATTGGTGAAACGCCCCATCCGGCTGTTCGCCCCGACCGGGTCGGCCGCCACTTCCTCCAGCGTCGGGTGCCAGGTGGTGGTGGGGGTCAGCAGCGCGTCGACATCCTCGAACAGCCGGCGCCCGGCCTGCCCGAGCCGGTCCAGCTTCTCCAGGTCGCGGAACACCTGCACCGCGCTGATGTCCCGTCCGGCGTTGATGATCCCGGCCACGGTCGGGTCGAGGTCGGTGCCGATCAGATCGGCGTGCGCGGCCAGGTGGTCACCCACGGCCGCAGTCCGCTCGGCCACGAAAGCCCCACCATAGAGCAGGGTCGCGGCCTCCAGCAGCGGTGCGATGTCGACCTCGACGATCTGCGCACCCCCCTGGCGAAGCCCGTCGACCACAACGGCGAAGCGCTGCGCCCACCCGTCGGCCAGCCCTTCGAGATGCTCCGCGGTGGGCACAGCAATCCGCGAAACCCCGGGCCGGCGGCGCTGACCCTCACTCCCATCCTGGTCGTGATCAGGCAGAGTGTCCCCGGGGACACTTGGCCTGATCACGGCGGGAGGGGTGCTGCGGGTCAGGGGGTCCTGTTCGTCCGGGCCGGACAGCAGCTCCGCGACCAGGCGGGCCAGATCAAGTCGCCGGGCGAAAACCGTTACGCAGTCCAGGCTTCGGCAGGCCGGGACGACGCCCGTGGTGGGGATCAGGCCACGGGTCGGCTTCACGCCCACGATGCCGTTCAGCGCCGCGGGAACGCGCCCGGAGCCGGCCGTGTCGGTCCCGAGGGAGAAGTCGACCTGGCCGAGGGCTACGGAGACCGCCGAGCCAGAGCTTGATCCACCCGAGATGTGCTGCGCGGAGAAGGCGTTCGGCACCGCGCCGAACGGGCTGCGGGTGCCGACGAGGCCGGTGGCGAACTGGTCGAGGTTGGTCTTGCCGATCACCACGGCCCCGGCGGCGCGCAGCCGGGCCACGGCGGTCGCGTCCTCGGCGGGTTCGTAGGAGTAGGAACGGGCGCCGGCCGTGGTGGGCAGCCCGGCCACGTCGATGTTGTCCTTCACCGCCGCGACCAGCCCGGCCAGGGGCAGGTGCTCGCCGGCGGCCAGGCGCCGGTCGATCTCCTGCGCCTCGGCCAGTGCCTCGGTCTCACTCCGGAGGGCGATCCAGATCGCCGGGTGAGCCGACTGTGCGATCGACCGGAAGGCCGTCGCTACCCGGGTGACCGACGGCGTCCTCAATGAATGCTCCGGGTGACGACGGCCCGCAGGGGCGTGGGGTTGAAAGCATTGCAGGGGTTGTTCATCTGGGGACAGTTCGAGATCAGCACCAGGGCATCGACATCGGCGCGCAGGGCCACTCGCTTGCCGGGCGCGGACATGCCGTCGACGATGCCGAGCGCACCGTCGGCCTCCACCGGCACGTTCATGAAGAAGTTCAGGTTGGACACCAGGTCACCCGCGCCCAGACCGTGCCGGATGCCCTCGGCCAGGAAGTTCTCCCGGCAGCCGTGCTCGAAATGCGTGTGGTGGCCGTACCGCAGCGTGTTCGACTCCTTGCTGCAGGCGCCGCCGATCGTGTCCTGCCGCTCCACCTCGTTCGCGACGACCGTCATCAGGGGGTTGCCGAACTGGCTGCGCAGCACCGTTCCGGTGCGCACGTAGGCATTTCCCTGCCAGTGCAGGGTGTCGGGCACGCTGTAGTGCTCGGCGGTGTCGGCCGCCGAGTAGATCAGGCAGTCGCCGGACTGGTTGCCGCCGACGTCGACGAGGGTGAGCACGTCGCCCGCCCGGATGATCGCCGACCAGGCACCGCGCGCGGCGATCTGCTCGTCGAGCACGATCTCGCCCTCGGCCAACGGCTGGGACCAGTCCAGGACCGAGTCCGGACCGTACGAGAAACCCACGGGAACCGTACTGGAAACCATCACAACCCCCGGGCCTGGGCATAGTCGATCGTGTTGAGGTAGGCGCGTTCTCGTTCCGGCGAGGCCTCGTAGGCGCGGTCACCCGGACCGGTCGGCGAGCTCGTCCAGGCGTGCACGCGCAGCGGCCCGACCTGGTACTGCTCACGCGGGTCCAGCGGGTGGGCCACGTTGGCGATCAGCACGGTGAGGGGCAGCTCGGCGATCAGGTCCACCGACGACGGACCGGCCGAGCCGAGCCAGGCGAACGATCCGTCCGCCTCGACCGTGACGCCCTGGAAGAACGACACGGCCGGCACCAGATCACGCGGACCCAGGCCATGTTTCGCGGCGGCCAGGGTGAACAGGGCCTGGCCCGACGGGGTCGGGCCCTCCGGCCGGGCATCGCCGTACTTGTGCCGGTTCCAGGCGTCGCTGCTGGTGCCGCAGAAGGTGTCGTGACGGTGGGAGGTGTCCCGGTCGACGGTCGCGAGGACCCGCCCGTCGCCGCTCAGCAGCGGGTGCCCGTCGCTGAGATAGGCCTGCCACGGGATCTTCCGGGTGTCGGCCACGTTCAGCCGTTCCACCTGCTCCAGGGCGTTGAACAGCAGCACGTGGGCGCAGGCGTCGCCGGTCGGGTCGTCCAGGCGGATGCGCGTGCCGCGGGCCAGCACCTTGTGCGTGTACCCGCCCGGGGCCACGGTCTGGGCCCAGGTCAGCGTCGCCGGATCCACTCCCTCGGGCGGATGCGGTGTGCTCGAGGCCGGCAGATAGGGCATCCACTCGGACTGCTGGTCGCCCTGCGCGCGGGCGTCGGCCCGGGCAGCGGTGACGCTGCCGGTGTCGCGCTCAGTGTCGCGCTCAGTGTCGCGCTCACTGTCGCGAGCGGCGGGTTGAGTGTCCACGTATCTCCTCCGAGGAATGTGGATCCAACTTATCCACCGACGGATCCCGTGACTAGGTCTTCTGGACGTGGGTAAAACGTCATACCGGCATCTTCGGCGCGTTTGACCTGATGTCAGGAACTGGTTCCCGGTACCGTCTCGGGGGGAAATCCCGGCCAGGTCCAGCCCAGCCTTGAACCCGGAGGAGGGTGCATGAGTGACTCGCGGTCGCGCACGACGCCGGGATGCGTCCGGGACGAGCTCATGGCCGAGTACCTGCGGGTCAGCGAGGAGATGCTGACCGGTCAGCGCGAGGTGATGCTCGCCTACCTGCGCGACGACGACCCGGCCCCCACCGCGTCCGGCCCGGTGCGCCGGGTGCGAACCCTGAGGCTGCTCGACGAGCGCCCGGTGACGGACCTCCCGGCTCCCGGTGCCTCGTGGCTCCTGGTCGGTGACGGCCCCGAGAACGAGGAGCTCGCCGGCCGGTTGCGGGATCAGGGGATGGTCGTGCGGGTCACCGGTGCGGTGCTTCCCGAGACAACGGTGGACGTCGACGGCATCCTCCTGGCCGGAGCGCTCTCCCACGGTTCCGCAGCGGCCGCAGCGGCTCTGCCCGACGTGTTCGCCCTGGTCACGCGGGCGCTGAAGTCCGGGGTGCGGCATCTCGTGGCGCTGACCGGCGGGGAGGCGGGTTCCGACGGGGTGGCCGGTCTGCTGCGTGCCGTCCGGCAGACGCGTGCGCCGGAACCCGACGGCATCTCGGTCCGGCTCCTCGACATCACCGACCGCCCACCCGGCGCCCCTCTGCCCACCGACGTCGTCACGCACCTGCTGCACCCCGGCCCCGCCGAGGTGACCCGCTGGGGCGGGCGGTTGTTCCGCGCCGAGATGACGCCCCAGCCGCTGGGTGACGACCCGGCCGCCGCTTTCCTGAACGAACCTGGTCCCACGCATGACGCCACTTCCACCGGCGGAACCGGTCTGGTGGGCGCCACCGGTCTCGCCGGTCTGAGCGGTGGTTCCGGCGCTACCGGCGCGGTGGACCAATCCGGTCCTGTCCGCCCTTCGTACACCGCCGGCCTCCTCGCGGCCGCCGGGCTCGGGCCGGGTCGGGTGGTGTTGATGACCGGTGGTTTTCACGGCGCCGCAGCAGATCTGGTGCGCGAACTGACGGCGGCCGGATGCCGGGTCGACCTGGCGGGCGCGGTGGTTCCCGTCCCGGCGAGCACGGTATCGGTGGGCCCGGTATCGGTGGGCCCAGGCTCGCTCGGCCCGGCAACTCCGGCGCCGTCCACCGCCGGTTCGCGGCGGGCGGCGGGCCTCGCCGAACTGCACGCGGCCCTGGCCCGGTTCGGTGACCTCCTGCCCGGCCCGCTCGATCTCCAGGCCCGTCAGACCCTGGCCGGCCAGGAGGTGCACCAGCTGCTCGACGGCCTGGAGCGGTCGGGTGCCGACGTGGTGCACCACCGGCTCGACGTCTGGGACGACGCCGCGACCGCGCGCCTGGTCAAGACCGTGCTGGCCGACCGCGGGCGTCTCGACCTGGTGATCCACGTGACCGGGATGATCGAGTACGGACGCATCCGTCCCGAGGCCCCCGACGCCGCCGGGTCGTTCGCCCGGGTGTACGACAACGAGGTGGAGAGTGCCCGGTCGCTGCTGGATGCCCTGCGCGGAGCCGATCCGCAGGACCCACCCCGCTGCATCCTGATGCTGAACCTGGGCGCCCCCACCCATCACCCGCACGACGCGCCGGCCGATCAGGTGGTGGCCGCGGCCGTCGCGGACGCCCTGGGTCGCCTCGGCGATCGTTTCGCCCGCGCCACCGGTCAGCGTTGCCTGACCGTGCACTGGCAGGCCGACCCCGACGCCGCCCCCGCCGCTCTTGTCGCCGAACTGGCGCACGGCGAAAGGCATCTCACCCAGGTCACCTACACGACCGAGAAGGCGACGAGCGCGCCGGACTGACATCTACGTCCAAAAGCCCCCCACCATGATCGTGCGAACCTCCCGGCCGAAGGCTGGGGGATCGCACGATCACGGAAAGGGCGGACGAGGGTCAGGCGGTCGGCAGCGCCCAGAGCTGTTCGCTGCTCCCACTGCACTTCAGCAGCGTGAACGGCGAGGTGTAGCCGAACCCGGTGGCGGTCAGGCACAGGCCCGACGAGGGGTTCAGCACGGTGCCGTCCGCCGCCTGCTGCCAGACCTGGGAGGTGTCGGCGTCGGAGCAGGCGACCATGCCGACCCGGGTGTTACTCAGGGTCGGGGTGACGCACAGGTCCGACTGCGCCAGGCGTCCGCTCTTGAGCACGGTGAACGTCTGGGCCGGGGTCTGGTTGCAGTCCCACAGCCCGATCGCGCCGCTGCGGTTGTCGACGCACCAGCTACCGCTCGGGTGCGGGATGCTCCCGCTCACCACGGGCGATGCGGTGGGCACCGGGGTGGTGGGCGTCGGGGTGCTGGTGGGCGTGGGGTCCGGGGTCGGCGACGCGGTCGGCCCGGCGGTGGGTGTCACCGTCGGGGACGGTGAGGGGGTCGCGTCCTTCGTCGTGGGCAGCTTCCACTGCTGGAGGGTGCCACCGTCACACGTGGCCAGGCTGAACTGCTTCTCGTAGTCCAGTGCCGGGGCGGTCAGGCAGAGACCCGAGGCCTTCTCGACCAGGGCCGTGCCCTTCTGCGTCCAGGAGGCGGCCGTGGCGCACTCACCCACGACGATCTTGGTGCCGTCCGCCGTCATGCAGACACCCTTGACCTCGAGGGTGCCGTCGTCGCCGACGGTCCAGAGCTGGGTGTTGCTCTGGGCGTCGCAGCGCCACACCACGATCGGGTTCCCGGCGTCGGTCTTACCGTAGTAGTCGTCCGCGCACCAGCCCGAGGGGCCGCTGATGAGACCGTCGGTGACCTTCCAGGAGAACGCCTTCGTCGCCGTGACGCCGGTGCTCCCGGTCGCCGTGACGTTCACGGTGGCGGTGGCCTGGTGGGTGTCCGGGGTACCGGTGATCAGCCCGGAGGTGCGGTTGATCACGAGGCCCTTCGGCAGCCCGGTCGCCGCGTAGGTGAACGTCGTCGAGGTGCTGGTGCTGGTGGCGCGCACCCGCAGGCTGGCCGCCCGCCCGACGATGGTCACCTGGTCGCCCGGGGCGGTCAGGGTCACCGAGTCGGGGATCCCGGTCGGCAGTTTCCACTGCTGCCCGGCCGCATCCGTGCAGGCGGCCCGGGTGAGCTGCGTACCCCAGTCGGCCTTGGGCGCGGTGAGGCACTCACCGGTGGCCGGGTTGACCAGCTGGCCCGCCGCCGATGCCTTCCAGATCTGGTCGGTCCCACCGTCGCAGGTGCCGATCACGATCAGCTTCCCGGCGTCCGAGGAGCCGCCGCGGGCACTGAGGCACTTGCCGTTGTCCCGGTCGTAGAACGAGATGGTGCCGTCGGTGGCGGCCATCCACTTCTGGTTGCACTCCCAGATCTGGATGCTGTTGCCGTCCGTGGTCCCGCTGCTGTTGCTGTCCGCGCAGAGACCCTGGAGGCCGGTCAGGTAGCCGATCCCGACGATGAGGTCCCACTGGAAGGTCGTCGCGACCGTGCCGGCGCTGTCGGTGGCGCTGATCCGCACCAGACCGCCCTGCGCGGAAGCCTTCACCGTTCCGGAGAGGACACCGGTGGCGGCGTTGATCGTGATCCCGGCCGGCAGGCCGGTGGCCCGGAAACTGACGGTGCCCGTCGCGCCCCGCGTCGTGATCGCCGGCAGGGTGACGTCCTGGCCGATCCCGCTGGTCTGGTGGCCCGGGTTGCCCAGGGTCAGGCCCGCCGTGCCACAACGGCTGTTCAGCAGCAGGTTCGGCGAACCGGTGCCGGGGTCGCCGAGGATGTCCGCATCGGCGCAGGCGCTGAGGGCGGCGCTCACCTGGGCCGGGGTGGCCGAGGGGTGCTGCGACAGGTACACGGCGGCGGCGCCGGCCACGATCGGCGAGGCCAGCGAGGTGCCGCTCGCCGAGGTGACCGCGGTGTCGCTGTCCCAGGCGGAGGTGGCGACGTCGGTGCCGGGGGCGAACAGGTCCACGCACTCGCCGTACTCGGAGAAGCCGGCCCGGTTGTCGTTCTGGTCGCTCGCGCCGACCGTGATCGCCTCCCGCACCCGCCCCGGGGAGCTGTTGCAGGCGTCGGCGTTGCTGTTCCCGGCCGCGATCACGTAGGTGATGCCGGCCTTGATCGACGCGCGGATGGCGTTGTCGAGCTCGTCCTGCGCACTGGTGCCCCAGGAGAGGTTGACGACGGTGGGCCGCGGGGCGTTCTTCGTGATCCAGTCGATGGCCTGCAGACCGCTCGTCATCGGGCCGGTGTTGCCGCAACCGAGCACCCGGATGGCGTGGATCTTCGCCTTCTTGGCCACCCCGTAGGTGGAGCCCGCCGCGGCACCGGCGACGGCGGTGCCGTGACCGGCGCAGTCGCCGGAGTCGGCCGGGGTCGGGCCGTCGGGCACGGCGCGGCCGCCGAACTCCTGGTGCGTGGTGCGGACGCCGGTGTCCAGCACGAAGATGTTCGCGCCGGAGCCGTCGTCGTCGGAGTCGTAGCTGCCGCTCAGCGGCAGGTCGGGCTGGTCGATCCGGTCGAGGTGCCAGGGCGCGGGGGACTGGGTCTGGGTCTCCAGACCCGCCATCACCACGTCCTGCGACACGCTCGCCACCTCCGGGGCCGCGGCCAGGGCCTTGGCGTCGGAGGTCTTCACCGCGAAACCGTGCAGGGCGGCGGTGTAGACGTAGGTGACCTCACCGTCGACCTGACCGGCCAGGCGATCGGCGGCCTTGCGGATCTGCCGGGGCGTGCGCAGCCCGGGCCGGTCGGCCAGACGCACCAGGTAGCTGCCCGGGATCGGGTCACCCGCCTTCTGCGCCGTCTTCTTCGAGGTCAGCAGGTCGGACCGGTCGGTCAGGTCGTCCCGGCCGACGATCGTGTCGTCGGCACCGGCTGTGGTGCCGGCGGGCGATGATGTCCCGGGCCAGGTCAGGTAGCCGGTGGTCACGGCGGCTGCGGCCGTCACGGCTCCGGCGGCCAGTACGGCGAGGCGTCGTCGCCCGGCGGTATTTCTCGTCAAGTCTGGTGTCCTCGGTGGAAGGTCAGGGTTCTCCGGCCAGCGCGAAAATGCCTGGGGTGCAGGACTATGCGTGGGGGAGGCCCACGGCGAAAGCCCGAAATCTACCATTGGCCCGATTGTTGGAACGACGATAACGGGGCAGAAGAGGTTCTCGTTTTGGGCAACAATTTGGATCCAAAGTTGTTTTGTTAGGATCCAGCTAGTCCCACCGGCCCCGCCCCGAGGAGTTCATGTGTCCCAGACGCTGCGCGCGGGTCTGCCCGCGCTGCCCCAGGTCAGCCCGTTCCTGCTGGCAGGGGAGTGGGTGGCGCAGGGGCGTGAGCTGTTCGACGTCACCGACCCCGCCACCGAGCAGATCCTGACCCAGGTCGCCCAGGCCACCGCCGAGGATGTCGATGCCGCCGTCGCCGCCGGCCGCCGCGCGCTGGTCGAGAGGTCCTGGACCGGTCTGGACCCGCTCGAGCGGGCCCGCGTGATGAACCGCATCGCCGACCTGATCGAGGCCCAGCTCGAAGACCTGGCGATCCTCGAGACCCGCGACAACGGCAAGCCGATCGAGCGCTCCCGGGCCGACACCGCCAACGCCGCGCGCACTTTCCGGCACTTCGCCGGGGCGCCGTCGCGCCTGGCGGGCAGCACGGTCCCGATCGGTGACGGGCATCACGTCTACACCACGTTGAATCCGGTCGGGGTCGCCGCGCTGATCCTGCCCTGGAACTTCCCGATCATGACCGGCTCGTTCAAGATCGCCCCCGCGCTCGCCGCGGGGTGCTCGATCGTGGTGAAGCCGGCCGAGCAGACGCCCCTCACGATGCTCCGGCTGGCCGCCATCATGAGCGAGGCCGGTGTGCCCGACGGGGTGGTCAGCGTGCTCACCGGTGACGGCCGGGTGGGGGCCGCGCTGACGGCCCACCCGGGGGTGGCGAAGGTGTCGTTCACCGGCAGCACCGAGATCGGCCGGATCGTGGGCCGGGCCGCCGCGGAGAGTTTCAAGCGGGTGACGCTCGAGCTGGGCGGCAAGAGCGCGAACATCGTCTTCGAGGACGCCGACCTGGACGCCGCCGTCACCACCGCCATGCGCGCGTCGTTCGGCCACTCCGGGCAGATGTGCACGGCGGGAAGCCGCCTGCTGGTGCAGAACTCGATCCTGGAGGAGATGACGTCGCGGCTCACCGCCGCCGTCGCGAAGGTGCCGATGGGTGACGGCCTGGCCGGTGGGGTCTCGGTCGGCCCGCTGGTCTCGGCCGAGCAGCGTGAGCAGGTGCTGGGCTACATCGAGAAGGGCCGCGCCGACGGCGCCCAGCTCGTCGCGGGCGGCGGAACCCCTTCCGGTCCGGGCTACTACGTCGAGCCCACGCTGTTCACCGGGGTCCGCAACGACATGGTGATCGCCCGGGAGGAGATCTTCGGCCCGGTTGTCGGGGTCATCGGGTTCGAGGACGAGGCCGAGGCGATCGCGATCGCCAACGACTCCAGCTACGGCCTGGCCGGAGGCATCTGGACCAACGACCTGCGCCGCGCCCACCGGGTCGCCGCCGCGATCGACGCCGGCACGATCTGGGTGAACACCTACAACATCTTCGACCCGGCCCTGGGTTTCGGCGGGGTGAAGGACTCCGGCATCGGTCGTGACCTCGGCGACGAGGCCCTCCTGGGCTTCACCGAGACGAAGGCCGTGGTCATCGCCCTGTAGAACGCCCTTTCCGTGATCATGCCAAGGGTCCCCAGAGTTCTAGAACTCTGGGGACCCTTGGCATGATCACGGAGGGTTTGGGGGGTCAACCCATCCACGTCTATCCAGATTGGATCCATTTCCTTTAGGATCGTATTCACTACGACGCACGCGGGGCACCGAGCCCGAGCCTCTGCTCGTTCCAAGAATGGATCCAAACATGTTAGTTTTGGATCCGAAGTCGACGTAGAGGCGGTTGGTGTGGAGAGCTCGCTCGAGGCGGGACCGTCCGTGCTGCAGGTGCGCGGCCCGGGCATCGACGTGGCCGCCGAGCGCGCCCGCACGCCGGGTGCGACGCTCGCGCACCACTTCAACGCCGCCGGGGCCGCACTGCCCACGGCCTCGGTGGTGCAGGCCGTGGTGGACCACCTGCGGCTGGAGGAACAGCACGGTGGGTACGAGGCCGCGCACCTGGTCCTCGACCGGGTCGAGGCGGTCTACGACGATGCCGCGCGGCTCATCGGCGCCACCCCCGGCGAGATCGCCCTGTTCGACAGCGCCAGCACCGGCCTGCGCACGATCATCGACGCGCTGCGCCTGGAGTCCCGCCAGCGACTGCTGGTCAGCCGCTCCACCTACGTCAGCCACGCCCTGCACCTGATGAGCCTGGGCCGTGAGCACGACATCGAGCTGGTGATCGTGCCCAACGGGCCCTCCGGCGCCGTCGACCTCACCGCGCTCGACGCCGAGCTGGCCTCCGGTGGCCCGGCCGTCGTCTGCGTCGCCCACATCCCCACCTCCTCCGGCCTGGTCGAGCCGGTCGCCGAGATCGGCGTCCTGGCCAAGCGTTACGGCGCCCGCTACGTGCTCGACGCCACCCAGTCGGTGGGCCACGTGGCGGTCGACGTCGCGGCTCTCGGCTGCGACGCGCTGGTCACCACCGGCCGCAAGTTCCTCCGGGCCCCGCGGGGCACCGGGTTCGCCTACATCAGTGCCGAACTCGCCGCCGCCCTGGCCCCCACCGCCCCCGACGTGCGTGGTGCGGTCTGGACCACGTCCATGAGCTGGGAACTCAAGGAGAGCGCCCGTCGCTTCGAGACCTGGGAGGCGTCGATCGCCGGCCGGGTCGGGCTCGGGGTGGCGCTGGCCGAGGCGCTGGAGCGGGGGAGCATGCAGACCGAGACCTGCTTGCGCACGGTGGCCGGCCGGCTGCGCACGGCGCTGAGCCAGATCCCCCGGGTGACGGTGCAGGATCCGCCGGCCTCCCCGTCGGCCATCGTGACCTTCACGGTCGACGGCCAGGCGCCGCGCCGCGTGAACGAACTGCTGGCCCTACGCAACGTGCGCACCGTGTCGGTGCCCGCCTCCCACGCCCAGTGGGATCTGGGGGCCCGGGGTGTGGAGGCCGTGGTGCGGGCCTCCGCTCACGTCTACAACGACGAGTCGGACATCGCGGCCCTGGTAGCGGCGGTCACCGAGATCGCGGGGGAGAACTGATGGTGGACGTCGATGTCGTCGTTGCGGGGCTCGGTATCCACGGTTCCGCGACGGTGTACGAACTGAGCCGCCAGGGGGTCGACGTGCTCGGCCTGGAACAGTTCGCCGAGGGGCACACCCGCGGGTCGTCCCACGGGCGCACCCGGATGATCCGCCGGGCCTACCCCAACCCGGTCTGGAACCCCCTGGTCGATCGGGCCTTCGAGGGCTGGGCCCGCTGGGAGGCCGCGAGCGGCACCACCCTGGTGCACCGTACCGGCGGCCTGTACGCCTTCGACGGCGCGACGGGCGCGACGAGCATGCAGGGCCCCGACACCGTGGTGATCACGGAGCCCGCCGAGATGGCCGCCCGGATGCCGGGATTCCGTGCCCCGGACGGGTACGGGGCGGTGTTCGACCCGGCCGCCGGAGTGCTCGAGGCCTCCGCGGCTCTCGGTGTGGCCCGGGACGGGGCCCGGGAGCACGGCGCCACCCTGTCGTTCGGGGAGAGCGTGCTGGCCTGGCGCCAGGAGGGTGACATCTGCGTCGTGACCACCGGTGAGCGTGAGATCCGCTGCAACCGCCTGGTACTGACGGGCGGTTCGTGGTCGGGGCGGCTCGTGCCCGAGCTGGCCCACCTGTTCGAGGTCTGGCGCATCGTCACGGTCACCCTGGCCGCCGGTCAGGAGGCCGGAATGCCGCCGCAGCTCGGCTGTTTCTCCGTCGACCGGCCGCAGGGCCTGGTCTTCGGCATCCCCGACGCGGCCGGCAACGGGTTCAAAGCCGGTATCGATCTGGGCCCGGTCTGGGACCCGGACGAGCCCACGGCCCCGGCGAGCCCGGCCGAGATCGCCGAACTCGTCGGCCTGATGACGAGTTACGTGCCCGGTATCGCGCCCGAGGTGATCGAGGCCGCGAGCTGCCTCTACACCATGACGGCCGACAAGCGGTTCGTGATCGGCGCGCTTCCCTGGGCCCCGGCCGTGACCGTGGCAGCCGCCTGCTCGGGGCACGGCTTCAAGTTCGGGCCCGCCATCGGTGCGGCCCTTGCCGACCTGGCGCTCGGAAGAGCCCGTCCAGATCTGGAATTCATCGGCGTCCAGCGCCGTCTGCCTTCGAGTCAGGAGCTCACGTGACCCGCCACTGGAACGACCCCCTCACCGAGGACGAGATCGCCGCGGTGATCGCCCTGGTCCGCGCCGACGAGCGGATCGGGGAGAAGCCCCGGTTCTGGGGCATTGCGGTGGACGAGGCCCTCGCCCGCGCGCTGGCCCCCGGTCAGGGTCGCCCCGTTCGCACCGTGGTGATGAACCCGGACGCGCACGCGGCCTGGGAGGTGGCGGCCTGGACGGCGGGTTCGGACCGGGAAGCCTCGATCTCGGCCTGGCGGGATGTCGATGCCAAGCGCCCCGGTGTCTCCAGCGAGGAGGCCCGGATGGTCGCGCAGGCCTGCCGGGAGGACCAGGGGATGAAGGACGCGCTGGCCAAGCGCGGCATCCACGATGTCTCGCTGGTCTGGGTGGACCCCGAGTCGATCACCGGCTTCGAGCCCGAAGGCCTGGAAGACCGCCGCCTTTCGTGGGGCACCGTGTGGCACCGCGAGACCGCGGACGACAACGGCTACGCCCGCCCGGTGGCCGGCCTGGTGCCGATCGTCGACCTGGAGACGCTGAAGGTCATCTCGATCGAAGACCACGGTGTGCTGCCGATGGCCTCCGAGACCGGCAACTACCGCTCGGGCACCTGGGGTCCGGACCGCGAGGTCTCGGCCCTGGAGATCACCCAGCCCGACGGGCCCGGCTTCGCCCAGGACGGGCAGCTCGTCACCTGGCAGAACTGGTCGTTCCGCGTCGGTTTCACGCACCGCGAGGGCATGGTGCTGCACGACGTCACCTACAACGACCACGGCAAGGTCCGCCCGGTGATGAAGCGCGCCGCGGTGAACGAGATGTACGTGCCCTACCTCGATCCCGACCCGACGGCCTACCGCAAGAACTTCTTCGACTGGGGCGAGTACGGCGCCGGCCCGCTCACCGCCTCGCTCGAGCTGGGTTGCGACTGCCTGGGCGAGATCCGCTACTACGACGCGGCGGTGGTGAACGGGCACGGTGAGGCCCGCACCATCAAGAACGCCATCTGCATGCACGAGGAGGACCACTCGATCCTCTGGAAGCACGTGAACACCCGCACCGGTGAGGCCGACGTGCGTCGTGCCCGGCGCATGGTGGTCTCGTTCTTCGCCACGGTCGCGAACTACGACTACGGCTTCTACTGGTCGTTCTACCAAGACGGCATGATCGAGCTGGAGATCAAGCTCACCGGCGTCATGTCGGTCTCGGGCATCGCCGACGGTGAGAAGCCGGCCTACGGGCGTCTGGTCAGCCCGAACGTGCAGGCTCCCAATCACCAGCACTACTTCGGCATGCGCCTGGACATGGGCGTCGACGGTCCGGTCAACCGGCTGTACGAGGTGCACTCGGAGATCGAGGAGGACGAGGCGCTCAACCCGTACGGCAACGCCTGCAAGACCGTCCGCACCCCGCTGCTGACGGAGAAGGCCGCCGCGCGCCGCGCCAACCCGGCCGCCGCCACCCACTGGCTGGTCGAGAGCGACGACACCGTCAACCGTTTCGGTGACAAGACGGCCTACCGGGTGTCGATCCAGAACACCGCGCGCCTGTATGCCAAGCCGGGCAGCATCGTCGAGCGCAAGGCGCCGTTCGTGGCCCAGCACCTGTGGGCCACGGTCTTCGACGGCAACGAGCGGTTCATCGCGGGGGAGTACCCGAACCAGGCCGACCTGGGGGCCGACGGGGTGCAGACCTTCCAGCAGGCCGACCGTTCCCTCGACGGTGCGGAACTCGTGCTCTGGCCGGTCATCGGCGTGCACCACACGCCCCGCCCGGAGGAATGGCCGATCATGCCGGTGCACCGCATCGGCATGCGCCTGGAGCCGGACGGTTTCTTCGACCGCAACCCCTCGCTCGACCTGCCGGCTCCGATGAGCCACAGCAGTTCGTCCGAGGGCGATGCCTGCTGCCACTGACTTTCTGACGAATGGGGGACGCGGGCCCGCTCGACTCGAGCGGGCCGGCGTCCCCTATTGTTTCGGTCTGCGATTGTGAAGGATTCGACGTGAACGAGACGTTCTCCCCGTATCTCGTGCGGGGCATGCGCATGGCGGCGGACGAGGTCATGCTCGTCGAGCTCGAACCCCTGGAGGCTGCTGCGGTCTGGGAGCCCGGCGCGCACCTCGACGTGATGGTCGGCGACGGCACCACCCGCCAGTTCTCCATCTGTGGCGGGGATTCCGGCTCGCTGACGGTGGCCGTGCGCCGGGAGATGCCGGGGAAGGGCGGCTCGGCCTGGATCCACGACACGCTGCGCCCGGGCTGGACCGTGCAGGTTCGCGGTCCGCGCAACCACTTCGCCCTGGAACCGGCCCAGCGCCACGTGTTCGTGGCCGGCGGCATCGGCATCACCCCGCTGCTGCCGATGCTGGAGAAGGCGACCGACTGGGAGCTGCTGTACTTTGGGCGCACGCTGTCGGCCATGCCCTTCCGCGACCGTCTCGCCGGGTACGGCGACCAGGTGCGCCTCCTGCCCGCTGACGCCCCCGATCGTCCTGCGCTCACGGATCTTCTGGGCTCACTCGAGGCCGGGACGCTCGTCTACACCTGCGGTCCCGCGCGCCTGATGGACGGTGTCCGCGAGGTTCTCGAGGCGCAGGGGCGTGGCGATGATCTGCGTGTCGAGTACTTCAGCGCCCCGGCCGCCGTCGAGGAGACCGAAAGCGGTGCGTTCACCGTGCGACTGGCCGCCTCCGGGAAGGAGCTCACCGTCGACGCGGACCGGTCCCTGCTCGACGTGCTCACCGACGAGGCGGGCGCCGACATCCTGCGCGACTGCGAGGAAGGCATCTGCGGAACCTGCGAGACCCGCGTGGTGTCGGGAGACATCGAGCACCGCGACTACGTCCTGACCAAGACCGAGAAAGAGGCGGGCGACTGCATGATGGTCTGCGTGTCGAGAGCGTCCGGCCTGCTGGTACTCGACCTCTGACGGGCCCCCAAAAAACCTCCCGTGATCATGCAAAGTGTCCCCAGCGTTCTAGAACTCCTGGCTCGAGAGTTCTAGAACGCTGGGGGCACTTTGCATGATCACGAACAAAGGGTGGTGACCAATTCGGCGACCTCGGCCGGGCGTCCGAGGAACGGCGAATGATCGCCGTCGATCTCGTACACCGCACCGGCCCGGGCCGCCATCGCGCGCTGACGGGCCGGAGGGATCGCCTCGTCGTCGCGCGTCACCACGTAGACGGCCGGAATCTCGCGCCAGGCGGCGTGTTCCACCTCTTCCAGGAAGGCCCGCAGGGAATGGGGGCGCAGCGTCGCCGCCATTTCCCGGGCGGGGCCGGCCGGAGAGGTGGAGTAGAAAGTATGCAGGGGGTCGACGGCCTCGATGTACAGCTCGTCGCCGGAGACCACCCAGGCGTCGTCCTCCTCGTCCCCGGCCTCCACGGTGTTCAGCGACTCACCCGTGTCCGGCATGAAAGCGGCCAGATAGATGATGAGTTCGACACCGTCCGAGGCCCGTACCGCCGCCGTCGTGGGCACGCCGCCGTAGGAATGGCAGAGCACCACGCGCGGACGGTGGGTGGCCAGCGCCTCGCGGATCGTCCGCACGTCGTCGGCCACCCCGGCCGGGGGAGTTCCCGGCCCGGCGGCACTGGGCAGGTCCACGGTGTGCGCCTTCAGCCCCAGCGAGGCCAGCGCCTGCACGAGCGGGCTCCAGCTGGCCCCGTCGTGACAGGCGCCGTGCACCAGAAGAAGACTCACGGCTTGTAGACCACGAAAACCTTGCGTACGGGCTCGTGCACGGTCCAGGTGCCGACCCAGCCGATCGGGAAGTAGGCCGTGGTGCCCGCGGTGATCTCGGCCGGCTCGCCGCCGTCCTCGTGCACGGTCATGTGCCCGGCGATCACGTGGATGATCTCGCCACGGGTGAGGAACTCCCAGCGGGATGTGCCCGGGTCGCTCTCCCAGATCCCGGAGACCACCTTGCGGTCGTCGGTGGCGAAGTCGACCCGGCTGCGGACCAGGATCTCACCGCTCAGCGGCTCGGCACTGGGCGGCCCGAGCGGCTTCTCGGCCAGATCGGTGACGTCGAGGGGAACGTTGGTACTGGTCATCAGCTGCTCCGGGGGACGCGGGAACGATGCATCCCGAAGCTAACAGATTGGATCCATTGCGGTAAGGGTCAGCCGCGGAAGATCGTGGACGACCGCCGCTCGTACCAGTGGGCCAGGTGCTCGCCGGCTTTCAGCACGTGATCGCGCATCTCCCGCCCGGCGGTCTCCACATCGCCCGCGACCAGGGCGGCGATGATGCGCTCGTGCTCGCGGTGGTTCTCCTCGCGCTGCCGGGCGTCGTTCACGATCAGCGCCGACGAGACGTTGCGCGGGAAGGTCTCGTTGATGTCGTTCACCGCCTTGGCCAGGCGGGCGTTCGCGGCGATGGTCAGGATCAGCGTGTGGAACACGTCGTTCGCCGGGCGATCGGTCGAGGCCGGGTTCTCGCCGCGGGACAGGGCCGAGGAGTGTTCGTACATCGACTGATTCGCCCGACGCAGCTCGTCCAGCTCGGCCTCGGTGATGCGGCTGACTGCGCGGGTGGCAGCCAGGGACTCCAGCTCGGCGCGCACCTCGTAGGCCTCGCGCACCTCCCACGGGGCCGGAACCCGGACCACGGCGCCGCGATTGGGCAGTACCTCGATCAGGCCGCCACTCTGCAACTGGCGCAGGGCCTCGCGGATCGGGGTGCGGCTCACGCCGAAGTCGCTGGCCAGCTCGGCCTGTCGTAGCTGGGCGCCGATCGGGATCTCGCCCGACATGATGCGTTCGCGGATCCGGGCGGCGACATCGTCCACCAGGGCGTTGCCGGATTTTTCCGTGCCGGTCAGATCGGCGGCGTCCACCATGATCGCGGTTCTCCCCTCACGCGCGGTCCGGCGCGACGTTGCGCGCCTCCTGCGGCGCCTGTGAAGTCAAAACGCTAGCAGAACACCCACAGATGGACCCCGTTCCAACAGTTCTGGCTATGAATCCAGTCAGATGGGATCCATCAATGCTAAGTTGGGATCCATTCTGAGCCGCTATCCGGAGGAGCGTCAGTGCTCAAGCGCGAGGACAACGAGAAGCTGACCCAGACCGGGCCGGGTACCCCGCTCGGTGGGCTGATGCGGGCGTACTGGCAGCCGGCGGCCCTGGTCTCGGAGATGTCGCAGGACAAACCGGTCAAGGCCGTGCGGATGTTCAGCGAGGACCTGGTGCTCTTCCGTAAGCCCGGCGGCACGTGGGGCCTGATCAGCCGGTTCTGCGCGCACCGGGGTGTCGACCTGTCCTACGGGCGGCTGGAGGACGGTGGCCTGCGCTGCCTCTACCACGGCTGGCTCTACGACTCCCAGGGCCAGTGCGTCGATCAGCCGGCCGAACCCGAGCACAGCCGGTTCGCCGACAAGATCCGCATCGCCAGCTACCCGTGCGTGGAGAAGAACGGCATCATCTTCGCCTACCTCGGCGCCGGGGACCCGCCCCCGTTCCCCGACTACGACTGCTTCAAGGCGCCGGACGAGTACACCTTCGCCTTCAAGGGCCTGTGGGAGTGCAACTGGCTGCAGGGCGTCGAGGGTGGCATCGATCCCAGCCACGTCTCCTTCCTGCACCGTTTCATCGAGGAAGACCCCCGCGAGACCTACGGTCAGCAGTTCAGCGAGGAGGTCGAGGGCACCGGCCAGAAGCTGTCCAAGCTCGTCGGTGACAACTTCCGTCCCGACATCGAGGTGGAGAGTGCCGAGCACGGCCTGCGGGTGTTCGCGGTGCGCCAGCTGACCGAGGAACTGAAGCATGTGCGCGTCACCAATTTGATGTTCCCCAACGCGTTCGTGGTGCCCTTCGGCAAGACCAAGGTGTTCGCCCAGTGGCACGTGCCGATCGATGACGAGAACCACTACTGGTTCATGATCTGGTACGACTACGCCGAGGTCACCGACAAGGACACCCTGCTCCAGCAACGCCTGAAGGAGGTCTCGCTGCCCGACTACCGGCCACTGCGAAACCGTTCCAACAACTGGGGTTTTGACCCGGTCGAGCAGAAGAACGTGACCTACACCGGGATGGGCCTGGACATCAACGTCCACGACCAGTGGGCGGTGGAGAGCATGGGCCCGATCCAGGACCGCACCCTCGAACGGCTGGGCGTCTCCGACCGTGCCGTCACCGCGAACCGCCGCCTGCTGCTCAAGGCGATCGAGGCGTTCGCCGCCGGTGGCAAGCTGCCCGCGCACCCGCTGGACGAGACCGAGGCCGCCACCTTCACCGGCCCTCTGGCCGTCGACACCCTCGCCACCAACGAGAACTGGCAGTCCGACTGGCTGTTCGCCGAGGACGAGCGCCGTCAGGCGTCCCCGTGGGCCGCCACCACAGCGCCGGCTGTTTCGCAGGAGAACGCAGATGCTTGAGGTCCCCCAGCCCCAGGGGGGCCGGGAGGTGCCCCCAGCAGTGCTGTCGTCCTTTGATCCATCGCTACGCAACCAGGACCAGCGCGACGTGGCCGAGGCCGGTGGAGGCCGGAACGCCCGGCCGATGCTGGCGAAGGACCGCGGCGGGTTCATCGACCGTCACGACCTGTGGACCGACGCGCAGTATGCGGCCTCGGCCCAGATGCGCCGGGTGATGGACGAGATCGGCCTGGAGATGGTCCGGTTCGCGTTCGTCGACCAGCACGGCCTGCTGCGCGGCAAGACGATCACCCGCTCGAACGTGGCCTCGGCCATGCGCTCGGGCGTCACCGCGCCCAGTTCCCTGTTGCTGAAAGACACCTCGGGCAAGTCGGTGTTCCCGGTCTTCACCGAGGGGGCCGGGCTGGGACTGGAGCGTTTCTCGGGTGCCGGTGACATCGTCCTGGTGCCCGATCCGACCACGTTCCGCGTGTTGCCCTGGGCGAAGCGGACCGGCTGGATCCTCTGCGACCTGCGCTTCCCGGACGGCTCGGAGGTCGCGTTCAGCACCCGTGACCTGCTGCGCCGCTCCCTGAAGAAGCTGGAGCACGCGGGTTACCGGATGACGGTGGGCGCCGAGCTGGAGTTCCACGTCTTCCGGGCCGACGAGGCCCCGTTCGCTGCCGAGAACATCGGCCGGCCGGGCGCTCCGGGGCGTCCGCGCACGATGCACCCGACCACCCCGGGCGCCCAGCTGCTGCACGAGGAGGCCCTGGACGGCCTGGACGACCTGGTGCAGGCGCTCTACCGCGGGCTGACCGCGCTCGACCTGCCGCTGCGCTCCCTGGAGCTGGAGTTCGGGCCGAGCCAGCTGGAACTGACGATGGACGCCGCCGACGCCGCGCTCACCGCCGACGCGGTGGTGCTGTGCCGCAGCGCCGTTCGGCAGATCTCGCGCCGGCTCGGCTACGAGGCCACCTTCATGTCCCGGCCGCAGGGGGCGGAAACCGCCTCCACCGGCTGGCATCTGCACCAGTCGCTGACCTCGGCAGTCTCCGGCGAACCGGTGTTCGTCCCGCCGAACGGCACCGGGACGCTGTCGCCGGTGGCGACGCACTATCTGGAGGGCATCCTCACCCACGCCCGGGCGGCGGCCGCGTTCAGCACCCCGACGGTCAACGGGTACAAGCGCTACCAGGCCTATTCGCTGGCGCCGGACCGGGTGGCCTGGGGCATCGACAACAAGGGCGCCATGGTGCGTGCGGTCGGTGGGCCGGGCGATCCGGCGACCCGGCTGGAGAACCGCTCCGGCGAGCCCTCCGCCAACCCGTACCTGTACATCGCCTCGCAGCTGGTGAGCGGGATGGACGGGCTGGAGCGGAATCTGGAACTGCGCGCCCCGACCGGCAATCCGTACGAGAACGAGGCCCCCCGCCTACCCCGTTCCCTCGGCGAGGCGGTGGACGCGCTGGAACAGGACCAGGTCTTCGCCGACGCCTTCGGGGCCGACGTGATCAGCTGGTACAGCGCGATCAAGCGCAGCGAGTTCGATCGCTACCTGATGCACGTCTCCGACTGGGAGCAGCGCGAATACCTCGGGATGTTCTGACCCACCGGCCCTCAACCTTTCGTGATCATGCAAAGTGTCCCCGAAGATCGGGAACTCGCACTCTCGTAGTTCTCCGGCTTCGGGGACACCGGGCCTGATCACCCAGGGGTGGGGGTCACTAGGCTTCTCCGGGTGGACGACGTTGCATCCCTGGGATTCCGTACCGACCTGGTGTTGCGCCGGCTGGGTGGGTCGCTGGTCTCCGACCGCGGGTCTCACCTGGTCGTGCGGACACCGGAGAACCCCGGCTACTGGTGGGGGAACTTCCTGCTGCTGCGGGAGCAGCCCGGGGTGGGGGAGTGGCCCGGCTGGGTGGCCGAGTTCGAGCGAGAGTTCCCGGGCGCCGACCACATCGCCCTCGGCCTCGACGGGGTGGACGGCGCCGTCCCGGACCCGGAGGGTGCCGCCGCGCTCGGCCTGGAGGTGATGGTCGACGCCGTGCTGACCGCCACGGAACTGACCCCACCGGCGCCCGCCGATCTGCTGATCCGCCCACTCGAGAGCTCCGACGACTGGCACAGCATGGCGCTGCTGCGGTTGTCGCTCGAGGAGTCGTCGGCCGACGACCACGCCGAGTTCGTCCACCGCAAGGCGGCGGAGTACCGGCAGATGACGCAGGCCGGCCACGGAGTCTGGTTCGGCGCCTTCGTCGACGGTGAGATGCGCTGTGGTGCAGGGCTGTTCACCGACGGCAGCGGCGTGGCCCGCTTCCAGAACGTCGAGACCCACCCGGCCTACCGCCGCCGCGGCCTGGCCTCCACCCTGGTGCATCGCCTGGGCGAGTGGGGCCTGTCCTCCATGGGCGCCGAAAAGCTGGTGATCGTCGCCGATCCCGGCTACCACGCGATCGGGATGTACCGGGCCCTGGGATTCGAGGACGCCGAACACAAGATCCAGGCGCAGCGGCCCCCGAGCGGGTGAGTACCTTCATGGGCGGTCGCCCACCCATGAAGGCCCTCCCTCAGGACGCCTGGACGACGGACTGCACGCCCAGGGCGATGAAGATGAACGCCATGCAGAACATGGCGACACCGAGAACCATCAGGAGATAGAGGAATTCGCGCCACATCACACACGCGACCCCGCCGAGCAGCAGACAGACCAGGAAGAGGTTGCTCATCGGGCACCCCTCCGGATCGGTCTCAACGAGTCGGCCCGGGAACTGAACCGGTAAAGATCAGTCCCCTTCGTCGATATCAGCCTCTGTTCAGTTGAGAGGACTGGAGTACAGTTAGTCATTGCGTGCTCCCCAGTGGAGTTCAGCTGGGCCCAGGTGTTGCAGCACCTTCGGGCCCAGCGCTTTGTTCGAGAGCCCTCAGACGTCGGTCAGTCATGAACCGGCGCCGGGCAGTTGATCTCGGCCGGTCGGGCCGCGCACCACCTCCCTCGGAGGCGGGGTGCTGGAGTCCATCGTGCAGTGGACACTGATGGCCTAGATCTACCGATACCCCGCTAATTCACATAGTGCGTTGTAGTCTTGCGGAGAGCAAGGTTCAAATCGGCGCATTGCAGACTGAAGGCCTACCAAACGCAAGTTGCGCACACGAAGAGTGATTGACGCATACGTTCGGTTCAGGGGGCGAGACCTTTGAGCGTGCCCAACAACCCATTGGTCAGCAAGGTGGAGCTGGCCAGCACCCTGCGGCAGTTACGGCTGGAGGCCGGCAAGACGCTGGAAGACGCCGCCGACGTCCTCGAGGTGTCAACGGCAACGATCAGCCGCATCGAGACGGGTGGGCGCATCCCCCGGGCCCGCGACGTCCGGGAGCTGTGCCGGTACTACGGTCTGCAGAATGACGACCGGATTGCGGAGCTGGCGGCTCTGGTCGCGGGCGCACGGGCGTCAGGGTGGTGGGAGGAGTACGAGGTGATCGATGAAAAATACGGCACATTCATCGGATATGAAGAAGCTGCAACCCGGATCGAGCAGTTCGAGAACACCACCATGCCGGCTCTGCTGCAGACGCGTTCATATGCCTGGCACTACTTTCGTGACGTAGTGCGCCTCTATTGGAAATCCATTCCAACGGATCGGCAGAACAATGAGCGAATCGATGTCCGTGAACTCCGCCGTAGTCATCTGACGGCCCGGGCCGGTTCCGTGGACTACAGCGTCATTCTGGATGAGGCTGTCCTGATGCGAATTGTCGGAAGCGTTGCGGTGATGCGGGAGCAGATTCAATGGCTCATCAGTGCCGCTCAGGAGTCATGGGTCTCAGTCTATGTTCTCCCCATGGATAAAGGTGCGGTGGCCGGTCCGGTGGGCCCCTTCACCGCCTTGACGCTCCCACAGGACGGGGTCACGGACGTTGTCTACACAGATACGTTGCGAGGACAGGATTTCAATCTCAATAAAAGTGAAGTTGACCTGCATAAACGAGTTCTTGCGCACCTCCGGGCGGAGGCGCTTGACGCTTCGGAGTCGATCCAGTTGCTAACCGCGAGGCTGGCTGCCTATCAGGCCTGACGGCGGCGGACTCAGATGGGGACAAAGGGCTTGTCCCGATCCGGGCTTTGTCAGGGATTGATGCTGCTCCACCAGGGTGAAGTATGTTGGCTGCGGGTGCGGTGCCTCGGGCCAGCGCGCCGATGTGAGTACACCTGGCCACGACATGAGGTTGTGGCTGTCATATCGGGGGTCACCATGGATGGTCAGGGCATGAATAAGAGTGTTTCGGTCGATGCCGATCTGGAATGGACGAAGTCCTCGTTCTCCGGAATCAACGGTTGTGTTGAAGCTGCGCTTGCGCCCGATGGATCTATTTTGATCAGAGATTCTAAGAACCCGACTGGTGGCCACCTTTCGTATAATGAATTCGAATGGCGTTCGTTTCTGGCGGGGCTGTCCCGGGGTGAGTTTGATTTCCTCCTGCCGCGCAACGAGTAGTTTCCTCACGTGAACTCCTCGGCGGAGGAGACATGCGAATGGCACTCTCCTCCGCCGGCAATAGGCAGGCGATCGAACGTCGCTTACCCTTGCGCTTGGGAGTCGGGGCTCTGTACGGGATGGGGGAGCCCCGGTGCGGAGGGTGGAGTGATCATGGAAAACCTTGATCTTGCGGGTCTGGTCTGGCGTAAATCGTCGTTCTCCGGACTGAACGGTTGTGTCCAGATGGCATCGTTGCCCGATGGTTCCGTGGTACTCCGGGATTCGAAAAGGCCGAACCTGGGGATACTGCTCTGCGCATCTTCGGCCTGGGCGGCCCTTCTGGAGGCGGGTCGCTCCGGGGAACTGGACGTTCTGAGCGGTCGCTGACGGGGGTCCTGCCACTCCCTGTCTCCACAGGGCCGTCCCACGCAGAGCGGTGCGGCCCGAGGATCGGGGCATGGACATCACATCTCGCACCGTTCTCATGGTCGGCGGCACCTCAGGCATCGGTCTGGAGCTGGCCCGGCGGTTCCGGGCGGCCGGCAGCAGTGTCGTCATCGGGGGCCGGCGCGCGCAGAGGCTTGCCGAGCTGGCCTCGGAAGCGTTCGGCACGGTCGACATCGACGTGACCGATCCGGCGCCGGTTCTGAGCGCCCGCGACGCCCTGCTCACCGGGCATCCTGACCTCGACGTGGTCGTGACGATGTCGGGCGTGCTGCTGATCGAGGATCTTCGCGATCCGGCCCACTTCGAGACGGCCACGACCACCATCGAGACCAACCTGTACGGCACCATCCGCGTCCTCGATGCCTTCACCCCGCACCTGATTGGCCGCGGCGCGGGCACATTCGTCACGGTCAGCTCGGGGATCGGGTTCCTGCCCTTCCCCCCCCGATGCCGACCTATGCCGCGTCCAAGGCCGCGGTGCACGCGTACTCCGAGGCCCTGCGGGTAGCCAATTTCGCGGACGAGGTGATGGAACTGCTCGCCGTCGAGCCCACACCGCACGAGGTACTGGTGAAGGGTGTGCTCAGGCACCGCTGGGCCGAGCGCGACGGTACCTACGCCGACCTGGTCGCCCAGCGCTCGCAGGCCCTGTCGATGCTGCCGGGCCGGTGACGCCGTCAGGGACGCGCCGGGGCCGGACGGGTGGCCGGCGTCTGGTGACCGCCTGCGTGCACCAGCTGGGCGAGGAGGGTCAGGGCCGCGGCCGACGGTGAACCGGCCGGGGCGGTGCACGTGACGAGGACCTGGCTGGGCGACTGCAGGGACCGCAGCGACTGCTGGGTGACCGTCAGCGTGCCGACCAGCGGATGCTGCAGCTCGTAGTCGGCCGTGGCGCACGGCTGCACGCGGTGATCGGCCCACAGCCGGGCGAAGTCCGGGCTGGACATCGACAGGTTGCCGACCAGAGAGGCGAGCACCGGATCGTCCGGATGCTGCCCCGCCACCACGCGCAGGTTCCCCACCACGGCTCGGGCCTTGACCGGCCAGCAGGTGTAGAGCTCCCGGTGGTGCGGGTCGGTGAAGATCAGCTCGACCATGTTCGGGCGGGAGCCGGGTGTCTGCGGGGCGGTCAGCGGCACGTCCCCGGCCAGCAGGGCGTGGCCCATCGCGTTCCACGCCAGCACGTCGCTGCGCCGTCCGAGCACGATCGCGGGCACGTCGCCGAGCACAGCCAGCAGGTCGGCCAGGGCCGGGTCGACGTGCTCGGCCGGGGGGCGCTTCGGTGCCGTGCGGCGCCGGGTACCCGCAGCCAGAGCGCTCAGATGCTGACGTTCGGCGTCGGTGAGGCGCAATGCCCCGGCGATCGCGTCGAGCACCTCCGGGGACGCGTTCCGTGACTGCCCCTGCTCCAGGCGGGTGTAGTACGACGCGCTGACCCCGGCGAGCAGGGCCAGTTCCTCACGGCGCAGCCCGGCCACCCGGCGGCGCTCCCCGTAGGTGGGCAGCCCGATGTCCTCCGGGCTGACGCGGGAGCGCCAGGCCCGCAACGCTTCGCCGAGCGATCCCGGGGAGTCATGACTCATGGCACCAGCATCGCTCCCGCCGGGCCGGGTTGCCTATCCCGGCCAGGGGTACCCACACGCCGGTCTGGCTGCCGACCGCCCGGGGGCTGCACAGTCGTCATCAGTCGTCATCAGTCGTCATCGCGGAACTTCCGCTGACCCGGCCCCCAGGAGACTTTCGTGAACAGCCCCGCCGTGACCGACGTCCACCAGCTAGTTTTCGGTGACGTCACCGTGACCCGCGTGATCGAGAGCGCCGGTGACCTGTACATGACGCCCTCGCAGTTCTTCCCGAACTCGCAGCCGCACATGTGGGAGAACCCGGGCATCTGGAACGCGCCGGAGTTCCTCATCCCGGGCGGTGAATCGGTGCACGAGCACACTCACCGGGTCGCGATGCAGACCTGGGTCATCCGCAGTGCCGGAAAGGTCGTCCTCGTCGACACCGGCGTCGGCAACGACAAGGAGCGCCCCTACGTGCCCCTGTGGTCGCACCTCGACAGCGATTTCCTGAACCGGCTGGCCTTCGCCGGGGTACGACCCGAAGACGTCGACGTGGTGGTGAACACCCACATCCACCCCGACCACACCGGCTGGAACACCGTGCTGCGTGACCGCGCCTGGACCTCCACCTTCCCGCACGCCACCTACTACATGACCACCGAGGACCTGGAGTTCTGGAACCCGGCCAACGGGCACCCCAGCGTGCTCGGCCCGGCCGCGCAGAACATGTGGGAGGACAGCATCGCCCCGATCCTGGCCGCCGGTCAGGTGAAGCAGTGGAGCGGCACCGAGCGGATCGACGAGAACCTCGTGCTGGAAGCAGCTCCCGGCCACACGCCCGGCTCCTCGATCCTGCGCCTGACCTCCGGGGACGAGGAGGTTCTCTTCATCGGCGACATCCTGCACACCCCGCTCCAGGTCGGCGAACCGGCCGTGAACAGCTGCTTCTGCCAAGACCCGGACCTGGCCGTGCAGACCCGCCGAAGGGTGTTCACCGAGGCCGCGGCCAACGGAACTCTCATGTTCCCGGCCCATTTCACCGGCCAGGGCGCTTTCACCGTGAGGGCCGAAGCCGACGGTTTCTCCCTCGACCACTGGGCCCCGCTCACCAGCGCCTGAAACCACCCCTTTCGTCATCACTTCCCGAGGAAATCATCATGCGTAGCATTACCCGCACCATCGCCGGTACCGTCCTCGCCGCAGCCGTTCTCGGATCGGGTGCCATCGGCGCCCAGGCGGCATCGGCACCCATCTCGAAAGCTTCCGTCCAGGTGCACTTCGACCTGAGCGGCGGTCAGATGCCGGAGAACGTCGTCCTGGACCGGAACGGCAGTGTCGACGTCACGTTCGCCGGCAGCCGCCAGGTCGCCCGGATCGACAGCCAGGGCGTCACCCACGTCCTCGCCACCCTCCCGGCACCCAAGGACACCGAGGCCAAGACCCCGGTTCTCGGTTTCCCGCTGGCCACCGGGCTGGTCCGCGACGGTGACACGTTCTACGTCGCCTACGCCACGGGAACCAAGGCCGAGAACGGCATCTGGAAGTTCACCGAGGGCCAGGCCCCGCACAAGATGGCCGATCTGCCGGCCAGTGGTCTGCCCAACGGCCTGACGATGAACCGCGCCACCGGCGTGCTCTACGTCACCGACTCGGTCGGGGGAGCGGTGTACAGCGTCACTCCGGCGGGCGAGGTGAAGGTGTTCGGCCAGGGTGAGGAACTGGCCGCCACCGGGCTCCTGGGCGTGAACGGCGCCAAGATCCGCGGTCAGCGTCTCTACGTCACCAACCTCGACCAGGGCACCGTCCTGAGCAGTCCGCTCACCGGTGCGGGCGCGGGCACGTTCACGACGGTCGCCACCGGTCTGACCGGCATCGACGACTTCGCCTTCACCGGCCGGGGCAACCAGTTCCTGGCCACGATCAACCCGAGCAACGAGGTCGTCCTGGTCAGCGGCAAGGGCACGAAGAAGACCGTACTCACGAAGGACGACGGCCTCTCCAACCCGACGTCGGTCGCGGTCCGCGGCACGACGGTCTACGTGCCCAGCGCCGCCTACACCACCCAGAAAGACCCCAACCTGCTCGTCGCCCATCTCGCCCGGCACTGAGGCGGTCGGTGGTGTCCGGCACTGATCTGCTCGGTGCCGGACACCACCCATCAGGACAGGATCTCGTCATGAGCTCAGTACAGACCACGCTCGGCCGCGTCCGGGGCACCGCCGCCGACGGCGTTCTCGCGTTCCGGGGAATTCCCTACGCCACGAACAGTTCCGGCGCCGACCGGTTCGCTGCACCGATCCCCTTCCCGGCCTGGAGCGGCGAGCGCGACGCGAGAGCCTTCGGCCCGACCTCGCCCCAGCCCGACCGGGGTGGTGCCTTCGACCCCCTCGACCTGACCCCGTTCTTCGGTCCCGGCTGGGTAGCGGGCGATCTTCCACTGACGGTCAATGTATGGACGCCGTCGGTCCCCTCCCACGAGCCCCTCCCGGTGCTCGTGTTCGTGCACGGTGGAGCATTCGTCGCCGGCTCCACCGCAGCCTCGCTCTACGACGGCGCGGCCTTCGCCCGCGCCGGGATCGTGTGCGTGACCGTCAACTACCGGCTCGGGGTACCGGGATGGCTCCATCTTCCCGATGCACCGGCCAACCGCGGGCTCCTCGATGTTCTGGCCGCCCTGCGCTGGGTGCAGCGCGAGATCGGTTCCTTCGGCGGTGATCCGGGTCGGGTGACGCTCGCCGGTCAGTCGGCCGGCGCGATGATCGTGGCCGCGGCCCTCGCCGACCAGCGCTTCGCCGGAACGTTCGGCCAGGCGATCGTGGCCAGCGGCAGCGGCCTGGGCGCCCTCCTGCCCGCGCAAGCCTCGCTGGTCACCGAGCGTGTTGCTTACCACCTTGGGATTGGGCCCACCGCAAGTGATTTTGCCACGATCGACGACGCCACCCTGATCGACTCCCTGTCCTGCCTGACCGGCCTCGACCTGCGACTGCCCGGCGTCCGCCATCCCCTGGCCGGCATCACCCCGTTCGCGCCGGTGCTGGACGAGCAGCCCGCCGTCACCATCGGCGCCGGGAGGGGAATACCGGCAGCACTTCTCCTGGGAGCGACCACCCACGAGGGCAATCTCTACACAGCACCCGTCCCCGGCGGTGAGGCAGAAGCACTCGCCGTCGCCGCGGCCGCCTCGCCCGGAGGCTCCGGACCGGCTGACCCCCCGCACACGAACTGGGACGAGCTGAGATCGGCGATCCTCACCGAGGCGGTGTTCCGGGAAGGCACCCGGGCCCTGAGCGCCGCGTCCGTAGAGGCCCGGAATCCCACGTTCGAGTACGAGTTCACCTGGCCGTCCGCGGCGATCGGCGGAACCCTCGGCGCGGCGCACGGGGTGGACCTGCCGTTCGTGTTCGGCAGGGCCGGTGCCGCGGACCTGCGCGGCGATCGGGGCCTGCTCGGCCCGGAGGGTGGCCCGGCCCGGCTGGAGGCCGAGATGCACGGTGCCTGGATCCGTTTCGTGACCTACGGCAAGCCCGGATGGGATGCTACGGCTGCGGGGTGGCCGACGGTGCGGCGGTTCGGGTGAGGTGCCCGCTCTACAGCGACATCGCCACGAAGCGCCCTTCTTCGGTTGCCTCGATGCTGATGAGCTCTGCTTGGTCCGGGTCCCAGGCAGTTCCGTCGCTGATCCTGGCCATGGCTTCACTGATGCCGATGGTCCTGGTCGCCTCCTCACCCCAGGCACCGAGGAAGAGAGTGATCAGCCCGGCGTCGGCCAGCCTTTTCACGGCCCGGCCTACTTCCGAGCGGTAGGTCTCCAGGGGATATCCGGGATCCGGAACATCGTTTCGGATCTCGATCAGATGGGTTCCTTCCACTGCGTTCCAGAGGGTTTCGCGTTCAATCTTCGTGAAGGTGGGACCAGGCTCGCTAGTCATGACGGTTCTCCGCTCAGGGGATAGCGCTGTTTGGTGCCGTTACGTGAAATCTTGACGTACGGTCCGGCGTGAGTCGGGTCGTTCGCGCCGGGGTAACCGTCATTGATGATGATCTGCTCGCCCTTCCGGGTGGGATGAAACCAGACGTCACCGTTGCCGTCGCGTGATCGGCCCCTGAAGTGCCAGCCGGCTCTCTGAGCGGCGTCGGCGACCTGGGCTTTCGTCGCACCGCGAAGGGACTCGCCGTCGTCGATATCGCGGTTGACCTGGGGGCCGCTGCGCTGGGCGGGAGAGATCCAGGTGCCGAGTGGGCTCTCTTCGGTTCCTGAACAAGACGCTTCTTCGACCTCGGCGGCGAGGTCTTTCTCAACGGTGGCGAGGGCCTCGGCTGATTCCTGAACCTGTTCGATCAGGTCCTGAAGGATGCCGATGAGGTGTTCTTCGCCGGTGGCTTCGAGGAGAGTACGAGCTTCGTGGAGGCGGGTGAGGATGCCGTCGAGGCCTGCCTCGAGTTCGCCGGCTGCGGTGTGGAGGCGTTCTGTAGCGGCGCGCAGACCGGTGTCGTCGCGTATCGGGTGGAGAATTTTGATGCAGCTGTTGATCTGGTCCCGGACGCCCTGAAGTTCACCGGCGGTCTCGGTGAGGTGCTCGGCGGCGGACTCGTAACCCTGATTCAGCCCGACCCAGCCGTGTTCAAGAGCATTGAGGGCCCTGTTCTCCGTTGTGACCACGGCACGTTCGGTGCGGGTGAGGTGTCCTTTCACGGCAGAGGTGAGGGATGTGAGGGCTTCTTCGATCTCATGGGCCCGACCGGTCACGGTTCATAACTATCGGTATAGATCAGGCGCGGCAAGGGGCAATTCACTGGCTTGTTGCTCGATGGGCTCGTGTCACGGCTGCGCGAATTGCGGCAGGCGAGAAGAATTCGTCGTCGTGAGAAGCATCGTGTCGTTCCGGCTGACCAATGAACACGGCGGCACTGCTGCGGCGGTGACCGAGCGGCTCGGAATCCCGGCAACCCGGCTTCTGGAGGCGGGGACGGTCATCTCATCGCGGAATCCCGAGCGCACACGAACGCATTCCGCGTGGATTCTCAGCAGCGCTGTCGAAGCAGAGGACGATGTGCGGCTGCCGGAGATGCTGGAACGGTTACTGCACCAGCTCGAGCCGGTCACCGCGATGCTGTGGGATCTCGAGCGCGAGGGGTACGCGGCTCATTGGCTGGGCATGCTCGATGTCCGGGACGGTGAGAATGCTACGGAGCTGACCCCGTGATGTTCTCCTGCGCCTGACCGCCCTGCCGGGTGACCTGTGGCTCGATGTCTACCGCGACGACGAGGACTGATCCGGCGTCTTGGCGATGAAGCAACAGTCTCCGCCGGTCGACAGAGCCGGGACCCAGAAAGTGCGAGGTGCTACGGACGGTCGTGTCCTCCCGGCTCACGCCGCACGGTCAGCTTGGTAACGACTGAAAAATTCTGTCCATGGCTTCGCGGTCGGTGGTTCCGCTGACACGGATAGCCCAGTTCCCGCCCACGCCCCCGGCGCCAGACTGATCGAGCAGCCCGGACTGGCCTTGAGCTCCGTTGAGCCAGGCGGACGCTTCTTCGCCCGTTCTGAAGGTGCGGAATTCTATGAAGGTTCCGTTCGCAAGGGTGCATTCGCCGGAACTCATACTGCCACCGGGCATCTGGGCGGGGTGGAAGACATCGAGGCAGCCGACGTGCTCAGCCATGAACCTCGCTGATGGATAGTAGGGACCGCCCACGTCGTCACCAGTGGTCACGTTCCTGAACCAGGCGCGGGCGTCGCCGCCGTAGAAGAGCGCGCCCATGCATCCGAGCCCTGCCAGCATGGCTGCTGCGACGACGCGCTTTCGTGGTGCCCTGCGTGGATGAGGTAGGAGTTGGGGTGATTCCGCAGGAGCGAAGGTCATCCCCCTCCCTCGGCCGCGGCCGAGGGCTCTGAAGCACCCGTTCGAGCGCTTGCCATCACTTCTCCAAGGTCACTGCGGCAGCGGGGGCGGGGTTGCGTTTGGTGACGTGTCAGATCAGACGCGAGGTGTACCCGGCCTCGACCAGCTGGCGGAAGGCGTCACGTACCTCGTCAGGCATGGGTTGCTCGATGGCGAAGCCCTTCTCGGCATAGACCTCGATCCGCTGGGTGTCGCCGACGAGCATGTTCACCACCCGGTCGGCGTCCCCGATGCCGGCCACGTAGTCGTCCAGGGCAAGAGGTAGGGAAGCGCACTGCACGGTCGCGACCTCGGGCCAGAGTCTGCGGCACGTCGCGTAGGCCCGACGCTGCTGGTAGGGACGCGAGACCAGGGTCAGGGACTTCGGCTCGATCCCGCGGCCTCGCAGCAATTCTCGGGTGAGCGTGATGTTGTCGCCGGTGTTCCGTGCTGCCGGCTCGACCAGGATCACCTCGTCCGGGACGCCGAGGCTGAGGGCGTGCTCCCGATAGTGGACCGCCTCACCCCGGGGGAACCGCTCGACTGTCGTCGGTGCGTTGGCGCCGGTGAACACGATGAGCGGGACGGTGCCGGCCAAATAGAGCTGAGCGGCGCAGGTGGCCACACCCAGATCGTGGCTCCCGAGTCCGACGCCGACGTCGGAGGGTTCCAGGACGTGGTGGAGGTCGTGGTAGTCCCACAGGACCCGGACGGCTGGGCGGATGCTCGGCGGGAGCTGGGCGGTCAGCGGGGCCTCCCTGGTCAGTCGGGGATATGAACTTGTAGGTCCCAGTAAAGCGGTTGGCTTACCGGCCGACCGATCTTGGTGAACAACCAGTTCGCTCTGAGGTAGCTCCAGGACGGCTATCTCGGGCCTGGGCAGGGCGTATGCCGTTGATACCGAGTGTGATGCGTTCGCACGGTCGAATGGGACGGTCGGGTCCTGATGGCCGGATTCCTGGTGCCGGCCGCAGGCCTCACGGTCGGCGGTGCATCCGGGACGAGTTCGCCGCACCACGCTGCGGTAAGGCGAGGCAAGATTTGGGTATGGCCTTTCCAAGGGAACAACCGGCGGACGTCAGCGTCCGTCAGTTCGTGGCGGACTCGGGCATGATCACGCGCGACCTTCGGCAAGGCCATGCCTACACGCTGACCCTCAATGGTGAGCCGCTGGCCAGAATGGTTCCGATCCGGCGTCGCCGGGCAGTTCCCAAGAAAGAGGTCTTCGCTGTCTTTGCTACCGCCCCTGCGGTGGATGCTGATGAACTGCGGGCCGATCTGGACCGCGTCGTCGGTCAAGACCTGGAGGATCCGTATGAGGGGACGGGCCTGTGACTGTGCACGAGGCTGCGGTCGTCGACACCAACATCATTGCTGCGCTGAAGCTCTACGATGCTGCGGAACTGCCTGACCTAATCCTGATTACGGCGGTAACTTTGGGAGAGTTGTTTTTCGGTCCGAATGCTACCGATGATCCGGCGAAACGGGCCGGGCGGGTGGCTGTATTGCATTATGTGGAGGCGACTTTCGATCCGCTTCCATATGATCAGGCGGCCGCTCGGCTCTATGGTCAGATCTGCGCAGCCGTCCGTGCGACTGGATCTGGGCCACGCAGGCGGGCCTCGGACTTGATGATTGCGGCGACGGCGGCCAGTGTTGAATTGCCCTTGTACACGGTCAATCCGGATGACTTCAAGGGCTGCGAAGAGCTGGTGGACGTGGTGGCTGTCAAGCCGCGACCAAATCGTCTGTAAGTAGTCGATCAGTCTTGTCCCCAGATCCGGCGTAACGGTACCCGTTCGCCGTGGTCGTCGACCAGGATCTCGGTAGACGTCATTTCGGCTTGCAGCTGATCAGGCCCCACCATCTTTCTGCTACGTGGCCCACCATGCCTACGACCTGGCCCTCGTGTCTGGAGCGGGTGACCGGCGTCGAACCGGCGTGGCCAGCTTGGAAGCCCTCGGATCGGGGCCTTGGCCAAGGGAAGCATGTCCGCCCCGGATGCCTTAAGTGGCCTGGCCGCCCGAGTGGCCTGCTGATCTGGTACGCACCCGGCACGCGAACGAGTGTCCAGCCCGTTGGTCGTATCCGTCCTGATCGGTGACCGGCTACTTCGTGCCGCAGGATTCGACGAGCTGCAAATCAACGAGAAGGATGCGGCAGATCAACGGGAAGAATCGCATCTTTGCTGGTCAGGACTAGAGTAAGTGTGTGAATACGACAGATCACATCCTGGTGTGTGGACACCTGGAACGCCTGGCCCGGGAGGCGCTGGTGGATACCCCGGACACGGTTGTGCAAGCGCTCGTCAGGTAGGCAAGGGCACCCTCGTGCGTCAGGTTCTCCCCGACGCGCTGCTTCTCACCCTCAACGGCGCGAAAGCTGATGAACGCCAGACCCTTCTGGATGTCCTGGGTGCCGAACCCAGCCTGGTAGCGGACCGCGCCGGGCCAACCCTGATCGCCGACAAGAACTACTACGGCCGCGACTTCGAGGCCGACCGGGCCGACGCCGGACTCACCCTGATGCGCCCGGCCCGCAAAGGTCGGTCACGACCAACCGAGCGAAACCGGCTTGATGGACTGCGGTCTCGACATCGAGTCCCGCTTCGGCGAAGGCGTCGATCGCTTCGGCCACTGTCGTGTCGAACTGCTCTTCGGCGGCTGCGGTGGTGAAGAGATCGACGTCCTCGCACATGCGTTCCAGGAAGCCGTGCGCCTGGATGGCATAACCGCCGGCCAGCGCGAAACCGAATCGTCCGATGCGGGACAGCGCAGTGCGGGCCAAACGCTCGTGGAAGTCGTCCATCGAGGGCAGGCTATGCGGCTGCTGAGAGTTCTGGGAATCGGGATTCCCAGCGACCACGGGTTCCCGGAGGCAGGTAGAGCCGAGGCCAGGTCTGGGTGAGTAGTACCTCGTTCAGCAACGCAACGAGGTCGTCGATGCCGGTGGCCTCGACAATGATCCGCTCGTACAGGACCGCCAGGTCGGCAGGGGAGTCTAGGTCGTATGTGCGCCTGCCTGTCCAGGCCAGGGTCACGGGGAGTTCGACCTAGCCGTGTTCCGGCCCGTTGAGTTCGGTGAGACTCCGGGGCACGGCTACGGGACGCCGCTGTTGGTGGCTCAGTCGATCCTCCACGAGCCCAGTATGGAGCACTGGAACGTTCGTGCACGGATCCTGCGCCTGTCGGCGGTGGGCACGGATCTGGCACGTAGCCCCACATGTCATCTCCACGACGAAGGGCCAGGTCGGAAGAAAACCGCTTCTGACCTGGCCCTCCGTGCTCTGAGCGGGTGACCGGGATCGAACCGGCATGACCAGCTTGGAAGTCCTCGATTTTGCCATGTTACCTGGGGCTTTATGGCTGATTCGGGTGCCTGGAGTGGCCTGGAGTGCCCCTGGGCGGCCTGCCCGTGTGGCACGTATGTGGCACGACGCCAGATTGGGGCCCGCCTGCCGGATGCTTGGACGGGCAACGGGCCATCCGTGGACTGGCCTGGACTTCAGTGGTAGTTCAGTGGATGATGGATCTCATGGTTACCACCGTGCCGCTGAGTGACTTTTCTCGTCGAACTACTGAGGTCACGAAACTTGTGGCCGAAGGGGACGTGATTCTGGGTCGGCGAGACGCAGCCGATCTGTATCTGTCCACTCGTGAGCGGCACGAACGTGAAGTGAGGGGCTTGCAGGTCGCGACTCGGGCCCTGGCTGCGTTGGCCGCTGTGCGCCCTGACCTGGCTGCCGATGCTCTGACCGAATCTCTTCCCTGGGTGGCCTGGTTACCGGTCGAGGAGAAGGTCAAGTGTCTTGAGGAGCTGCTCGGCGACCTTCGGGCCGGCGCCGATACCGGGGAACTGCGTCCCTTCTTCCTGTCCATGGCGGCATGGCAGTCCAGCGCTATTGCCTGGGCCGATCCGGACAACGCCCAAGCGCTGCGTGATGCTGAGTCGGAAGAGGATTCGAACGATGTCGATTCCGTGATTGGCCGCCCTGGCGCATGAAGCGAGGGGAAGAGGTTCCTCGACCGAACCCGTGGGTTCTGCGGACGACGAATCTTCGTGTTGGTAAGGGCTGGGACGCCTTGGCCCGAGAGGCATTGAGTGCCTTGGACGAAGCGTGGGTTCAGATTACTGGGAATCCGAGACGTCATACCGAGAGGCAGCACCAACTGCGGGGGGCCAAGGCGACCCACGTCTACAAGGGCGTCCAGATGGAGGTCTGGCAGTACGAAGTCACTTCTGGCGCAAGGCTTTGGTATCTGATTGACGACGAGCGTCGCACACTATGGCTTTATCACGCGGGTACGGGTCACCCGAAGTCAACTGAGTAGTATGCGCCAATCATGTTTGATAACTGCTTCCGGCAAACCGGGGCAGCGGAGAGTTCGACGGCCCGGACTGTAAAGGCCTTGCCGGCTGCCTATCCAGATTTCTGCCGCGGGAGCTTCGAGAACCTCGGGCATTCTCCAGCCGTCCCTTCCGCTGGACTGGGCTGTGTGAGGCAGGTGCTCATGGCGGCCTCCTGGCATGCCGAATTACGCGGCGTTGGCCAGCTCAGGGAACAAGGATTCCCAGCGGTTGCGGTTCTGGGAGGGCAGATAGAGCCGGTGCCAGACGCGGGTGAGCAGCGTTTCGTTGAGGAAGGCTTCCAGGCCGGACGGGCCGGTCGCTTCAACGATGATGCGTTCATAGAGCACCGCAAGGTCGGCGGGGAAGTCCAGGTCGTAGGCGCGGCAACCGGTCCAGGCCAGGGCCAGGGGGAGTTCGATCTGGCCGTGAGAGGGGTCGGCGAGCTCGGCCAGATGCTGCGGAACCGCAATCGGGCATCGCCGCAGGTAGCTCGCTCGCTCCTCCATCTGACCAGGATGAAGCACCGACGTCGGGCGGCGGGCTTCTGGGCGGAGACAAGGCGCGTGGGTTTCAAGGTTGTGGCCCGCGGGCGGCCCGTGTGGCACGCAGCCCCCGTTTGTCATCTCACGACGAAGGGCCAGGATCGGAGGATTCCCGCCTCTGACCTGGCCCTTTACGTCTGGAGCGGGTGACCGGGATCGAACCGGCATGACCAGCTTGGAAGGCTGGGGCTCTACCATTGAGCTACACCCGCGAGTGGCTGAGCGGTCCGTACGATACCGGGAAAACCGGAAACCGTGCCAACCCTTCGGCCTACGTGTCGTAGCCTACTGCCTGTCACCCGGTTGGCCGGACACTTACACGGCTCGTCCGAGCGGGATGGCGGGGTGTGGCGCAGCTTGGTAGCGCGTCCGCTTTGGGAGCGGAAGGCCCCCGGTTCGAATCCGGGTACCCCGACAAATGTGGTCAGGTGTGGACGATCAGGGCTGGTGACAGCCCTGATCGGGGGAAACGTGACGCGGGTGGGCCGGGCATGTCATGCGTGTCTTCATGGCGCGGCTAGGATGTGCCGAAGGCCATGATGCCGATCTGCTCTCTGGCGCGCGTAACGCGGCTGCCGGACCGGGACCGACATTGCGGCCATTGTCCTCAATTGTCCAAAGGCCAGGAGAAGTCCCCTCGTGAAGAGCGCCGTCGAGACCCTCAACCCGACCCGGGTCAAGCTGACCGTCGAGGTGCCCTTCGACGAACTCAAGCCGAGCATGGACGCGGCCTACAAGAACATCGCGTCCCAGGTCACCGTCCCCGGATTCCGTAAGGGCAAAGTTCCGCCGCGGATCATCGACCAGCGGTTCGGCCGGGGCGCCGTGATCGAAGACGCGGTGAACAACGCGCTCCCCGGTTTCTACTCGCAGGCCGTCGAGGAGTCCGAGATCCGCCCGCTCGGCCAGCCCGAGGTCGACGTCACCGCCGTGCCCGACCCGGCCGAGGGCGGCGACCTGAAGTTCACCGCCGAGGTCGACGTCCGGCCCGAGTTCGAGCTGCCCGCCCTCGACGCCGTCGAGGTCACCGTCGACGACGTGAAGGTCGGCGACGAGCAGGTCGCCGAGCGCCTCGAGACGCTGCGCGAGCGCTTCGGCTCGCTGGTGACGGTCGAGCGTCCGGCCGCCGACGGCGACTTCCTCAGCATCGACATCGCCGCCAAGATCGACGACGAGGAGATCGACAGCGTCAAGGGCGTCTCCTACCGCGTCGGCTCGGGCGAGATGCTCGTCGGCATGGACGAGGTGCTCCCGGGCCTGTCGGCCGGCGAGACCACCACGTTCAACTCCCCGCTGGCCGGTGGCGAGCGCGCTGGTGAAGAGGCCCACGTCACCGTCACCGTGCAGTCGGTGAAGGAGCGCGAGCTGCCCGAGGCGGACGACGAGTTCGCGCAGATGGCCAGCGAGTTCGACACGCTGGAAGAGCTGCGCGCCAGCCTCTCCGAGCAGGCCGAGCAGGAGGCCAAGTACCAGCAGGGCATCCAGGCCCGCGAGCGCCTCCTGGAGAAGCTCCTCGACGGCGTCGAGATCCCCGTCCCCGACGGCGTGATCAAGGCTGAGGTCAAGCAGCACCTCGAGCAGGAGGGCAAGGCCGAGGACGACCCGCACGGCGAAGAGGTCGAGGTCGAGGCCCGCAAGGCGTTCAAGGCACAGCTGCTGCTCGACGCGATCGCGGAGAAGGAAGAGGTTCAGGTCGGTCAGCAGGAGCTGATCGAGTACCTCCTCGCGAGCGCCCAGCAGTACCGGATGGAGCCGAACGAGTTCATCCAGGCCGTCGACAAGGCCGGCCAGGTGCCGTCGATGGTGGCCGAGGTCGGCCGCCGCAAGGCCCTCGCCCAGGTGCTCGAGCGCGCCCAGGTGAAGGACGAGTCGGGCAACGCGATCGACCTGACGGCTCTCTTCCCGGCCAGCGAGGCCGATGAGGTCGAGGCCGAAGAGGTGGACGAGGTCGAGGAGACCGAGTCGACCGAGACGGCGAAGAAGTCGGACGACCCGGCTGCGCTGCCCACCCTCTGATCGGATTTTCTGGAACCGGCACCCCGCAGGCATTGAGCCCGGCAGGGTGCCGGTTCTGCTTTCCGCGTACGAATCCCGGTGTTGTCCTCGGTGAATGCCGTGGGGACGACAGTGAAAGTCGGTTCGGATCCTGCCGATTGGACCGTCCGGCCCTTGCGCTGCCCCGCTGGTAACCCGCGTGTCGCCTGGTCAGAGGCCATATGGGTCATGCCCAGGGGCCTCTGGTGCGCTAACAGCGAACAACGGTCGGTAGGGGAGGATCACCGGGAGGCGCTCGCGTTAGGGTCAATGCACCGGGTGGCCCACCCGGACGCCCCGGTAACCCGGGGTCAGGTGCCAACGTTTTGGGGAGCGACATCGTGAGCCACTTGATCGTTCCGGGGGACAACCCGCCGGTTACGAATTCGTTCGACCAGCCGGTGGCCCGCTCAGCGTCGCCCGGCATGGGCTATGACGACCACGTCTACAACCGTCTGCTCAAGGACCGCATCATTTTCCTCGGGTCCGAGGTGCGCGACGAGAACGCCAACGCGATCTGCGCGCAGATGCTGTTGCTGGCGGCGGAAGACCCCCACAAGGACATTTACCTCTACATCAACTCGCCCGGTGGTTCGGTGACCGCCGGCATGGCGATCTACGACACCATGCAGTACGTCTCCTGCGACGTGGCGACCATCGCGATGGGCCTGGCGGCCTCGATGGGCCAGTTCCTGCTGACGGCGGGGGCCAAGGGCAAGCGCTCCGCCACCCCGCACGCTCGCGTGATGATGCACCAGCCGCTGGGCGGTATCGGTGGTTCGGCCACGGACATCAAGATCCAGGCCGAGCAGATCCTGCACATCAAGAAGCAGATGGCCGAGCTGATCGCCGCGCAGACCGGTCAGACGGTCGAGACCATCACCAAGGACTCCGACCGCGACCGCTGGTTCACCGCGCAGGAAGCCAAGGATTACGGCATCGTCGACCACGTGGTCAGCTCCGCGCGTGACGTCAGCGGTGGCGGCGGTACCGGCGCCTGAGATCCGGGCAGCCCGCATGCAGCCAGTGCAGCTGGTGCAGCCACGTAGTCAGGCAGCCAGAACCGTCCCGACCGACATCGACCCTTGTCTTCCCGCAGCAAGTACAGGAGTGACCCGATGAGCTACCCCGACCACCACGCAGGTCTGCACCTGCCGGGTTCCGGTCGCAGCGCCGGCCAGGTCGCCGCGCCCAGCAGCCGCTACGTGCTCCCGAACTTCGAGGAGCGCACGGCCTACGGCTTCAAGCGGATGGACCCGTACACGAAGCTGTTCGAGGACCGCATCATCTTCCTCGGCGTGCAGGTGGACGACGCCTCGGCCGACGACGTGATGTCGCAGCTGATCGTGCTGGAGAGCCAGGACCCGGATCGTGACATCACCCTCTACATCAACAGCCCGGGTGGCTCGTTCACGGCTCTTACGGCAATCTACGACACCATGCAGTACGTGAAGCCGGAGATCCAGACCGTGTGCCTCGGCCAGGCCGCCTCGGCCGCCGCAGTGCTCCTCGCGGCCGGTACCAAGGGCAAGCGGCTGGCACTGCCGAACGCGCGGGTGCTGATCCACCAGCCCGCGATGTCCGGTGGCGACTACGGCCAGGCGTCGGACATCGAGATCCAGGCCAACGAGGTGCTGCGCATGCGCACCTGGCTGGAAGACACCATCGCACTGCACTCCAACAAGACGTCGGAGCAGGTGCAGAAAGACATCGAGCGGGACAAGATCCTGACCGCTCAGCAGGCCCTGGAATATGGGCTTATCGACCAGGTGCTCACGAGCCGTAAGGGCGCGCAGGTGTCCACGGCGCCTGCCCCGTCCGGCTCCTGACACGCCGAACGAACAGGGGGTGCCGCTGACAGCGGCGTCCCAGTGGCGTTGAATGGTGCTGGGGCCGGTCGGATGCCGACGGGCGACCGCCAGCAAGCCCCCCGGAGGAAGGACTGCGCGTGGCACGCATCGGAGACGGTGGCGACCTGCTGAAGTGCTCTTTCTGTGGAAAGAGCCAGAAGCAGGTCAAGAAGCTCATCGCCGGGCCCGGCGTCTACATCTGCGACGAGTGCATCGACCTGTGCAACGAGATCATCGAGGAGGAGCTGGCCGAGGCCAGTGAACTCGGTCTGGTCGAGTTGCCGAAGCCGAAGGAGATCTTTGATTTCCTGGAGCAGTACGTGGTCGGGCAGACGCCGGCGAAGAAGTCGCTCGCGGTCGCGGTGTACAACCACTACAAGCGGATCCAGGCGGGCGAGCCCGGCCGGCGCGGCGACGAGCCGGTCGAGATCGCCAAGTCGAACATCCTCCTGATCGGCCCGACCGGCTGCGGCAAGACCTATCTGGCGCAGACGCTCGCCAAGATGCTCAACGTGCCGTTCGCCATCGCCGACGCGACCGCCCTCACCGAGGCCGGTTACGTCGGTGAAGACGTCGAGAACATCCTCCTGAAGCTCATCCAGGCGGCTGACTACGACGTCAAGAAGGCCGAGACGGGGATCATCTACATCGACGAGGTCGACAAGATCGCCCGGAAGTCGGAGAACCCGTCGATCACGCGGGACGTCTCCGGCGAGGGCGTTCAGCAGGCGCTGCTGAAGATCCTGGAAGGCACCACCGCGTCGGTGCCGCCGCAGGGTGGCCGTAAGCACCCGCACCAGGAGTTCATCCAGATCGACACCACCAACGTGCTCTTCATCGTGGGTGGGGCCTTCGCCGGGCTGGACCAGATCATCCAGTCGCGGGTCGGTAAGCGGGGCATCGGGTTCGGAGCCCCGCTGCACGAGGCGAAGGCGAACAACGACTCGTACGCCGACGTGATGCCGGAAGACCTGCTGAAGTTCGGGCTGATCCCGGAGTTCATCGGTCGTCTGCCGGTCATCACCACGGTCTCGAACCTCGACCGGGAGGCGCTCGTGCGCATCCTGACCCGGCCGAAGAATGCTCTGGTGAAGCAGTACCAGCGCATGTTCGAGATCGACGGGGTGGAGCTGGAGTTCACCGAAGACGCTCTCGACTCCATTGCCGACCAGGCCATTCTGCGGGGTACCGGGGCGCGAGGTTTGCGGGCCATCGTCGAAGAGGTTCTGCTGCCGGTGATGTTCGACGTGCCGAGCCGCGACGACGTCGCCCGGTGTGTGGTCACCCGCGAGGTGGTGCTGGAGAACGTCATCCCGACGCTGGTGCCGCGCGAGGCACCGGTGCGCAAACCGCGTGAGCGGCGCGACAAGTCGGCCTGACCAGGCAAGAGGTCAAGCAGAAGATCGAGTAAGCGGCCAGCCCCTCGTCACGAGGGGCCGGCCGCTTTTCGTTGCGCCCGCAGAAGTCGGCAAAAGGTTGCCCGCGGGAACCACATATGGCAAATGTCTCGCAGCGGCCGGTGAGCTGGGCGTTTTCATGGCGAAACACATATGTCATCAATGCGTAGCTTGCCCGCTTCGCCCGAGCCTTTAGGTTTCCTGTCAATCCCGCGGCGTTCGACCGCGGGCCTGAAGGTCCGGAGGACTGAGTGCGAAAAGCCTTGGTGGGTCTGGCGACCCTGTCGCTGACAGCGGGAGCCGGGCTCCTGCTACCCATGACAGCGACCGCGGCGCCCACAACGAGCAGTACCGGAGTGGTCGAGAACGCCGGATCGGACGACCTGGCCAGCCCGATCGAGACCAAGGCGCGGGCTCTGCGACAGGAGGCGCTCACCGACGTCCTCAATGGTGACGCGGTGGTTCAGAAGCGCAACGGCAGCGAGGTGGTGAAGCTGACCGGCCGGGCGGGCACGGCGGATGACGCCTACGTCGAGCTCAGCCGGGAGCGGACCGACCGGATCTTCGTGGTGCTGGCCGAGTTCGGAAACCAGCGGCACCCGAGTTACCCCGACCAGGACACCGACCCGGACACCGCCGGGCCGACGACCTTCGAGGGTCCGCTGCACAACGCGATCCCGGAGCCGGCCCAGGACGACAACTCCACCGTCTGGCAGTCCGACTACGACCAGAAGCATTATCAGGACCTGTACTTCGGCGAGGGCGACTCACTGAAGACGTACTACGAGACGCAGAGCTCGGGCCGGTACAGCGTCGAGGGGGCCGTCACCGACTGGGTGAAGGTGCCGTACAACGAGGCCCGCTACGGCCGCTCGGGCGGCTACCCGTGCTCGGGCAACGTGTGCAGCAACAGCGGCGTGCTGATCGGTGACGCTCTCCAGGCCTGGATCGCCGACCAGAAGGCTCAGGGGGTCAGCGACTCCGCGATCAAGGACGAGGTTGCCAGTTTCGATCAGTGGGACCGGTACGACTTCGACGGCGACGGGGACTTCAACGAGTCGGACGGCTACATCGACCACTTCCAGATCGTTCACGCGGGCGGTGACGAGGCCGACGGTGACCCGCAGCAGGGAGAGGACGCGATCTGGAGCCACCGCTCGTACGTGAACTCGGCTCAGGCGGGCCAGACCGGCCCGGCGGACAACAAGCTCGGCGGTACCCAGGTCGGCAGCACCGGTCTGTGGGTGGGTGACTACACGATGCAGCCCGAGAACGGTGGCCTGAGCGTGTTCGCCCACGAGTACGGCCACGACCTGGGCCTGCCGGACGACTACGACATCGCCGGTGGCGTGGGCAACGCGGTGGAGTACTGGTCGCTGATGGGCCAGAGCCGTCTGAACGCCGAGGGCGAGGCGCTCGGCACGCGCCCGGGCGACATCGGTGCCTGGCAGAAGCTGCAGCTGGGCTGGCTGGACTACAAGACCGTGACCGGCAGCGGGGTGGACACCACCATCGACCTGGGCCCGGAGGAGTACAACACCAGCAAGCCGCAGGCCGCGGTCGTGGTGCTGCCGAAGAAGCAGGTCACCGACGAGCTCGTGCAGCCGCAGGCGGGGCAGTACGAGTGGTGGAGCGGTTCGGGCAACGGGCAGACCTACACGCTGTCGCGGGACGTCGAACTGCCGGCCGGATCGCCGGAGCTCACTTTCCAGGCCAGCTGGAACATCGAGGACTGCGGTCCGGACGCCTGTGACTACGCCTACGTCGAGGTCGACGACGGCAGTGGGTGGAAGGCCGTTCCCGGCTCGATCACCACGGCCGACGAGGGCAACGCCATCGACGGTGTCAGCGACGGCTGGACCCCGGCCACCTTCGACCTGTCCGCCTACGCCGGGACGACGGTGGGCCTGCGGTTCCGCTACGTCACCGACCCGGCGGTGGAGGGCCAGGACCCGGCTGCACCGGCGGGTCTCTTCCTCGACGACATCGCCATCGGCGGGGTGTTCGAGGACGGGGCGGAGACGCTCGACAGCGCCTGGACCGCGAGTGGTTTCACCCGTACCAGCGGCACCGTGACCACCGAGTTCGACAACTACTACATCGCCGGTCACCGCTCGTACGTGAGTTACGACCAGTACCTGAAGACGGGCCCCTACAACTTCAGCAAGCTCGCCACCAACCCCGACTACGTGGAGCACTACCCGTACCAGGTGGGGCTGCTGGTCTCCTACTGGGACACCTCGTACTCGAACAACAACGTCAGCCAGCACCCGGGCGGGGGCCGCAACCTCTACGTCGACGCGCATCCCGCGACGCTCTACCAGAGCAACGGCACCCCGTTCCGCACCCGCGTCCAGATGTATGACGCGCCGTTCGGCCTGGAGAAGACCGACAGCATCACCCTGCACAACAACGACGTGAAGACGAAGATCAAGAAGCTCGCGGGCAACCCGGTCTTCGACGACACCCAGAACTACTTCGACCCGGTGCAGCTCGACCACGGCGTCACGGTGCGCGACGCCGGGGTGCGGATCGAGGTGCTGAAGCAGAAGAAGGACGCGATGACGATCCAGGTCACCACGGACTGACTCGTCCCGATGACCGGTCCGCACCGCCGAAACGGTGCCGGGCCGGTCATCGGTCGTTTGCCCGGCGACCGGTGGCGGGTGAACGTATCAATGCGCGGTTCCCGGCGGCCGGAGGACGTGGTGGTCGGGCATGATCGCCCGGGCGCCTTGCGTACTTTGGGGACGAGGCGCTCACGGGGTACGCGTACGGGGGACCGAATACATGCGAAAAGTCCTGATGGGTCTGGCGACCCTCTCGATCACCGGTTGCGTCGCGCTGGCTCTGCCAGGTGCGGCCGCCGCCCAGCCGCAACCGGGCATCCACGCCGCGGCACCGGTGGACGGCGCGTTCGGCGCCGTCTCTTCCGAGGACGACCTGAGCAGCCCGATGCAGGACAAGGCTCGCGCCCTGCGGCAGAGGGCGCTCACCGAGGTCCTGAACGGCCAGGCCGAGGTGGAGGACCGGAACGGCAGCACGGTGGTGAAGCTGGCGGATTCCGCCGGCACCAGCGACAGGATCAGTGGAAAAGTCAGTTCCAAGGACGAGGACGACGGCACCTACGTCGAGCTCGCCCGTCAGCAGACCGACCGGATCTTCGTGGTGCTGGCCGAGTTCGGTGACCAGCGGCACCCGAATTATCCCGACCAGGACACCGACCCGGACACGCCCGGGCCGGCGGTGTTCCCGGGACCGCAGCACAACAAGATCCCGGAGCCGGGGGCGGACGACAACTCGACCGTCTGGCAGCCCGACTACGACCAGAAGCACTACCAGGATCTGTACTTCGGCGACGGTGAGGGGACCGAGTCGCTGAAGACCTATTACGAGACGCAGAGCTCGGGCCGGTACAGCGTCGACGGCCGGGTCACCGACTGGGTGAAGGTGCCGTACAACGAGGCCCGGTACGGCCGTTCCAACGGCTACCCGTGCTCCGGCAACGTGTGCAGCAACACCTGGCTGCTGCTGTCCGACGCCCTGAAGTCCTGGGTGGACGAGCAGAAGGCCGCCGGGCGCACCGATGCCCAGATCAAGCAGGACGTGGCCGGGTTCGACCAGTGGGACCGCTACGACCATGACGGTGACGGCGACTTCAACGAGCCGGACGGCTACATCGACCACTTCCAGATCGTGCACGCCGGCGGCGACCAGGCCGACGGCGACCCGCAGCAGGGAGAGGACGCGATCTGGAGCCACCGCTGGTACACGAACTACAACCTGGCCGGTCTCACCGGACCTGCGCAGAACCCGCTCGGCGGCACGCAGATCGGTGACACCGGGATCTGGGTGGGTGACTACACGATGCAGCCGGAGAACGGTGGCCTGAGCGTGTTCGCCCACGAGTACGGCCATGATCTGGGCCTGCCGGACGACTACGACACCGCCGGGGGTCAGGGCAATGCCGTGGAGTGGTGGTCGCTCATGGCGCAGAGCCGGCTCGGGGCGGCGGGCGAGGCCCTCGGCGAGCGGCCGGGCGACCTGGGCGCCTGGAACAAGCTCATGCTCGGCTGGCTGGACTACGAGGTCGTGACGATGGGCCGCAAGAGCCGCATCGTCGAGCTCGGGCCGGAGGAGTACAACACCGCCCGCACCCAGGCGGCGATCGTCGCCCTGCCGTTGAAGCAGGTCACCACCGACCTGGTGAAGCCGAAGAGCGGCTCGTACGAATGGTGGAGCGGCAGCGGTGACGCGATCACGAACACCCTGGCCCGCCTGGTCACCGTGCCTGCGGGCAAACCGCAGCTCACGTTCCAGGCCAGCTGGAACATCGAGGACTGCGACGACGACCCGTGCGACTACGCCTACGTCGAGGTGAGCGACGGCAAGGGCTGGAAGGCCCTGCCCGGCTCGATCACGAAGGCCGCCGAGGGCAACGCCATCGACGGTGTCAGCAAGGGCTGGCAGCCGGCCACGTTCGACCTGAGTGCCTACGCCGGCAAGAACGTGGCCCTGCGGTTCCGGTACTCGACCGACGGCGCCGTGGCCGGTACCGACCCGCAGGCCCCGGCCGGGCTCTTCCTCGACGACATCGCGATCGGCAAGGTCCTCGAGGACGGTGCGGAGACCGGCGACAACGGCTGGGTGGCCTACGGTTTCCAGCGCACGACGGGTACGGAGACCCGGGCGTACGACAACTACTACATCGCCGGCTACCGCTCGTACGTGAGTTACGACCGCTACCTGAAAACCGGCCCGTACAACTTCGGCCGGCAGAGCGAGCAGCCCGACACGGTGGAGCACTTCTCATATCAGGAAGGGCTTCTCGTTTCCTACTGGGACACCTCGCAGACCGACAACAACGTCAGTCAGCACCCGGGGGAAGGGCTGAACCTGAACGTCGACGCCCATCCGGAGACGCTCTACCGCAGTGACGGAAAACCCTTCCGCACTCGGATCCAGATCTACGACGCACCCTTCAGCCTCAAGAAGACGGACGGCATCGGCCTGCACGTCGAGGGCGAGAAGACCAAGATCGGGAAGAAGGCGGGCAACCCGGTTTTCGATGACACCAAGAACTACTTCGACCCGGTTCAACTCGACCATGGTGTGAAGGTGCGGGGCGCGGGGGTGAAGATCGAGGTCGTGAAGCAGAAGAAGACCGCGATGACCATCAAAGTCACCTCCTGAACGAGATCTTTCGTAACACCAGAAGCAATGGCAACACTGGCAACGGCCCGGCATCGCACAGATGCCGGGCCGTGTGCGTTGCCCCGGACGTCGGACATCAAACCTCGGGACGCCGTCATGACAAATCGTCCAAAGGGCCTTAACGCGGACACGGAATTCGCTTAGGTTTCTCCCAGAGTGCGGCGGCAACCTGTACCGCCGCACCGCGGACTGGGAGGTCTGTGTGCGAAAAGTCCTGGTGGGTCTCGCGACCCTCTCCGTGGCGGCGGGCGCGGCACTCGCGCTGCCCGGCACGGCTGTGGCATCAACCCCGCTGACGCAGGCCCCGATCGGGACTGCGGATCAGTCGGCTCAGGGCACGGACGACCTGTCCAGCCCGATGCAGGACAAGGCCAGGGCCCTGCGCGACGAGGCAGTGACCCAGGTGCTCAACGGCGATGCGACCGTGACCACCAAGAACGGCAGTCGCGTCGTGAAGCTGGCGGGGAAGAAGGGTAAGAAGGACGACCGGTACGTCGAGCTCGCCCGCGAGCAGACCGACCGGGTCTTCGTGGTGCTGGCCGAGTTCGGCAACGAACGGCACCCGAGCTACCCCGACCAGGACACCAGCGCCACCATCGCCGGCCCGGCCACGTTCGAGGGCCCGGTGCACAACAAGATCCCCCAGCCCGCCAAGAACGACAACTCCACTGTCTGGCAGGCCGATTACAGCAAGAAGCACTACGAGGATCTGTATTTCGGTGAGGGCAAGGGCGTCGAGTCGCTCAAGACCTACTACGAGACGCAGAGCTCGGGCCGGTACAGCGTCGACGGCACGGTCACCGACTGGGTGAAGCTGCCGTACAACGAGGCCCGGTACGGCCGCTCGAACGGCTACCCGTGCTCCGGCAACGTGTGCAGCAACACCTGGGTGATGATTGCCGACGCACTCCAGGCCTGGGTCGCCGACCAGCAGGCCAAGGGCGTCAGTGCTGCCGAGATCAAGTCGACCGTGGCCAGTTTCGACCAGTGGGACCGGTACGACTTCGACGGTGACGGCAACTTCAACGAGTCGGACGGCTACATCGACCACTTCCAGATCGTGCACGCCGGCGGTGACCAGGCCGACGGTGACCCGCAGCAGGGTGAAGACGCGATCTGGAGCCACCGCTGGTACGCGTACTCCAACGGCGCCGGCACCACCGGCCCGGCGAACAACAAGCTGGGCGGCACGCAGATCGGTGACACCGGCCTCTGGGTGGGTGACTACACCACGCAGCCCGAGAACGGTGGCCTGAGCGTGTTCGCCCACGAGTACGGCCACGACCTGGGCCTGCCGGACAACTACGACACCGCCAGCGGCGGCAGCAGCCCGGTCGAGTACTGGTCGCTGATGGCCCAGAGCCGGCTCAACGGCAAGGGTGAGGCGCTCGGCACCCGCCCCGGTGACATCGGCGCCTGGGAGAAGCTGCAGCTGGGCTGGCTGGACTACGAGGGCGTGACGGCCACGACCGCGGGCAAGAAGAAGACCCGCACCATCGACCTCGGTCCGGCCGAGTACAACACCAAGAAACCGCAGGCCACCGTGGTGGTCCTGCCGAAGAAACAGGTCACGAAGGAACTCGCGCAACCCGCCTCCGGGGAGTACGAGTGGTACAGCGACACCGGTAACGACCTGAGCAGCACCCTGACCCGCTCGGTGGCCCTGCCGGCCGGTTCGCCCCAGCTGACCTTCCAGGCCAACTGGAACATCGAGGACTGCGAGGCCGACGCCTGTGACTACGCCTACGTGGACATCGACGACGGCAGCGGGTTCACGCCGATCGCCGGGTCGATCACCAAGGCCACCGAGGGCAACGGCATCGACGGGGTGAGTGACGGCTGGCAGCCGGCCACCTTCGACCTGTCGGCGTACGCCGGCAAGACGGTGAGCCTGCGGTTCCGCTACTCCACCGACACCGCGGCGCAGGGAGCCGACGACACCTTGCCCGCCGGCATCTTCCTCGACGACATCAAGGTCGCGGCCGGCGGCACGACCGTGTTCGAGGACGGTGCCGAGACCGCCGACAACGCCTGGACCGCCAGCGGTTTCCGGCGCACGACGGGCACCGACGTGGTCGAGTACGACCACTACTACATCGCGGCGCACCGGTCGTACGTCAGCTATGACAAGTACCTCGAGACCGGCCCGTACAACTTCGGCTGGCCGTCCACGAAACCCGACTACGTGGAGCACTTCCCGTACCAGGAAGGCCTGCTGGTCACCTACTGGGACACGTCGTTCTCCGACAACAACGTCAGCGTGCACCCCGGCGAGGGCCGCAACCTGACGGTCGACGCCCACCCGGCGCCGCTATACCAGGTGACGGGCACGCCGTGGCGTACCCGGGTGCAGCTCTACGACGCCCCGTTCGGCCTGAAGAAGGCCGACAGTCTCACGCTCCACGTCGACGGGGTGAAGAGCCCGATCAAGGGACTGAAGGGCAACCCGCTCTTCGACGACACGAAGAACTTCTACGACACGGTCGTGCCGGACCATGGCGTGAAGGTCGCGAAGGCCGGGGTGAAGATCGAGGTGCAGAAGGTCAAGGGCACCTCGCTCACGGTCAAGGTTACCTCGTGACCTGATCACGGTCCCTGCTCGACACATGCGGCGCCCCGGTCTCGTCCCGAGACCGGGGCGCCGTTCGTCTGCGGGGAGGCGTCATCATCCGGCCCGGGGGTGGAACGTTCCCGTTCGGTCATCTAAGGTAAGGCTCGCCTAAGAAATTCGTGATGCCCTCGACGGCGATCCGTCCCCTGCCCGAGCCGGGAGCTGAACCACCATGTCGTACGCCACCTCCGGGTCCCTCTACGCCGAGGTCGTCGCTACGCAGCGGCTGAGCCCGCACCTGGTGCGGATCGTGCTCGGCGGCGAGCAGATGTCCGGGTACGAGCCGCTGGGCGTGGCCGACGAGGCCGTGGTGCTGTGGTTCCCGAAGCCCGGCCAGGACCGGCCCGCCCCGACCACGCTCAAGGACGGCGTCTGGGGCCACCACGACCCGGACATTGCCCCGCCGGGGCGTAACTACACCATCCGCGCCTTCGAGCCCGGTGAGAACGCCCGGATGACGATTGATTTCGTGGTGCACCCGGGCGGCGTCGCCGGGGAGTGGGCGGTCAACGCCGGCGTCGGTGACGTCATCCTCATCACCCGCCCGCGCTCCTGGTACGAGCCGCCGGCCGACGCCGCCTGGATCCTCGCCGCGGCCGACCTCACCGGCCTGCCGGCCCTGGCCCGCATCATCGAGGAGTGCCCCGCCGACGGCCCTCAGGTGTACGCGATGGTCGAGACGGCCGACGCCGCCGACCTCGCCGCCCTGCCGGAGACCCAGTGCAACGCCGCCGGGGTGGATGCCAGCGTGGGCACGGGCAACGGGGTCGCCCCCGGTGCCCTGGCCGAGCTGATCGCGGCCAAGCTGCCCGAGCTGATCTCCCAGGGGCCGGGTTACGTCTGGTACTCCGGCGAGGCGGCCCAGTCCCGGGAGATCCGCAAGCTGATGCGCAAGACGCACGGCTGGCCCTTGGACCGCGTGCAGACCGTGGGCTACTGGCGTCAGGACGCCGAGGTCTGGAACGAGACCTTCGCCCAGGTGGGCGGCGACCAGCTGGTGCAGGTCTACTACCAGGCGATCGAGAAGGGCCTGTCCAGCGCCGAGGCCTCGGAGATCCTCGACGAGGAGTACGAGAAGGCCGGCCTCTGACCAGGGCTGTGGTGCTTAAGGGCTCAGGTACTTCAGGGTGAGCCGGTCAAGCGTGGCCACCTGCTTCTCGCCGGAGTCGTACACCAGCAGGCGTTCACCGTCGATGCTGCTGTCCACCCGGGAAGCACCCTCGAGACCCGGCCCGTCGGTCCAGGTACCGGGCCAGCCGGCCGGACGTGAGTACGGGTCGAAAGAGCAGTCCTCCACGTTCTTCGCGCAGTCGAAGACGATGCCGGTGAGCTGCCCGGTCTGCCGGTCGATGCGGCACACGCTCGCCCGCATCCGGGTCTCGTCGCCGTGGTGCACGCAGTACACGCTGTCACCGGTGAAGAAGAGCGACGTCACGGCACCGGCCATCGGCCACGCCCGTTCGACCTGGGTCATGTCCCGGTTCAGCAGGAGCAGCTCGCTGTACCCGGAGCCGGCGCAGACCGGGTAGGAACGGGCGGCATCGACGACGGGGAGGCACTCGCCGTCGCTGAACGAGCCCGTCGGGAGATCGGGGTGGGCCACCACCCAGACGCCGTCGTCCATGACCCGTCCCTCGGTGTCCTGCGCCGGCTGTCCCAGCCGCTGCTCCAGCGGTAGCGCCGCCACCTGGGGGTACACCCCGTCGCGAGCGGCCTCCGACCCCGTCTGGCTGGGTGTCCCCGCCGGTGTGGGGGTCGCGGGCACAGCCCGGTTCTGCTGATGACTGAGCACGCCCGCACCGATCAGTACCACCAGCACGGCCACCGCTGCGAAGACCGGAGCGAGCACCCGCACCTGCCTGGTGTGCCTCGTCCTCAGTGGTGTCAGTGAGGGTTCGGGACCCGACCGCACCGAGACCGCCACCCGGGCGTCGAAGTCGCGCAGAGCGTTCCTCAGCCGCTCGTCCAGCTCGCTCATCGGGTGCCCACCTCGGGCTCACCGAGGATCCGGGCGAGACGGGCGCGCGCCTTGTGCAGGTGTGCTTTCGCCGTGCCCTCGGCGCAGCCCATGATCTCCGCGACCTCCTTCACGCTCCGGTCCTCCAGATAGGCGAGCACGATCGCCGCCCGTTGCTGCCGGGGCAGCTGGCGGATCGCGGCGAGCACCGTCTCCACCTCGTCCGGACCGGGCGCCACCTCGGGCGGGGTGTTGCCCAGCCGCAGCAGGGCGGCGGCCTCGACCCGGGCCCGGCGCAACCGTTTGGACGCCAGCTGGATCGTCACCTTCCGCAGCCAGGCCCCGGGCTTGTCGTACCGGCCCACGACGTCCCACTTCTGCCGGGCCTGGAGCAACGCGTCCTGGGCCACGTCTTCCGCCGTCACCCGGCTGCCCGACACGGCGATCGCCAGCGTCACCATCCGGGCGAACTCCTGACGGTAGAAATCCTCGAAGTCCAGTGCCGGTCGCTCGATATCTCGCTCGGCGTCGGGTGGCGCGGGCATGCGGTCGATCCTTCCCCTCGTGAGGTGCTCATGACCATGCACAGCCACCAGATGGGGTGCGAGGTTTACCCACCCCGGCGGATAGGCTCGGGGCATGTTCCTGTTCGAGGTGAGGCGCTGATGGCGCGGGTCGAGGGTCGCGGTCCGCAGCACGACGAGAAGGAGATCGCGGCGGCGCAGGCGCTGTCGCAGCAGGCGGCGCAGGTGTACGGGGAGATTCTCGATCGGGCGCCCGAGCACGACCTGATCCCGAGCCTCGACCGTATCGAGGCCGTGGTGCAGCTGCTGGGCGACCCGCAGCGCGCGTTCGAGGCCGTGCACGTCACCGGCACCAACGGTAAGAGCTCCACCACCCGCATGATCGAGCGGCTGCTGCGCGAGCACAACCTGCGCACGGGCCGGTTCACCAGCCCGCACCTGCAGGACGTGCGTGAGCGCATCGCCATCGACGGCGAGATCATCGACCAGCAGCGCTTCGTCGACGTCTACGACGAGGTCAAGCCCTACCTCGACCTGGTCGACGCCCGTAACGCCGAGGCCGGCAAGCCGCGGATGACCTACTTCGAGGTGCTCGTCGCGCTGGCCTACGCCGCGTTCGCCGACACCCCGGTCGACGTGGCCGCGGTCGAGGTCGGGCTGGGCGGCTCCTGGGACGCGACGAACGTCATCGACGCCCGCGTCGCCGTGATCACCCCGATCGGCATCGATCACGAGCGCCTGCTCGGGCACGACGTGGCCACGATCGCCACCGAGAAGTCGGGCATCATCAAACCCGGTGCTGTCGCGGTGTTCTCGGAGCAGCACGACGACGCCACGGAACCCCTGATGTCCCGCGCCGCCGAGGTGGGGGCCACGGTCCTGCGTGAGAACCACAACTTCTCGGTGAGCCAGCGTGAGGTCGCGCTCGGCGGTCAGCTGCTGACCCTCCAGGGCGCCGCCGCCGTCTACCCGGACATCTTCATCCCCCTGCACGGCGCCCACCAGGCCCAGAACGCCGTCGCCGCGCTGGTCGCGGTGGAGGCCTTCCTGCTCTCCGACGGCCGCGACTGGTCCGCCACCGACAACTCCCGTGAGGGAACGGGTCTCGACATCGATGTGGTGCGCGCCGCGTTCGCCGACGTCGACTCGCCCGGCCGCCTCGAGGTCGTCCGCCGCAGTCCCACCGTGCTCATCGACGCCGCCCACAACCCCGCCGGGGCCCAGGTTCTTGCCGACAGCCTGGAAGAGGCCTTCGGTTTCAGCCGTCTGGTCGGCGTGGTGGCCGTGCTCGAGGACAAGGACGCCGAATCCATTCTCGGCGCCCTGGAACCGGTGCTCGAGGAAGTCGTGATCACCCGCACCTCCTCGCCCCGCGCCATGGCCCCGGACGAGTTGGCCGAGATCGCCGAAGACGTCTTCGGCGAGGACCGGGTGACCACCTTCGAGCGCCTGGACGACGCCCTCGACTACGCCATGGGCAAGGCCGAGGAAGGCGGGATGATCGGCGGCGGCGTGCTGGCGACCGGATCCGTCACCATGGCCGCCGACGTCCGTCGGCTGTTCCGCGTCCGCTAGGTCAACAACCCTTCGTGATCATGCAAAGTGTCCCCGGGGCTCTGTAGCTCCCGGGGACACTTTGCATGATCATCAGAAAAGAGGACGACCGCTCAGCGGACTTTTGGCTTTTTGTGGCCGAAGTTCTTCCCAAACTGGACAAAGCCTGACTACTGTCCCTCACAGGCGCTACACAGGGGTAGCGGCCGGATACGGACGGGGAGGTCGGCATCGTGGCACGCGTCGGCACCCGCCCGGAGAACCGGCACCAGGCAAGACTTCTCCGTCTCCTGAGAGACAGCGGCCCGCAGTCCCGAGCCGAACTCGGCGATGCCGTGGAACTGTCCAAGTCCAAGGTCGCCATCGAGGTCGAGCGGCTGGCCGACCTCGGATTCGTCGATGTCGTCGGCCTGGCCGCCTCGCGCGGTGGGCGGCGCTCGCAGATGGTCGCCCTCTCCCGCAACCTGCGCTTCGTCGGCATCGACATCGGCGCCACCTCCATCGACGTCGCGGTGCTCGACGGTGAACTGAACCTGCTCGGTCAGGACCGCGCCGACACCGATGTGCGCCTGGGCCCAGGGCCGGTCCTGGGGCAGGTCATCGATCTGGTCGCCAAGCTGCGCGTCGGCCGGGGCGAACCGGTCACCGGCGTCGGCGTCGGCGTGCCCGGCCCGGTCAGCCAGGCCGAGGGGGCCCTGGTCGCGCCGCCGATCATGCCCGGCTGGAGCCACTTCCCGATCCGCGACATGCTCGGCGCGGCACTGGGCGCCCCGGTCATGATGGACAACGACGTGAACGTGATGGCGCTCGGCGAACTGCACTCCGGCACCGCCCGCAGCGTGCGCGACCTGCTCTTCGTCAAGATCGGCACCGGTATCGGCTGCGGGATCGTGGTCGGCGGCGAGATCTACCGCGGCGTCAACGGTTCGGCCGGCGACATCGGGCACATCCAGGTGGACGGGCACGGGCACGTCTGTGCCTGCGGCAACACCGGCTGCCTGGAAGCGGCCTTCGGTGGTGCGGCGCTCGCCCGGGACGCCGAGGCCGCCGCCCGCAGTGGTCGCTCGGACTGGCTCGCCGAACGACTTACCTCATCGAGAGTATTGTCCGCCAAGGATATTGGTGCAGCCGCGGATGCGGGTGACCCGATCAGTATCGGCCTCGTCCGCGACGGTGGCCATCGGCTCGGCAAGGTGCTCGCCTCGCTCGTCAGCTTCTTCAACCCCGGCCTGGTGGTGATCGGGGGCGGCGTGGCCGGCCTCGGTCATCCGCTGCTCGCCGAGATCCGCAGCGTCGTCTACCGTCGCTCGCTCCCGCTCGCCACCGGCAATCTGCCCATCGTCCTGTCCGAGCTCGGCGGCACCGCAGGAGTTGTCGGTGCCGGGCGGCTCATCTCAGACTCGGTATTCGCCACCACCTGACGGTCTCTCCCGGAGTTCCAGAACTCCGGGGACACCTTGCACGATCACGAACCAAGGATTGCCGTTCGCCGGCGTCCGGAAACGCCACACCACAACCGACCTCGACGAGGAGGCCCCACTGTGGACGACGACGTGCTCCTGAGGATGCGTGGCATCGTCAAGGAGTTCCCCGGTGTGCGGGCTCTGGACGGTGTGGACCTCGATGTCACCGCCGGCCGGGTGCACTGCCTGCTGGGCCAGAACGGTGCCGGAAAGTCAACCCTGATAAGAGTTCTCGCGGGCGCTCACACACCGGACGAGGGAACGCTCAGCTGGCGGGGGGAGGAGGTGCGGTTCTCCTCGCCGTCCTCGGCCATTCACCGCGGCATCGCGACCATCTACCAGGAGCTCGACCTGGTGCCCGGGCTCTCGGTGGCCGACAACCTCTACCTCGGGCACGAGAACGCGGCCGCCGGGTTCGTGCGGCGTGGTGCCCAGGGTGATTCGGCCCAAGAGGTTTTGAAAAAGCTCGGCCATCCGGAGATTCCGGTGGGCCGGGAGGTCGGTCGGCTGTCGGCCGCGCAGCAGCAGATCGTCAGCCTGGCCCGGGCGCTGGCCCGGGACGCGCGGCTCATCGTGATGGACGAGCCGTCGGCCGTGCTGGCTCACGACGAGGTGGCGAACCTGTTCCGGGTGATGCGCGATCTGGTGGCCGAAGGGGTTGCGGTGGTCTATATCTCGCACCGTCTGGAGGAGATCCGGCAGATCGGTGACGAGGTCACGGTGCTCAAGGACGGACGCACGGTGGCCAGTGGTCTTCCGGCCTCCAGTACGCCGACGCAACAGCTGGTCTCGCTGATGACGGGACGATCGGTGGAGTATCTGTTCCCGTCGCGTCCCCGGCGCCCCGAGCATGATCATGAACAGGTGTTGCTGGGGGTTGAGAACCTCTCGCTGGAAGGGACGTTCGAAGACGTCTCGCTGACCGTGGCGCCGGGCGAGATCGTCGGTATCGCCGGGCTGGTCGGGGCGGGGCGGTCGGAGGTGCTGGAGACGATCTACGGGGCCCGCCGGCGGACGTCCGGTTCGGTGACGATGGGTGGGCGCGCGCTGCCGGCCGGCTCGGTGCGCGCGGCGGTGAAGGCGGGGATGGGCCTGGCCCCGGAGGAACGCAAGAGTCAGGCCTTGCTGCTCGGGGAGCCGATCGCCCGCAACGTGTCGCTGGCCTCGCTGCCGAGGATGACGAAAATCGTTCCGGGATGGCTGGACCGCCGACGTGAGAGGGCCACGGCGCAGGAGGCCACGCGGGAGCTCGAGGTCCGCCCCGCCGACGTCACCCGGGCTGTGCGGACCCTGTCCGGCGGCAACCAGCAGAAGGTGGTGCTGGCCCGCTGGCTGCTCGGCGACACCCGGCTGCTGCTGCTCGACGAACCGACGCGGGGCGTGGATGTGGGTGCCCGGTCGGAGATCTACGCCGTGATCCGGCGCCTCGCGGACCAGGGGATGGGCGTTCTGCTCGTCTCCAGCGAGGTTCCGGAGGTGCTCGGGCTGGCCGACCGGGTGCTGGTCATGCGGGAGGGCCGGGTGGTGCACACCGCCCCGGCCGACGAACTCGACGAGCACCGTGTGCTCGACCTGGTGATGGAAGGAATCGTGGGATGAGCGTCGAACAGTCCGCCGCACCGACCGTCACGACCGGCGGCCCGACCGTACTGGCCCGGATGCGCGGTACCGAGATCCGCAACCTCGGGCTGGTGGCCGTGCTGGCCGTGCTCGTGGTCATCGGGGCGATCACCAGCGAGAACTTCCTGACCGGCGACAATCTCGAGAACATCCTGGTGAGCTCGTCGGTGATCGGCGTGGTCACGGTCGGCGCCACGTTCGTCATCATCGGTGGGGGGATCGACCTCTCGGTCGGCGCGATCGTGGCCCTGGCCTCGGTCTGGGCCACCACCCTGGCCACCCAGTCGTACGGGCCGTGGATGATGGCGCTCTGCGCGATCCTGGTCGGTGCCGGGGCCGGTCTGGTCAACGGCCTGCTGATCTCCTACGGCCGGATGGTGCCCTTCATCGTCACGCTGGCGATGCTGGTCTCCGCCCGGGGTCTGGCCGCCCGCCTGGCCGACAATCGCACCCAGATCGTCACCCAGCAGCCGATCAAAGATCTGGCGACCACCGACGTCCTCGGGATCCCGCTCCTCGTCATCCTTCTCGCAGCTGTCGCCACGGTCGGCTGGGTGCTGCTGAACCGCACCACGTTCGGCCGCCGGGTGTTCGCGATCGGGGGCAACACCGAGGCCGCCCGGCTGGCGGGCATCGACGTCCGGCGGAACACGGCACTGCTCTACGTGCTCTCCGGAACCTGCTGCGGCATAGCGGCGATCATGCTGCTGGCCCGCACCACCACCGGCTCCAGCACCCACGGGAACCTCTACGAGCTCGACGCGATCGCGGCCGTGATCATCGGCGGCACGCTGCTCAGCGGGGGTCGTGGCACCCTGATCGGTTCCGTCCTCGGGGTGCTGGTGTTCACCACCATCACGAACATCTTCATCCTCAACAACCTGGCGACCGAGACCCAGAACATCGCCAAGGGGCTGATCATCGTGGCCGCGGTGCTGCTGCAGCGCCGGGCCAATCGCGAGAGTTAGCGCCGTGTCGGTGAACACGAACGAAGCCGACGTGGGGCAATCTGTCCCCGACCCTTTCCGGCCCCCGGCCCGTTCCCACTCCCTCGCGACCTCGTCCTCGACCTTGACCTCGTCCTCCGGCCCGCTGTTGCCCGACAGCCTGCCGGGGTTGGCAGGGTCCTGGCCGGCCATGACAGGACCGCCGAAGTGTTGTGTACACCTGGTACATCCGGTACCGGATGTACCAGGTGTACACAACGCAGACGGGTCCCCCCGGGAACGGCTCCCCGTTCTGGGCCTCGAACACCCGGGGGCCGAGGTTTCGGCACCGGTGTCCGCCGGATCCCACACCCGTTCGGATCAGAGATGTCGTGTGCATTCGTTGGGGGCGGGGCGCACGGAATGCACACGGTATGGGCGAACCGCTCCCGGCGGCGATAACAGGCTATGAAGCCTTGGCGCATCTGTCGTGGAACCGAAAAGTGCCGCGACAGATCGACTCTTGGCATCGTCCTCAATGGAGAAACAACCGGAGGTTCCCGATGGACAGATTCGCTCTCGACCGCAGACGCCTCTTCGTCGGATCGGGCCTGCTCGGCGCGGGGGCCCTGCTGGCCGCCTGCACGAGCAACGAACCCGCTGAGGCCGACTCGAAGGCTACGGCGCCGGCCAACAGCGGCAGTGGCAACGACGAGCCGGGTCAGGACGTGGTGATCGGGTTCAGCGCCCCCGCCGCCGACCACGGGTGGATCGGGGCCATCACCACCAAGGCCGAGGAGGAAGCGAAGAAGTACGGCGACGTCGACTTCCAGGCCGTCGAGGGCAGTAATGACGTGAATCAGCAGATCTCCCAGGTGGAGACGCTGATCAGTCGGAAGGTCAATGTTCTGGTGATTCTTCCGTTCGACGGCAACGCGCTGACGGAGGTGGGCATCAAGGCGATGGAGGCCGGGATTCAGGTGATCAACCTGGACCGGGTGTTCTCCTCGCCGCGGGGTGCCCGCACCTGGATCGGTGGTGACAACTACGGAATGGGCGCGGCGGCCGGCTATTACATTGCCCAGCAGCTCACGGCCAAGGGGGTGAAAGACCCGGTGATCGCCGAGGTGCAGGGCATCGCCGACCTGCCGCTCACCCAGGACCGCAGCAAGGGCTTCGAAGAGGCTCTCAAGACGGCCGGTTTCAAGGTCTCGAACCAGGTCAGCGCGCAGTTCACGGTGGAGTCGGGCCAGCAGGTCACGAGCAACCTGCTCCAGGCGGCACCGAAGATCGACGCGCTCTGGAACCACGACGACGACCAGGGCCTGGGGGTGCTGGCGGCGATCGACCAGGCGAACCGCGACGAGTTCATCATGGTCGGGGGTGCCGGGTCGAAGAACATGATGGACCTGATCAAGGCCGACTCCGGGGTGATGAAGGCGACCGTGACCTACCCGCCGAGCATGGCCGCCTCGGCCGTGAAACTCGCCCGGCTGGTGGGGCAGGGCAAGGGGCTGAGCGACCTGGTGGAGCTCGGGGTACCCGCCTCGATCACGCTCACCAGCGAGACGATCACCAAGGAGAACGTCGACGCGTACCTCCCGCTGGGATTCGAGTCCTGATGGGGGAGGCGACCCTGGGCGTCGGGATGATCGGGTACGCCTTCATGGGTGCGGCCCATTCCCAGGCCTGGCGCTCGGCCGGTCACTTCTTCGACCTGCCGGTGAAGGCCCGGATGACCGCGGTCTGCGGCCGCGACCGGGACGCGACACAGGCGGCGGCGACCAAGCTGGGCTGGGAGGGTGTGGAGACCGACTGGCGGGCGCTGATCGAGCGGGACGACATCCAGCTGATCGACATCTGCTCACCGGGCGACACCCACGCCGAGATCGCGATCGCGGCCCTGGCCGCGGGCAAGCACGTGCTCTGCGAGAAACCTCTGGCCAACACCGTGGCCGAGGCCGAGCTGATGGTCGAGGCGGCGCGGAAGGCCAGGGCGCACGGGGTGCGCTCGATGGTGGGCTTCAACTACCGCCGGGTGCCCGCGATCGCCCTGGCCCGCAAGCTGGTGGCCCAGGGGCGCCTGGGCGAGATCCGGCACGTCCGGGCGCAGTACCTGCAGGACTGGATCATCGATCCGCAGTTTCCCCTGGTCTGGCGGTTGCAGGCCGAGCGCGCCGGCAGCGGTGCGCTGGGCGACATCGGCGCGCACATCGTCGACGCCACGCAGTTCATCGTGGGTGACCATCTGGCCGGTGTTTCCGGGCTCACCGAGACGTTCGTGAAGGAGCGTCCGCTGCCGACCGCGTCCTCCGGCCTGTCGGGCGACGCCGGGGGCGACAAGGGTGCGGTAACGGTGGACGACGCGGCTCTGTTCATCGGTCGGTTCCGCGCCGGAGCCCTCGGGTCCTTCGAGGCCACCCGGTTCGCCGGTGGCCGCAAGAACGCCATCCGGATCGAGGTCAACGGCAGTCTCGGCAGCCTGGCCTTCGACTTCGAGGCGATGAACGAGCTGCACCTCTACGACGGCCGGTCGAACGCCGAGACCGGCGGCTTCACAAGGATTCTCGTGACCGAGCCGGAGCACCCGTACCTGCGGGCGTGGTGGCCGCCCGGGCACCTGCTCGGCTACGAGCACTCCTTCACCCACGAGATCGCCGACCTGCTGACCGATCTCGGGAACGGCACCGATCCCACCCCGTCGTTCGAGGACGGCCTCCAGGTGCAGCAGGTGCTGGCCGCGGTGACGGAATCGGCGGCCGCGAGCTCGCACTGGCAGACCCTGCCGACCCCGACCCGGACCGCAGCCTGAGTTCCCGCCGGTGCTGGCACACCGGCGGGAACCCCTTACCAGAGAGGAGAAGCAGCACCGCCGCTTGGGAAGGATCCCCCTGACCGCTCCAGTCTAGGAGAACAGCATGTTCGACGCACCATCGCAGAACGAGGCATCGGCCCTGGCCAGAGCACTGCGGCTGAACCGTCGTCAGCTCTTCGCCGCGAGTACCGGCGTTGCTGCCGCGGCGGCTGCCGTGACCCTACCCACCGGCTCCGCGGAGGCGTCCGTGAAGGGCAGAACCGGCAAGATCCCGAAGAGCAAGCGCGGCATCATCCTCTACACCGTCCGCGACGCGATCTCCCGCGACCCGGGTGCCTTCGTGGGCCCGTCCGGGTTCCAGGAGGTGTTCGCGGCCCTGGCGAAGATCGGCTACCAGCAGGTCGAGTTCGCCGGGTACACGCAGCACGCCAACGCCCCGGGCGGCGCTTCGCTGGAGTCCGTCGCCGGGGCCAGGCAGTTGCGGACATGGCTGGACGACAACGGTCTGCGGGCCCAGGGCAACCACGGGTTCATCCCGGCCTGGCCGCTCACCGCGGCCGACGAGGAGAAGTTCAAGCTGCACCTGGAGATCGCGAACATCCTGGGCATGCAGCACGTCGGCACCGGCGCGGACCCCACCAACAGCGCCTTCAAGGCCGACTGGGACCTGGCCGCGGAGAAGTGGAACGGCCTGGGGAAGATCGCGAGCCGGGCCGGGCTGAAGCTGTACACCCACAACCACGACGCGGCCTACAGCTTCCTGCTCGACCAGGGCCCGGCCGACGCGGCCGGGAACCCGACGCGCTCCAGCGGGATCCGGCGCCTGGAGTACTTCCTGAAGGTCACCGACCCGAAGTATGTGTACCTGGAGATGGATGTGTTCTGGGCGCACGTGGCGCAGTACAAGTTCACCACCTACACGGCGGCGGACGGCTCGGCCCGCAAGGACGTGTTCGACCCGGCCGCGACCGTGCTCTCGGCGAACTCCCGGTACCCGTTGTTCCACGCCAAGGACGGCGAACCCGACCTGGACGTGGCCAACGGCTACGACATCGTGCCGTTCGGCACCGGAAAGATCGACTACGAGCGGTTCTTCCGCCGCGTCGGGCGCACCGACACGCGTCACCCGATGGTGGAGCAGGACACGGCTCCCGGTGGCACGGCCGCGCCGGCGCAGTCGCTGCAGCACGCGCGGCTGGGTCTGCAGCACCTGGCGGAGCTCTGATGCGCCCGCTCAAGCTCTTCCTGGCCCTGGTGCTGGCCCTCGGTGCCCTGGTCGCGGCCCCCGCCGTGGCCTTCGCCCACCCTGGGCACGAGGGTGACGAAGACCCGCTGAACTGGGCCAACTACGAGAAGATCACCCTGACCAAGGACATCGGCGAACCGATCGACATGGCCGTGCTGCCCGACGGCACGGTGCTGCACACGGCCCGCGACGGGGTGGTGCGCCTGACCGACCCGGCGACCGGCGTGACCAGCCAGGCGGGCAAGTTCAACGTCTACAACAACTCCGAGGACGGGCTCCAGACCGTCACCCTGGACCCGGACTTCGCCGAGAACGGCTGGGTCTACTTCTACTACGCCCCGAAGGCGATGGACGCCCCGTACCCGGCGGCCACGCCCACCGGGAACTCGCCCAACACGCTGCCGCAGGGGCAGGACGCGTCGTACTGGGACCAGTGGAAGGGCTACAACCAGCTCTCCCGGGTGAAGTACGCCGACGGGGCCCTCGACCTGGCGTCCGAGCAGGTCATCATCAAGGTCGAGGCGCAGCGCGGCCAGTGCTGCCACGTGGCCGGTGACGTCGACTTCGACGGCGACGGCAATCTCTACCTGGCCACCGGTGACAACACCCCGGCCAGTGCCCCGGGCGCTGACGGGTTCGCGCCGAACAACGACCGGCCCGGATACAACCCGGGCTTCGACTCCCGCCGGGGTGCGGGCAACACGAACGACCTGCGCGGCAAGATCCTGCGCATCAAGGTCGCGGCCGATGGTTCGTACACGATCCCGGAGGGCAACCTCTATCCGGAGGGCACGGCGAAGACCCGCCCGGAGATCTTCGTGCAGGGTGTGCGTAACCCGTTCCGGATCGACGTGGACGCGGACACGAACAGCGTCTCGTGGGGTGACTACGGCCCGGACGCCGGGGTCGCGAACGCCCAGCGGGGCCCGATGGGCTACGTCGAGTGGAACACCACGGGTATCGACCAGCCGATGAACTCGGGCTGGCCGTACTGCACGGCCGACAGCCGGAACTACAACGAGTGGAATTTCGAGACCGCCACGCCCGGTGAGTTCTTCGACTGTGCCGCGGGCGCGGAGAACAACTCGCGCTGGAACACCGGCCTGGCCACGCTGCCGCCGGCCACGGATGCCGACCTCTACTACGGGGACGACGCCGACGACCAGCCCTGGCCCGGGCTGACCGATTTCGACCCCCAGGGTGGCCAGGGGCCGATGGGAGGCCCGGTGTACCACTACGACGCCGACAACGCCTCGACCACGAAGTTCCCCGAGTACTGGGACGACAAGGCGTTCTTCGCCGAGTTCTCGCAGGACTACCTGGCGGCCTTCACGGTTGGTTGGCCGGACGGCCCGGTCTCCAAGATCGAGCATTTCCTGCCCAACGCCGACCTCACCACGAACGGGCAGCCGATCACCGACAGCCCGATCGACATCGAGTTCGGGCCGGACGGTTCGCTCTACGTACTCGACTACGGGGACGGCTTCTTCCGGGCCAACCCGGACGCCGGTCTCTACCGCATCGACTGGGCCCCGGGCAACAAGTCTCCGCAGGCCCACATCACCGCCGACCCGATCAGCAGCAGCAAGGCCCCGCTGACGGTCGAGTTCTCCGGCGCCGAGTCGGTCGACCCGGAGAGTGAAGACCTCACCTACGAGTGGGACTTCAACGCGGACGGCACGTTCGACGCGACCGGCGTGACCGCGTCGTACACCTACCAGGAACTGGGTAGGTACACGCCCCGCCTGCGGGTCACCGACCCGGAGGGCAAGTACGGGCTGACCTCCACCAACATCAGCGTGGGTAACGTGGCGCCGACCGTCACGGTCACCACGCCGTCGAACGGGGCCTTCTTCACCTGGGGCGAGGGGGTGCCGTTCACCGTCACCACCAGTGATCCCGAGGACGGGGCGGCGACGGTGTGCTCCCGGGTCTCGTGGACGTTCGGGCTGGGTCACGACCGGCACGCCCATCCGTTGAGCCAGGGCACGGGTTGCACGTTCACCATCCCCACGCCGGCCGACGCGCAGGAGCACGGGGTCACGGAGAACATCTTCGGCGTGGTGGTCATCCGCTACACCGACGCCGGGGCGAACGGGGTGCCGGCCGCGACCGGTGAGGTCTCGATGATCCTCAACCCCCGCGTGCAGCAGGCGGAATGGGCTGACGAACAGCAGGGCGTCGAGATCGTGGACGACGCGGGCGCCGGTGGGCTGCGGAAGGTCACCTCGCTCGACGCGGGCGACCATCTGGGCTGGGACCCGGTGAACCTGGCCGGGGTCAACTCGATCGCGGTGGCCTCGTCCGGATCCGGGACGCTGTCTTTCCGCTGGGGTACCCCCGACGCGACACCGTTCGCGAAGGTCACGGTGAACAGCGAGGAGATCGCCGAGAAGTCGGTCGGACTGGGAAGCAATACGCCGGAAGGGACGGGGAAACTCTACGTGACCTCGTCCGGTGGTGTGGTGCTGGACCAGCTGACCTTCTCCCCGGAGGAAGGGCCGGCCGACTCCACCCCACCGGAGGTGACCGTCACCGGGGTCCAGGCCGGTGCGTCCGTCGGTGACTCGAAAACCCTGACCCCGGTCTGGAAGGCGACCGACGACGGAGGCGTCGACACCGTCACCGGCACCCTGGACGGGGCAGCGATCAGCTCGGGGGACGAGATCGAGCTCTGGTCACTGGCCCTGGGTAAGCACACGCTGAGTGTGAAGGCCACGGACCAGGCCGGGAACACGGTGACGAAGACCGTGGAGTTCACCACGGTGACCTCGTTCGCGGACGTCAAGGCCCTGATCACCGCCTTCCGCAAGGACGGCAAGGTGACCAAGGCCGGGGCGGTGTTGCTCCAGGCCGAGCTGGAGACGGCCCGGCAGCTGGCCGTGGGGAAGAAGACGGTCAAGGCGGTGGCGGCGCTGAAGATCTTCGACGCCACGCTGACCAGGACCGTGGTGAAGGACGCGGACGCCCGCAAGACCCTGAAGCGTGACGCGGCCGATCTGATCAAGCAGGTGCAGAAGAAGTAATCGCCGGTGCCCGGGCCCTCTCAGAGGGCCCGGGCATCTCGACGTGGGAGGCCAGATGGCACGACCGATCACTCTTTTCACCGGCCAGTGGGCCGATCTGCCGTTCGGGGAAGTCTGCCGGCTGGCCTCCGGCTGGGGATACGACGGGCTGGAGATCGCCTGCTGGGGCGACCATCTCGATGTCGTGCGGGCGGTTGAGGACGACGCCTACCTCCAGGACCGGCAGGACGTCCTGGCCAGGTACGGCCTGAAGGTCTGGGCGATCTCCAACCACCTGACCGGCCAGGCGGTCTGTGACGACCCGATCGACACCCGGCACCGTGGCATCCTCACCGACCGGGTCTGGGGTGACGGATCACCCGAGGGGGTGCGCCGAAGGGCGGCCGAGGAGATGACATACACGGCGAGGGCGGCGAGCCGGCTCGGCGTCGACACCGTGGTCGGCTTCACCGGCTCGGCCATCTGGAAGTACGTGGCGATGTTCCCGCCGGTCTCCCAGGAGCTGATCGACGCCGGGTACCAGGACTTCGCCGATCGCTGGAACCCGATCCTCGACGTCTTCGACGAGGTTGGGGTGCGGTTCGCCCACGAGGTGCACCCGTCCGAGATCGCTTATGACTACTGGACGGCCCGGCGTGCGCTGGAAGCGATCGGTCACCGGCCGGCGTTCGGGCTGAACTGGGACCCGAGCCATTTCGTCTGGCAGGACCTCGACCCGGTGGGATTCCTGTGGGACTTCCAGGACCGGATCTACCACGTGGACTGCAAGGACGCCAAGCGTCAGGTCGGCAACGGCCGCAACGGGCGGTTGGGGTCGCACCTGGCCTGGGCCGATCCGCGCCGGGGCTGGGACTTCGTCTCCACCGGCCACGGAGACGTGCCGTGGGAGGCCTGTTTCCGCATGCTCAACGCGATCGGTTATCAGGGGCCGATCTCGGTGGAGTGGGAGGACGCGGGGATGGACCGGCTGGTCGGGGCCCCGCAGGCCCTGGACTTCGTCCGTACGCAGTTGTTCGACCCGCCGGCGACGTCTTTCGATGCGGCGTTCAGCAGCCGGTAGTTCAGCTCTGGGCGGTCGGGCGCACGACGATCTCGTTGACGTCGATGTCGGCCGGCTGCTCGATGGCGAAGGCGATGGCCCGGGCGATCGCGTCCGGGCCCATCGCCACCCGCTCCACCTGTTCCCGCATCTGGGGGGAGGCGCCGTCGACGAACTCGGTCCGGGTCATGCCGGGGGAGACCGCCGTGACCCGGATGCTGTCGCCCATCTCCTGCCGCAGCCCCTCGGCGATCGTGCGCACGGCGTTCTTCACCCCGGCGTAAACCACCTGACCGGGCACGATCCGCAGACCGGAGGTCGAGACGGTCTGCACGAAGTGCCCGCTGCCCTGCTCCCGGAACAGCGGCAGGGCCGCGCTGATGCCGTACAGCACGCCGCGGAGGTTGACGTCGATCATGGCGTCGATCTCGGCCGTGCTGAGGGTCTCGAAACTGCGCACGGTGGCCACCCCCGCATTACTGACCAGCACGTCCAGGCGCCCGAACCGCTCTTTCGCCGTGCGGACCAGCTTCTGGGCGTCCTCCCAACTGGTGACGTCCGTGGTCACCCAGTCCGCGCGTCCACCATGGGATCGGATCTTGTCGGTCAGGGCCTGGAGACGATCGGCCCGCCGCGCGGTGAGCAGCACGGTGGCGCCGCGGGCGGCGAGCAGTTCGGCGGTGGCCTCACCGATGCCGCTGCTGGCGCCGGTGATGGCGATGACCTTGGACATGGTTTCTCCCGGAGCTAAGTGGACAAGTGTCCGCTTGGCTGACGATAAACGGACGCGTGTCCGCTTGCAAGTGCCGCGCTCGGTAGGGTGGGTGGCATGGCTCCCACGGTGCGCAGGGCGGATGCCGAGCAGAACCGCGCCCGTCTGCTCGAGGTGGCCCGCGCGGCGCTGACGCGTTCCAGCGACGCCACGCTGAACTCGATCGCCAAGGAGGCCGGCGTCGGGCAGGGCACGCTGTACCGCCATTTCCCGACCCGGGAGGCCCTGCTGGTCGAGGTCTACCGGGTCGACCTGCGGGATCTGCTGGACGCGGCTCCCGGGCTGCTGGAGGGGAATCCTCCGGACATCGCGCTGCGGCTGTGGCTGGAGCGGCTGGCCGCCTACGGGCGCATCAAGCACGGGGCGGCGGCCGCGGTGCGGGCGGCGACGCGGGCCGATCTGTCGGCGGAGTACTACGCCGAGACGGTCGGGGTGATCGGCACGCTGCTGGCGGCCGGGCAGGCGGCGGGACTGCTGCGACCGGACGTGGATGCCGAGGAGGTGCTGCTGCTGGTCGGTTTTCTCTGGCGCGTGCCGAACGAGGACTGGGAGCGGCGCACGGCGCACCTGCTGGATCTGGTGCTCGACGGGCTCCGGCGGCGCCCGGTGGCCTGAACACCGGTTCGGGTTTGACAAGATGATGGGGTGCGTAACCCGATGCGGATGATGGCCGCGACCACCCTCATCAGTGAGGCGCTGGTGATGTTCTTCGCCGGTCTGGTGGCGAAGGACCTCTCCTCCCTGTCCACCGGCACCGCGCTGGGCATCACCTGTGGCCTGGCCGTGGTCTGCTTCGTGACCGCCGGACTGCTGCGCAGCCGCGCCGGGTACGTGATCGGGTCGGTGTTGCAGCTGGCGATCTTCGCCGTCGGCATCTGGGTACACACCATGCTGTTCCTCGGCGTGCTCTTCGGGGCGCTGTGGATCGCGTCACTCGTCATCGGGTCCCGGCTGGAGCGTGAGGGGGCCGAGCGATGGGCCCTGCACGAGGCCGAGCAGGCGAAACAGGAGCGCGACGGGGAATTCACCGAGCCCGCCTGAGCCTCACCGCCCACCGGCACGCCCGGGCCGCCCGGAGATTCACGTCGATCGGCCCGGGACAGCCCGGGAAACCTGGGTTAGCGTCCTGGCCATGCGCATCGTGATCGCCGGAGGGCACGGGAAGATCGCTCTGATCCTGGGGCGGATGCTCCACGACCGCGGGGACGATGTGGTCGGCATCATCCGTAACCCGGCTCACGTGGACGACCTGCGCGGGATCGGGGTCACCCCCGCCGTGCTGGATCTGGAGACCGCGGACGTCGAGGCCGTGACCCGGCTTCTGGCCGGTGCCGACGCCACCGTTTTCGCGGCCGGGGCCGGCCCGGGAAGCGGCGCCGCGCGTAAGGACTCGGTCGACCGGGCTTCGTCCGTGCTGCTGGCCGAAGCCGCCGAGAAGGCCGGTGTGCCACGGTTCGTGCAGGTTTCGAGCATCGGCGCCGACTCGGTCGCCGACGGTGCCCGGCCCGACGGCGTCGACGACGTCTTCCACGCCTATCTGCTGGCCAAGCTCGCTGCCGAGGACGATCTACGCACGCGCGATCTGGGCTGGACCATCCTGCGCCCCGGTGCGCTCATCGACGGGCCGGGTACCGGTCAGGTGCGGCTGGCACCGAGCGTGAACCGGGGCTCGGTACCCCGGGCCGACGTGGCCGCGGTGATCGTGGCGCTGCTCGACGCGCCCGGAACCGCGAAAAAGGTGCTGGAGCTGGTCGGCGGCAACACCGAGATCGCGGCAGCGATCCGCCGGGCCTGAGTTTCGGGTCGGCCTGAGTTTCGGGTCGGCCTGAGTTTCGGGGGGTCTCAGGCCGCCGGCGTGGGGTCGTGCTGCTCGGCGTGTTCAGGGGCGCGGCGGGGCATCGGGATCACCCGCGACCCGGACTGTTCCTCGTCCACCGGTGGACGTTCCTTGCCCTCGTCGCGCAGGTGTGGACGCACGATGGCCAGCAGGGTGGGCCGGTGGGTGTTCTCGATGGCCGCGGACAGGACTGATGTCAGCACGGTGGACAGCGGGGGTCGTTCCATGACTCCTCCAGCAAATGGTTCGGTGACAGTATGCAACCGCAATGTCACTTCATTGATTCCATCGCTTGGTGTCAGTGGAGTCTTGAGGCCTTCAGGGTGACCTTCGCGCATCCGGGGCACCGGCCATCGATCGGTGTTCGTTAGGCTCTGCTGCGCCCGTGTCAACATCATCGAGAGGGACAATGACCATGGCCTCGGAGCGGACGCTCGTTCTTGTCAAGCCGGACGGCGTGCGCCACCGCCAGATCGGCGAGGTGCTGCGCCGTATCGAGGCGAAGGGGTATGACGTCGTCGCCCTGAACCTGCTGGTGCCCACCGCCGAACTGCTCGAGAAGCACTACGAGGAGCACGTCGGCAAGTCCTTCTACAACAACCTGGTCGAGTTCATGATGTCCGGCCCCGTGGTGGCCGCCGTCGCCGAGGGCGAGCAGGTCATCGCGGCCTTCCGCTCGCTGGCCGGCGCGACCGACCCGATCAAGGCCGCCCCGGGCTCGATCCGTGGCGACCTGGCCCGCGACTGGGGCACGGCCGTGCAGCAGAACGTCGTGCACGGCTCGGACTCGCCGGAGTCGGCCGAGCGCGAGATCGGGCTCTGGTTCCCGGGTCTGTGAGGACTCGTTAGCCGTCGCTCCATCCGGAGGGCGTTGCCGGGCTCGTCTGCGGACGAAGTGGCCCGGTGGCGTCCTCCGCCCATTTTGTCGGTGGGTGGCACTAGTTTCGCCGCGTGGTCGAAATAGTGGTGTCCGTCCGGGAAAAGCGGGAAGTGGTCTGAATCGTGCAGGCGCTGGCGACATACTCCTACCGGGGTCCCTCCGAGCTCACCGGTCTGTCCGGCCTGCGATTGCAGACCAGTGGCGGGCCGGCGGCCAACCCGCGGTTCTTCAGCGGTGACGTGACCGTTCCGGGGGCGGCCGCGGCGGGTCTCCTGGTGGTCTCCGCGGTGGCCGCGGCCGACTTCCGGCGCACCCGGACGCAGATGATGCTCGACCCGGTGGTGACCGCCGAGGAGAGCAAGCTCCGCTTCGAGGCGTTCTCCGGGTGCACCGGTGTGCACGTGCGGCTCGACCTGCTGCCCGAGGCACTCGACGGCGACGGGTTCCTGCGGCACGGCACCACGAACATCGACATCAACGCACCTCTGCGCCGGGCGCTCGCCCGGGTGCGGGACGGTCGCCTGCACCTGGACGTCGGTCCCGACGATGTCGCGGTCACCACGGCCACCGAGCGAGTGGTGGAGCGGAAGGTGCCGCTGCCGGCCTCCTGGCTGCGTGGTTTCACCGAGACCCAGGTCATCGCCTCCGGGTTCGACGTGCGGGCCGAGGTCGACCGGCTCTCCGCCGCGGCCTTCCTGGCCCGGCTGCCGGGCAAGGCCACCCGCGACACGCTCTGGGTGGTGCCCGCCGGCCGCGGGCTGCGGCTGACGGCCCGGCCGGTGGCAGGGGCCGTCGGGCTCGGTGGGGCGCAGCGGCTGAGCCTGCTCACCCCCTTCCTGCGGCACGCGAAAACGCTGCGGGTGTACGGCGCCGCTCCTGGTTCCGGGCCGTCGCAGGCCACGGGCAGCTGGGAGCTCTCCGGTCCCGGCCTGCGGCTCACCCTCACTCTTTCCCCGCAGGCCTCCAGGGGTTTCGCCGGTGAGGGGGCCGGGCTGATCCATCTGTCCGGGTCGCAGGCCGAGGCCGACGCCGATCTGGTGAGCACCCTGCTGGCCTGGGACACCGCGATCGACGTGGCCGGCCTCGCGCAGTCGTCGGGCCTGACCACCGAGCGGGTCCGGGCGGCGCTCACCGTGCTCGCCACCGCCGGCCGGGTCGGCTACGACGTGGCCGAGGCCGCCTATTTCCACCGCTCGCTGCCCCAGGGCCCGGGCGTCGAGCAGCTGAATCCCCGCCTGCGCCGGGCCCGCTGGCTGGTGGCCGAGGGCGCTGTGACCGTGACCGACCGGGGCACAGAGGTACTCGGCTCCCAGGGGCGGGTGCATCTGGTGCGCACGGCCGGCGCGACGGCGAGCTGTACCTGTACCTGGTGGGAGGAACATCGCGGCGACCGCGGTCCGTGCGCGCACGTGCTGGCGGCCGGGCTGCTCTCGGGCGCCGTGCCGGACGAGGCCGGCGCCGGTGTTGCGGGTGTTGCGGGTGTCGCGGGTCAGGAGGCGATGGCGTGAGCGCCGACTGGGAGGTCCTGCGCGGTCATCTGGCTGGGTACCGGGTGGAGCAGGTCGAGCAGTTCGTCACCGGCCTCGACCCGCAGTCGCGGGCGGCCCTGAGTAAGCATCTGACCACGTACGTCCGCTCCGGGTCGCCGGAGTTCGCGTGGTCGTCGGGGCGCGCGGAGAACTGCCGGCTGCCGTCGGTGGCGGTGGCGGCGGTGGGCCTGCTGCCCTCGTCCGCCGCCGTCGCCACGATGCTGGGCCGGGCCGACCTGCGGTGGGACTGGCACCTGCTGCCGGTGAGCCGGATGGTCGCCGTCGCGGCCGCCCGGGGCGCCGACTGGCTTCCCGACCTGGCGGCCCGGATGGCCACGAAGCTGCCGCGCGATCCGGACGACGGTGCCTGGCGCGGGGTTGCCGACCTGGTCGCCGCCACTGGTGCCCCGGTGCCCGACGGCGACACCTTCCTCCTCGGCTGGGCCGCCTGGCTGCGCGAGCCGACCGTCTTCAGGGAATGGCCCCCGGCCGAGGGCGAGCGCGTCACCCTGACCGTCCGGCGCCTGCTCGACGGCCCGTTCCTGACGGCGTTGCTGCCCCGGGTCTTCGAGGTCAACGGCTTGGGGCTGATGCTCGGCACACCCGAGGTCGCGGTCGCCCCGTCGCTGGTGGCCCTGGTGAACGCCGGGCGCATCGACCGGGCCGAGGTGCTCGACGGCTGCCTGGCCCGCCAGTACCAGCCCGATCGTCCGGGTGCCCTGCGGTTCTTCACCGGTCTGCACGACCTGCTCGCACCGACGGAGAAAGAACTGGCCGAGCGGGCGCAGGACTACGCCGACCTGGCCGCCTCCGCCCCGTCCCCGGTCGCGGCGTTCGCCCTGCGTCACCTGCGCACGCTGCTCGACGCCGGGCTCCTCGAGACCGACCTGCTGCTGGGGGTGGCGCCCACGGTGCTGGAGCGGCCCGAGAAGGGCAACGTGCGAGCCCTGATCACGCTGCTCGACCGGGCGGTGAGCGAGAGTCCCGGGCGCGCGGGTGACATCGTCACCGTGCTCGCGGGCTGCTTCTCCTCACCGGTCTACGACGTGGCCGAGAAGGCGCTGGCGGTGGTGCTACGCCGGGCCCGGCGGCTGAGCGACGCCGACCGCGAGACGATCGCGGATCAGGTTGCCCTCCTGCCGGCCGACCTGCGGGAGAAGGCACAGGCCGCCGGGCTGGGCGGTCCGGAGCTCGCCGCCGTGCCGGCCCCGCAGGAGGCGCCGCTTCTTCCGTGCGTCGACGAGCCCGAACCCTGGCTCACCCCGATCGCCGACCTGGCCGACCTGAAGACCGCTCTGGAGGGGAAGCTCGGGTTGTCCGGATGGACCGGCCGGGAACACGTCATGGCGGCGGTGGTTTCACTCAGCGCCGACCGTCCCGACGAGGTGCGCGAACTGCAGCGGGTGCTCTGGTCGCTGGCCAACGGGGTGCACGGGTTCGGGGGCAAGCACGGTTACTGGGCAGCCGGATGGAACCACGGGCAGGCCCATTTCCTCGAGGCGGAGCAGTGGCCGTACGACCCTCTGATGCTGTCGCTCTCGGAGCGGGTGCACCGGGTGGAGAAGTTCGTGACGGCCCGCGACGCACTACTGGCGGGCCGGCCGACCCCGCACCTGCAGACCTGGTCCGACTACCCGCACCACGTGGTGCTGCTGCGCATGGCCGAGGCCGGCCTCGGCCTGGCCGGGCAACTGCCCGATTTCGACGGTCCGGTGCCGCCCCTGCTGCTGGCCACTCCCACCGACCGGTCCGGGCGGATCCAGGCGCAGACCCTGTTGTCACGTCTGCGGCGGGCCGAGTCCGAGGGCTGGCAGCCGTGGCCACTCGACCTGGAGCAGGCTCTGCTGAGGCTGCCCCGGAACACCGAGCCGAAGGTGCGAGAAGCCGCGGCCGACTTGACGTCTGCGGCCGGCCGGCGGTTCGCGCAGTGGCTCGGGGCCGGTGGGCTACCGGCTCCCGTCCAGCGTCTGCGCGGGGGGCTGCGCGCCCGGGAGGGCACCTACCGGGCCGACGAGAAGCGGCCCGGCGGGGTGCGGGTCGTGGACATCGAACCCGGTGGCGAACCTCGATCCGGGCTGCACCGCGGGCTCTTCCACATCGATCACAACGAACCCCCGTTCACCCGCCACTGGATGGGCTCGCAACCTCCGGCCGACGTCTTCCCCGACCACCGCGAGGTGATCTCCGCCTGGGCGCTCACCGACATCGACCCGGTGCGCGAGGGTCAAGCGATCGACTGTCTGCCGTCGGGGCACGACTCCGGCGGGCCGATCGGCCCGGCGACCACCCTGCTGATCGCCTACCACCTGGGCTCCGACAGTGCGACGGGGCGCACGGCCGGGGTCGATGCGGTGCTGGGGCTGGCCGCCTCCGGCCACCTCGACGGCGCGGTGCTGGGCGAGCATCTCGGCGCCCTGATCGCCGACGGCCCGATCATCGGCACCCGGGTCTATCCGGAACTGGCCGAGGCGGCGAGAACCGGTGCCGGTCAGGAGATCTGGCGCGTGATGACCACCATGCTGCCGTACGTGCTGGACAGCCGCCCGGCCGGTGTCCCCGACCTGCTGGCGCTGGCCACCGACCTGGCCGCACGGCATTCCGACGGCAGCAGCATCCCGAAGCTGGACGAGATGGCCGACCGCACCGGATCCGGTAAGGCAGTGCAGCAGGCCCGCCGGCTGCGGACGGCGATCCGGCAACGGGCGGGCATCGGCTGAACGATCGAACGAGCAGGCCGGCTGAGCCACGAAGGTCAGGTGAATCAGGAGATCGTGCGCGGACCGGTCGAGGCGGTCCGGGCCGACCGATGCTCCTGGCTGATCCTGGTTGACCCCGGCTGATCCTGGTTGACCCCGGCTGATCCTGGTTGACCCCGGCTGATCCTGGTTGACCCCGGCTGATTCTGGTTGATCACGGCGAGGTGCCCCGACGTGAACGGTCGGACCGGTCTTCGACGGGCCGGGAACCGGGTCGGAACCGGGTCGGAACCGGGCCGATCCGGGGCCCCGTCGGGCCACTGCGTCGTCCAGGGTCCTTGGTCCCGCCTAAACTGGCGGGATGCGTACGGACACCAGTGCAGTGGAGTCGGTCTTCGACCGGCTCGAATCTCTGCTGCCCTTCGTCTCCAAGCCCATCCAGTACGTGGGCGGCGAGCTCAACTCCACGATCAAGGAGTGGGACTTCGCCGGCCCGTCGACGGTGCGCTGGGCACTCATGTATCCGGACGCGTACGAGGTCGGGCTGCCCAACCAGGGCACGATGATCCTCTACGAAGTCCTGAACGAGCGCCCCGACGCCCTGGCCGAGCGCACCTACGCGGTGTGGCCCGACCTGGAGAAGCTGATGCGCGAGCACCAGGTGCCCCAGTTCACGGTCGACGCGCACCGCCCGGTCGGCGAGTTCGACGTACTCGGCCTGTCGTTCTCCACCGAGCTCGGCTACACCAACATGCTCACGGCGCTCGACCTGGCCGGTATCCCGCTGAGCGCCGCCGAGCGCACGATCGACCACCCGATCGTGCTGGCCGGCGGCCACGCGGCGTTCAACCCCGAGCCGATCGCCGACTTCATCGACGCCGCCGTGCTCGGCGACGGCGAGCAGGCCGTCGGGATCATCACCGACGTCATCCGGGAGTGGAAGCAGGAAGGCTGCCCGGGTGGCCGCGAAGAGGTGCTGTTCCGCCTCTCCGGCACCGGTGGCGTCTACGTGCCGTCCCTCTACGACGTCGACTACCTGCCCGACGGCCGCATCCAGCGGGTCGTGCCGAACCGCGACGGCGTGCCGCGGCGGGTCAGCAAGCACACCGTCATGGACCTCGACGAGTGGCCCTACCCGAAGAAGCCGCTGGTTCCCGTGGCCGAGAGCGTGCACGAGCGGATGAGCGTGGAGATCTTCCGCGGCTGCACCCGGGGCTGCCGGTTCTGCCAGGCCGGGATGATCACCCGCCCGGTGCGTGAGCGCACCATCGAGGGCATCGGCTCCATGGTCGACGCGGGCCTGAAGGCCACCGGCTTCGAGGAGGTGGGTCTGCTCAGCCTGAGCTCGGCCGACCACTCCGAGATCGCCGAGATGACCAAGCAGCTGGCCGACCGCTACGAGGGCACCAACACCGGCCTGTCGCTGCCGAGCACCCGGGTCGACGCGTTCAATATCGACCTCGCCCAGGAGCTCTCCCGGGGCGGTCGCCGTTCCGGCCTGACCTTCGCCCCCGAGGGCGGCAGCGAGCGCATCCGCAAGGTGATCAACAAGATGGTCACCGAAGACGACCTGGTGCGCACGGTCGCCGCCGCCTACGGCGCGGGCTGGCGCCAGGTGAAGCTGTACTTCATGTGCGGTCTGCCCACCGAGACCGACGAAGACGTGCTGCAGATCGCCGAGCTGGCCAAGCGTGTGATCCAGACCGGCCGCGAGGTGTCCGGCTCCAAGGACATCCGCTGCACCGTCAGCATCGGCGGCTTCGTGCCCAAGCCGCACACGCCGTTCCAGTGGGTCGGCCAGACCGCTCCCGAGGTCGTCGACGCCCGGCTGGCCAAGCTCCGCGACGCCATCCGCTCGGACAAGCGCTACGGCAAGGCCATCGGCTTCCGCTACCACGACGGCAAACCCGGTCAGGTCGAGGGACTGCTGTCCCGCGGCGACCGCCGGGTCGGTCAGGTCATCCGCGCGGTCTGGGAAGACGGCGGCCGCTTCGACGGCTGGAGCGAGCACTTCTCCTACGACCGCTGGATGGCCTGCGCCGACAAGGTCCTGGCCGACAACGTGGTGGACGTGAACTGGTACACCACCCGGGAGCGCACGGAGGAGGAGGTCCTGCCCTGGGACCACCTGGACTCCGGCCTGGACAAGGAATGGCTCTGGGAGGACTGGCAGGACTCGCTGTCCGAGGACGAGGTCGAGGACTGCCGCTGGACCCCGTGCTTCGACTGCGGCGTCTGCCCGCAGATGAACACCGAGATCCAGATCGGGCCGACCGGGCGCTCGCTGCTCCCGCTCGCCGTGGTGCCGGGTCAGGGGCCGTCCGGGCCGTCCGGGATCCAGACCCACACGCACACCCACACGCCGATCACCGGGCCGACCGCGCAGCCGGCCGCCGGTCAGGTCACCGCCGCCGGGCCGGTCGCCTGATGGCGCGTCAGCCCGAGGGGCCGCCCCCGCCCCCGGTCGTGCAGAAGCTCCGGCTCCAGTACGCCAAGCGCGGCCGCCTGCGGTTCTCCAGCCACCGCGACTTCCAGCGGGCGCTGGAGCGGGCCGTGCGCCGGGCCTCGATCCCGATGGCCTACTCGGCCGGGTTCCACCCGCACCCGCGCATCTCCTACGCCAACGCCGCGCCCACCGGCACGGCCAGCGAGGCCGAGTACATCGAGATCGCCCTGGCCGCGCGCTGCGACCCGGAGGCGCTGCGCACCGCGCTGGACTCCGCCCTGCCCGACGGGCTGGACATCGTCGACGTGGTCGAGGTGACGGCTCCGGGCGTGCTCGCTGACCGGTTGCAGGCCTCGGTCTGGCAGATCGAGCTGTTCACCGACACGCCCGGGGAAGAGGCCGCGCAGGCGAACGACGCCCGGGTCCGGGACGTGGTCGAACGCTTCCTGGCGGCCGAACGGGTCGAGGTGCAGCGCATGACGAAGAGCGGTATGCGGACGTTTGACGCCCGTGAGGCCGTTCTCCGGATCGAAGTGGAGCCTAGTGTCACATCAAGACCCGGTAACGGTTGTGCGATACTGAGCATGGTCGTGCGGCACAACACACCGGCTGTTCGACCCGACGACGTCCTTTCCGCTTTCCGCGCGGTAGCCGACTTCGCGCCTCCGTCACCTCCCCGAGTGACGCGTCTGGCGCAGGGGCTGCTCGACGAGGCAGACGGATCGGTGACCGACCCACTGGTCCCCGATCGGGACGGCGGCGGCGCCTGACAGGTGCCGCGCCCCAGCCTTGACCGGCTCGGCGCGCATCGGTACGGCGTAAGGCCTTGACTTCCGCCGCGACCGGTTTGGCGCGGCGACCTACACGAGTGCCCCGAGCGGCGCCGAGTCGGTGTGATCGGCGCCCGGGGCGACGGGAGAACGCCCGTGGCGAGCAACGAAGAAACACCCGCGGCGACGGACGGCGAAGCACGCGGCGGTGAGGTGGTCGAAGGACTGACCTCGTCTGCTGCGCGTGTCGCCGTTCCGGACGCCGCAGCCGGCGGCACCAGCACGCCGGCCGGCAGCGCCGACAGCGCCGACGGCGCCGGCAGCACAGCATCGGCCTCAGCTCCGGTACCCGACTCCGGCGCGAGTACCGCGCCGGTCGGCGACCCCACCGCGGCCGACCGCTCCAGCTCAACGAACGACACGAACGAGAAGAAGACCGAGACCCCGGCCGAGGCTCCGGTCACGGCCCCCTCGGTCTCGGTGACCAGTGACGATGCCGTCGCCGTGTCCGACGCTGCCGCCCCGGGGGCAGGCACCGGCACGACCACCGGCACGACCACCGGCACGACCACTGACCCGGAGGCCCCGGCCGCCGCGCCCCGCGCCCGCCGCACCCGGGTGCGTGCGACGAAGAAGGCCGTGGCCCAGACCCCGGACGAGACCGGTGCCGAGACCACGGGCGAGACCGGCACCGAGGTGGCGGACGAGGCCCCGGCCCCGGTGAAGCGCGTCCGCGCGCCCCGCAAGCGGGCCGCCTCCAAGCGGGTGGCCGCAGCCGAGGTGGACACGACCGACACCACTGACACCACCGACACCACCGACACGGCGCCCGACGGCACCACCCCGGCCGCCGAGGCGGAGATCGCCGCCGCGATCGAGAGCGTCACCGGTACCGAGGTGGCCCCCGCCGCCCCGGACGCGCTGTTCGCCGAGCCGACCGCGCCGGTCAAGAAGGCGACCCGCCGTCGCAGCACCCGCAAGGCCTCCGCCCCGGTGGCCAGCACCGCGGCCCCCGAGTCCCTCGAGGTCGACGAGAACGTGACCACCGGCACCCCGGTGACCACCTCGTCCTCTGTTGATGCTGTGAGCCCCGAGAGCACTCTGAGCCCCGACGCCCCGGAAGCTCCGGAGGCCGAGACCCCGGTCACCCAGAGCCCGGTCGCCCCGGCGCCCGAGCCGGCTCCCTTCACCGTGACCCGGACCCGCCCGCGTACCCGGGTGCGCTCGGCTGCCGAACGGGCCGCCGACGCCGCTGCCGAAGAGGCCGCGCAGGCGGCCCGGGACGAGCAGGCTGTCGCCGAGGCCGCTTCCGCGGAAACTCCGGCCGCCCCCTCCCGCCCGGCGATCATGCCGATCTTCCAGGCGCCGGAACCGGCCACCTCGCGTCCGCGCCGGGCGGCCTCCCGCCCGGCCGGCCCGCCGAAGATCGTCGAGGAGCCCGCCCCCCAGGACGAGCCCGTCGACGACGAGGCCGTCGCCGGGTCGAACCCGCAGGACACCGTCGAGGACGCCATCGGCCTGCTCGACGACGCGTCCGCGGACGCCGACGAGAACGACGACCTGACCGCCGAGGAGGCCGAGGAGGACGACGCGGCCGACGAGGCCGATGACAACGAGGCCGACGAGGACAGCGACGAGGAGGGCGACGACCAGGAAGAGGCCACCGCCCCCCGTCGTCGTCGCCGCCGTGGCGGTCGGGGCCGCCGGGGCCGCAGCCGGGGCGACTCCCCGGAGCCGTCCGAGCAGCCCGCCGCCGCGAGCCAGACCGCTCCGGCGGCCCCGACCGTTCAGGACGAGCCGGTCGCCGAGGACACCGAGGCCGCCGACGAGGAGCCGGCCGAGGACGAGGACGGCGAGGAGTCCGGTGAGACGACGGGCAGTCGTCGCCGTCGTCGCCGTCGCCGTCGTGGCGCGGGTGGCAGCGACGGTGAGGTCACCGTCGACGAGGGCACCACCGTCACCACCCGGGTCCGCGAGAGCCGCCGCAGCAGCGGTGGCACCAGCAGCGACGACGTCACCTCGGTGCGGGGCTCGACCCGCCTGGAGGCGAAGAAGCAGCGCCGCCGGGAGGGTCGCGAGGCCGGCCGCCGCCGTCAGATCCTGACCGAGGCCGAGTTCCTGGCCCGGCGCGAGAGCGTCGAGCGCACCATGGTCGTGCGTGAGCGCGACGGCCGCACCCAGATCGGCGTGCTGGAAGACGGCGTGCTGGTCGAGCACTACGTGGCCCGCAAGACCCAGACCTCCACGGTCGGCAACGTCTACCTCGGCCGGGTGCAGAACGTGCTCCCGAGCATGGAGGCCGCGTTCGTCGACATCGGCAAGGGCCGCAACGCCGTGCTCTACGCCGGTGAGGTGAACTGGGACGCCGCCGGTATGGAAGGCCAGCCGCGCCGCATCGAGCACGCGCTGAAGGCCGGCGACGCCGTGCTCGTGCAGGTGACGAAAGACCCGATCGGTCACAAGGGCGCCCGCCTGACCAGCCAGATCTCGATGCCCGGCCGCTACCTGGTGTACGTGCCGGACGGTTCGATGACCGGCATCAGCCGCAAGCTGCCCGACACCGAGCGCACCCGCCTGAAGAAGATCCTGCGCGAGGTCGTGCCGGACAATGCCGGTGTGATCGTGCGCACGGCGGCTGAGGGTGCCAGCGACGAAGAGCTCGAGCACGACGTGATCCGGCTGCAGGCGCAGTGGGACGACATCTCCGCGAAGGTCTCCACGGCGAACGCCCCGGCCATGCTCTACGGCGAGCCGGACCTGGCGATCAAGGTCGTGCGCGACGTCTTCAACGAAGACTTCAACCGCCTGATCATCTCCGGCGACGAGGCCTGGGGCACGCTCCAGGGATACATCTCGCACGTGGCTCCCGACCTGGCCCAGCGCCTCGAGCACTGGACCGATGACAAGGACGTCTTCGCCAAGTTCCGCATCGACGAGCAGCTCGCGAAGGGCCTGGACCGCAAGGTCTGGCTGCCGTCGGGCGGCTCGCTGGTGATCGACCGCACCGAGGCGATGACCGTCGTCGACGTCAACACCGGAAAGTTCACCGGCGCCGGCGGAAACCTCGAGGAGACGGTCACCAAGAACAACCTCGAGGCGGCCGAGGAGGTCGTGCACCAGCTGCGGCTGCGCGACATCGGCGGCATCATCGTGGTCGACTTCATCGACATGGTGCTCGAGAGCAACCGTGACCTGGTGCTGCGCCGCCTGATGGAGTGCCTGGGCCGTGACCGCACCCGCCACCAGGTCGCCGAGGTCACCTCGCTCGGCCTGGTGCAGATGACCCGCAAGCGCGTGGGCCAGGGCCTGCTCGAGGTGTTCAGCGAGACCTGCGAGCACTGCGGCGGCCGTGGGCTGATCATGCACGACGAGCCGGTCGAGAAGAAGCAGCAGGAGAACGGCAACGGCAACAGTGGCGGCGGCGGTGGCGGCCGTAAGGGCCGGAACAACCACCACCACTGATCTTTCACGAGGACGGGGCGTCGGGATGCGGATCCGGGCGCCCCGTCTGCGTGGCCGGGGCTGGCTGAACTCGCCCGCGCTCACCCTGGAGGAGCTCCGGGGTCAGTTCGTGTTGCTCGATTTCTGGACCGGCGCCTGTGTGAACTGCGTGCACGTGCTGGAAGAGCTGAGGCCCCTGGAGGGGCAGCTCACCGTGATCGGCGTTCATTCGCCCAAGTTCCCCTACGAGGCAACCCCTTCGGCGGTCGAACGGGCGGTGGAGCGCTACCGGGTGCGGCATCCGGTGCTCGACGACGCGGATCTGCTCACCTGGGACGCCTACGCCGTGAAGGCCTGGCCCACGCTGGTTCTCATCGACCCACAGGGTTACGTGGTGGCCCAGGTGGCGGGGGAGGGGCACGTCGCGGAGCTGGCCGGGTTGGTCAAGGAACGGCGTACGGACGTGGTGGTCACCGAAAGTTGCCCGGAGCCAATGGTTTGCAGCGAGAGCCCGACCGGTCTCCGCTTCCCCGGTGGCCTTCTCGCCCTGCCCGACGACCGCGTCCTGATCTCCGACACCGGCCACCAGAGCCTCGTCATCGGTGCTGTGCGGGTGGGGTCCGGGGAGCGGGGGCTGGTCGACGGGCCACCCGGAACGGCCTGTTTCGCAGACCCTCTCGGCCTGGCTCTCCTACCGGCCGAGGTGGCCGAGCGGGTCGGGTACGACGTCGTGATCGCCGACAGCGGCAACGACGCGATCCGGGGCCTGCGCCTCGACGATCTCTCGACCACCACAGTGGCCACGGGCCTTTCGACGCCCGGAGACGTCGCCTGGTTCGACGGCCGCATCGTCGTGGCGGTCACCGGACGGCACCAGCTCTGGTCGGTCAACCCCTTCGACGGCTTCACCGAGGCTTTCGCCGGGACCGGTCAGGAAGGACTGGTGGACGGCCCGGCCCCGACGGCCTGGTTCGCTCAGCCCTCGGGGCTCTCCGTGGGTTCCGGAGGACTGTGGATCGCTGACGCGGAGAGCTCCGCGCTGCGCCTGCTCTACCTCACCGAGGCCGGTCCTCAGGTCAGAACAGCCGTGGGACAAGGTCTTTTCGAGTTCGGACGGCAGGACGGCGACGGCTGGGACGCCCGCCTGCAGCATCCTCTCGGCGTGCAGGTGCTGCCCGGCGGGACGGTGGCGATCGCTGACACCTACAACGGATCGGTGCGGCGCTACGACCCGCACACCGACCAGGCGACCACCCTGCAGACGGATCTGGGGGAGCCCTCGGGGCTGGTGGTCGTCCACCAGCAACTGGTGGTGGCCGATGCGGGGCAGCATCGGTTGCACTTCTTCGAAATGAAGGACGAGGAACACCTCCCATCGCCCACCCGGGTTCCCGTCACCGACGTGAGCCCCGGAAAAGTCCGTCTGGCAGTGGCCTTCGACCCTCCCCCGGGGGAGGAGGTGGATCTGCGCGAGGGCGACCAGACCTGGCTGCACGTCATCCCCTACCCGCCCGCGTTGCTGACCGAAGGTGCCGGTGCGGCAGCGGGTCTCACCCGGGATCTGACCTTCGGGGGCGAGCTCTCCGGCGGGCGCGTCAACGGCTGGCTGCTCGTCGAGGCCCGGGCGGCGTCCTGCGACGTCGAGCACGGAGCGGGTGCGGTGTGCCACCTGCATCGTCAGCGCTGGGAGGTACCGCTGCGACTGGTGCCGGGCTCCCCGGCGCGGATCGCCCTAACGCTGGCGTGAGGCCCGCAGCGCCCAGAGCACCAGGGGCGCCTGGAGCGGGAGCCGGGCCACGGTCGCGGCCTTCTTCGCGGAACTGGCCCGCGGGGAGCGCAGGGCCCGGGCCGCCATGTACACGTTGCCCGGGAAGACACCCACGAAGAGCGCCGCGGCGGCGAGACATCCGGCCTGCCGGGTGCGGGGCACGGCGATCGCCGCGGCCACCGCGAGCTCGGCCACGCCGGAGCCCGCGATCCAGGCCGCGCGGCCACCGGGCAACTGCGGCGGCACGACCTGCTCGAAGAAGGCCGGCCGGGCGAAATGGCTGATGCCGGCCGCGGCCAGGAAGATCGACAGGGACGCAGCGGTGCGGTTCACGGGTACCTCACTCCAGTCAGTTCCTCGGCTCTCTCCCACAGCCGCGCCGAGACCTTCTCGTCGTGGGAGGCCGTGCTCGATGCCGCCGGTCCGGGGTAGCCGCGCACCTCACCCGGGCCGGTCGGGCCGTAGTAGCCGCCGGGGGAGACGTCCGGACCGGCCGTCGCGAGGAGAAGGGCCAGGGCGCCCATCCCGGCGGAGTGCCCGGCCACCCGGGAACTCAGCGACAGCACGGCGCCCTGCACACGGGAGCCGGTGTGCGTGGTGAGACCGGTCTTCGCGATGCCCGGATGGGCCGCGACCGACAGCACGTCCGACCCCTGTGCGGCCAGCCGGCGCTGCAGCTCGCGGGCGAACATCAGGTCGGCCAGCTTGGACTGCGCGTAGGCGCCCCAGCGGGCGTACCGGCGCTGTTCCCAGTTCAGGTCGTCCAGGTCGATGCGGCCCCGCCGGTGCATCACGCTGGAGAGCGTCACCACCCGCTGCGCGATCTGCGGCAGCAGCAGGCCGGTGAGGGCGAACGGCCCGAGGAAGTTGGTGCCCAGGTGCAGCTCGAACCCGTCCTTCGTGGTGCCCTGCGGCACAGCCATCACCCCGGCGTTGTTGACGAGCACGTCGAGGTGCCCCACCCGCTCGGGGAAGGCCCGGACCGAGTCCAGGTCGGCGAGGTCGAGGGGCAGCACCCGCACGTCACCGGTCATCGCCGCGGCCGCGCTCTCGCCGCGGGCCACGTCCCGGCAGGCCAGCACCACGCTCGCGCCCCGTGCGGCCAGGGCCCCGGCGGCGATCGCCCCGATCCCGCCGTTCCCCCCGGTCACCACCACGACCTGGCCGTGCTGGTCCGGGACGTGCTGGTCGATCCACGTGCTCGAGGCGGCCACGGTCATGAGCCTAGGCCGTGCCCGACAGGTGTACCGCTTCAGGCGCGCGAGCCGGGTCCTCCTGGGTGGACGTCAGCAAAGCCTCGGCGACCTGACATGATGGGCCCGCAGTACGGTGCGCAATTAGGTCTACCGAGGAGCCGGTTTGCTCCTGGGCCTCGCGATCCGTAGTCTTTACTGCGGTGCGCCGCGTGGCATCGATATGCCTGCGTTGAGCCCTCACCCTCCAGGGTGTCGGGGAGAGAATCGCACCCCCTTGAACCGACCGGAGAGTGATTTCACGTGTACGCGATCGTCCGCGCTGGTGGCCGCCAGGAGAAGGTTGCCGTTGGCGACGTCCTCACCGTTGACAAGGTCGCTGGTGCGCCCGGTGACGCGGTGGACCTCGTCCCCCTGCTGCTGGTTGACGGCACCGACGTGACCAGCGCCGCCGACGCCCTGGCCAAGGTCAGCGTCGCCGCCGAGATCGTCGAGGCCACCAAGGGCCCGAAGATCATCATCCAGAAGTACAAGAACAAGACCGGTTACAAGAAGCGCCAGGGCCACCGCCAGCCGCTGACGACCATCAAGATCACCGGTATCACCAAGTAGTCAACGGCTGAGCAGAAGGCAGGCAGACAGACATGGCACACAAGAAGGGCGCAAGCTCCTCCCGGAACGGCCGCGACTCGAACGCCCAGCGTCTCGGGGTCAAGCGGTTCGGTGGCCAGCAGGTCAACGCCGGCGAGATCATCGTGCGCCAGCGCGGCACCCACTTCCACCCGGGTGAGAACGTCGGTCGTGGCAAGGACGACACCCTGTTCGCCCTGACCCCGGGCGCGGTCGAGTTCGGCCAGCGTCGCGGTCGTCGGATCGTCAGCATCGTCGGCGCCGAGTAAGGCTTCGGCACACACGAGCTTTTCGCGAAGGGCGGGCCGGGTCTCCCGGCTCGCCCTTTGCCGTTCTTCCGGCGCCGGACCAGTTCAGCATGTCGTCCTCAACAGCTCCACACGCTGCCCGGGAGATGTCCTGAACCCACCTGACCGGTGGGTAATACGACAACGTTGCACGGATCAGGAATCGCGCAGGGCCGACGACGTCCCCGGGCCAGACCGGTGTCCGTCACATGAGCTCTCAGCGAGCAGTCAGTTCGCGCTGGTACCCCGAACTGACCACATTCACTACGGGCGGGGTACCACCGAAGAGAGCAGAGGCCGGCATGGTGACCTTCGTCGACAGGGTCACGCTGCACGTTGCGGCGGGTAATGGCGGACACGGGTGCGCATCCGTGCACCGCGAGAAATTCAAGCCCCTGGGTGGGCCCGACGGCGGCAACGGGGGCAAGGGTGGCGACGTCACCCTCGTCGTCGATCCGCAGACCACCACGTTGCTCGACTACCACCGGTCACCGCACCGGAAGGCGACCAACGGCAAGCCGGGCGAGGGCGACCATCGCAACGGGGCCAACGGCAACGACATGGTGCTGGGCGTCCCCGACGGCACGATGGTCAAGGACACCGACGGCCGGGTGATCGCCGACCTGGTCGGCAACGGTGCCACCTACGTGGTCGCCGAGGGCGGCCGCGGTGGCCTGGGCAACGCCTCGCTGGCCTCGGCCCGGCGCAAGGCCCCCGGCTTCGCCCTGCTGGGTGAGCCCGGAGGCGGCGGTGACGTCGTGCTCGAGCTGAAGACCGTGGCCGACGTGGGCCTCATCGGTTTCCCCAGCGCGGGCAAGTCCAGCCTGATCGCGGCCATCTCCGCGGCCCGGCCGAAGATCGCCGACTACCCGTTCACCACCCTGGTGCCGAACCTGGGCGTGATCGAGGCCGGTGACGTGCGCTACACCGTCGCCGACGTGCCGGGCCTGATCCCGGGCGCCAGCGAGGGCAAGGGTCTGGGCCTGGAGTTCCTGCGGCACGTCGAGCGCTGCGCCGCCCTGGTGCAGGTACTGGACTGCGCCACCCTGGAGCCCGGCCGCGACCCGCTCACCGACCTCGACGTGATCGAGGCCGAGCTGGACGCCTACCCGGTCGAGCCGGGCACGCTGCCGCTCAAGGAGCGCCCGCGCCTGGTGGTGCTGAACAAGGTCGACGTGCCCGAGGCCCGGGAGCTGGCCGAGATGGTCAAGCCCGATCTCGAGGCCCGCGGCCTGAAGGTGTTCATCGTCTCGACGATCGCGCACGAGGGTCTGCGTCAGCTCACCTTCGCGATGGGCGACCTGGTGGCCCAGGCCCGTGCCGACGCCGGCCCGGTGGAGGCGCCCCGCGTCATCATCCGCCCGGTCCCGGTCGCCGAGAAGGACGCCTTCGACGTGACCCGCGAGAACAGCGCCGACGGCCCGTTCTTCCGGGTGCGCGGTTCCAAGCCGGAGCGCTGGGTGCGTCAGACCGACTTCGCGAACGACGAGGCCGTCGGCTACCTCGCCGACCGGCTCGCCCGTCTCGGTGTGGAGGACGCTCTGGCCTCGGCCGGTGCGGTCGCCGGCGCCACGGTGGTCATCGGTGGCGACGACGGGGTGATCTTCGACTGGGAACCGACGATGATCGCGGCCGCCAGCGCGGCTTCCCCGCGGGGTACCGACATCCGCATCTCGGGCACCGATCGGCCCACCCGGTCGATCAAGCGCGAGGAGTACGAGATGGCGCGTACGGCGAAGCAGGACGCCCGCGAGGAGCTCGCCGAAGAGCGTCGTGCGGGTCACTGGGTCGACCCGGCCCAGCTCGAGGACGCGTCGGAAAAAGACGCTTAGTCCTTCTCGTGATCAGGCAGACCTTCCCCGCACCGGGGAAGGCCTGCCTGATCACGGACTAAGAAAACTGGTTTGACCGAGGTAGTAGGACTGAGTTCGTGGACGGTCTGGAAGAGCGCCGGCAGCGGATCACCGCGGCCGGGCGCATCGTGGTCAAGGTCGGGTCGTCGTCGCTGACCTCGGTGGACGGCGGTATCGACGCCGGGCGTATCGAGCAGCTGGTGGGGGTCCTGGCCCGGCACCGGAGCTCCGGGCAGGAGATCGTGCTGGTCTCCTCCGGCGCCATCGCCGCCGGTCTGGCTCCCCTCACCCTGGCGAAGCGGCCGAAAGACCTGGCCACCCAGCAGGCCGCCGCGAGCGTGGGCCAGGGTCTGCTGATGGCCCAGTACACCGCCGCCTTCGCGCGTCGCGACCTGACCGTCGGCCAGGTGCTGCTCACGGCCGAGGACGTGATCCGGCGCACGCACTACGCGAATGCCCGCCGCACCCTCTCCCGGCTGCTCGGCCTGGGTGTGGTGCCCGTGGTCAACGAGAACGACACGGTGGCGACCGCCGAGATCCGGTTCGGTGACAACGACCGGCTCGCCGCTCTGGTCGCTCACCTGGTGCGGGCCGACGCCCTGCTGCTGCTCTCCGACGTCGACGCCCTCTACGACGGTCCGCCGAGCCGGCCGGGAGCCCGGCGCATCGAGTACGTCGGCGGCCCGGCCGACCTGGAGGACGTCGAGATCGGCTCGGTCGGCAGCAGCGTCGGCACCGGCGGCATGGTGACGAAGGTGGACGCCGCCCGCATCGCCAGTGCGGCGGGCATCTCCACCTTGCTCACGTCTGCGGCGAACGCGGGGGAGGCCCTGGCGGGCAAGGACGTCGGCACCTGGTTCGAGGCACGTGGCGGCCGGACCGCGAGCCGGCTGCTCTGGTTGCGGCACGCCGCCCGGCCCACCGGCCGCCTGATGCTCGACGAGGGCGCCGTGGCGGCGGTGGTGCAGCGCCGGATGTCGCTGCTGCCGGCCGGGGTGGTGAAGGTGGACGGCCGCTTCACTGCCGGTGACGCGATCGATCTGGTGAACCCGCATGGCACCGCGATAGCTCGAGGCCTGGTCAACTTCGACTCCGCTGAGCTACCGGCGCTGCTCGGACGATCGACCCGTGACCTGGCCGCCGAGATGGGGCCCGACTACGCCCGGGAGATCGTGCACCGCGACGACATCGTGCTTCTCGGTCGTCGCTGATCATCATCTGCCCGCCTGATAAAGGGCAGATCATCTGCCCCGCGGCTATTCGCGCACACCACTCAATCAGGCCGCCCTGATGTGCTGATCCTACGAATTCCGCGGTTCATGGCCGATTCCCAAGACGTTCGCGTCGGCATCTGCTCAACTAGAGGTGTGTCAATCGGATCACGTCGCGACGTCCCCTCCACGTCGTGCGTGCGGCGGGCCGCTCTCGAGCAGCAGCCGTACATCGCCCGCGCGCAAGACGCCGAAAGTGCTCGCGACCTGTGGTTCGTCACGGTCACGGTCGGCGGCGGCGCCCTCGCTCAGGACGAGGTTCGTGACGCGCTGGAACGGCTGAGCGTGGAGCGAGCCTTCGTCGTCAGCATCCGCTACGACCGCAACCATGCCCAGGTGCGCTACTGGGACGAGTGCGGCGACGCCGCAGAAGCCACTCATCAGGCGCTGTCCCTGTGGGGCGGCGACGAGGTCTTCGCCGAGCTGCCCGGCTGGCGGGTGAGCGGCCTGGAGGTCGTCGACCTGGTCACCGCCCAGCAGCAGTGGGACCACGACACCCACCCCCGCGTCTACGCACTCGGCGAGATCGTCCCCTTCGACGACTGACACTTTGCCTGATCACGAAAGTTCGGACGGGGGCACGCACTGCTTGAGGACGCGTCACCGCACCGGTTCGCATGGTCACCACTGCGGTCCGTCCGTGGGGAGGGTCGGCCGGATGTTGCCCGGATCCGGTCGGTCGCCTGTGTGGAGCCCATTAGAGTGGCCTGGTGAGCACGACCATCGAGCCCGCCGCCGCGACGTCGCCCGACGACGGCCCGAACGCCGGCGCAGACCCTGTGCGCGACGCCGTCCGTGAGGTCGCGGGTCGCGCCCGGCAGGCCGCGCGCGCCCTGGCCACCGCCCCGCGCGAGCAGAAGGACGGGGCGCTGACCGCCCTGGCCGAGGCGCTGGTGACGAACACCGGGCGCATCATCGCGGCGAACACCGAAGACCTGGAGCGGGGTGAGCGCACCGGTCTGGCCCCGAACCTGGCCGACCGGTTGCGGCTCGACGCTCCCCGCATCGCCGCGATCGCCCAGGCGGTGAACGACATCGTGCGCCTGCCTGACCCGGTCGGTGAGGTGGTGCGCGGTTCCACCCTGCCGAACGGGCTCCACCTGCGGCAGGTGCGGGTGCCGATGGGCGTCATCGGCATGGTCTACGAGGCCCGGCCCAACGTCACGATCGACGCCGCCAGCCTGGCGCTGAAGAGCGGTAACGCGGCGGTACTGCGGGGTGGCTCGGCGGCGGAGAGCACCAACACCGTGCTGGTCGAACTGATCCGGGGTGCGCTGGAGAGCGTGGGTCTGCCGGCCGACGCCGTCGCCACCATCGACCCCTGGGGTCGCGAGGGTGTGCAGCACCTGATGCGTGCCCGCGGCCTGGTCGACCTGCTGGTGCCGCGCGGTGGTGCCGGGCTGATCCGCACCGTGGTGGAGAACTCCACGGTGCCGGTGATCGAGACCGGCACCGGTAACTGCCACGTCTACGTCGACGCGTCCGCCGACCAGGCGATGGCCCTCGAGGTCCTGATGAACTCGAAGATGCGGCGCACCAGCGTCTGCAACGCCGCGGAGACCCTGCTCGTGCACGCCGACGTGGCCGGTGACTTCCTGCCGGCGGCGCTGACGGCTCTCGACGGGGCCGGTGCGAAGGTCCACGCCGACGCCCGGGCGCTCCAGGCGGCGACGGCCCTGGGGATCAAGGCCGAGGCCGCCACCGAAGACGACTGGTACACCGAATACCTGGCCGCCGAGATCGCGGTACGGGTGGTGGAGAACCTCGACGAGGCGATCGCACACATCCGTACCTACTCCAGCGGCCACACCGAGGCGATCCTGACCTCCGACCTGCGCTCGGCCACTCGCTTCACGGCCGAGATCGACTCGGCCGTGGTCGCGGTGAACGCGTCCACCGCGTTCACCGACGGGGCCCAGTTCGGGCTCGGCGCCGAGGTCGGCATCTCCACCCAGAAGCTCCATGCCCGCGGCCCGATGGGTCTCGCCGAGCTGACGTCCACCAAGTGGATCGTCACCGGTGACGGCCAGACACGTCCCTAGAGGAGTATTGATCGCATGGAGGCGACCGAGGTCCGCAAGCTCACCGAGCTGGAGGAACGGCACTGGTGGTACCGCGAGCGCAGGCACCTGCTCGCGAAGGCCGTCGCCGACCTGACGCCCGGCCGGGCACTGGACGTTGGCGCTGCGGGTGGCGGTAACACCCGCGTGCTGCAGTCTTTGGGCTGGCAGGCGTCAGCCCTGGAGTACGGCCCGACCGGCGCGGAAGTATGTGCCGCGCGGGGCATTCCGGTGCTGCGTGGCGACGCGACCGCGCTGCCGCTGGCCCCGGGCAGTCTCGACCTGGTGGTCGCGTTCGACGTTCTCGAGCACCTGGACGACGACAAGGCCGCCGCCGGTGGCGTTTTCGACGCACTGAAGCCGGGGGGTAGTTTCCTGGTGGCGGTGCCGTGCGACCCGAAGCTGTGGTCGGCGCACGACGACGCGGTCGGTCACGTGCGCCGTTACACCCGGCCCACGCTCACCGATCTGTTGCAGGGCGCGGGTTTCCAGCTTGAACCGATGACCAGCTGGAACGTGCTGATGCGTCCGCTGGTGAGTCTGCGCCGCCGCAGCAGCACCGGCAGTGACCTGGACGACCCGTCGGCGCTGCTCAACAACGCGCTGCGGGCCGTCATCACGCTGGAGCGCTACCTGCCGGTTAAGCAGCTGCCCGGCGTCACCCTGCTGGTGCGGGCCAAACGACCGCGGTAACGCCGAGCGCAACCAGGAGAGGGGGGCCCTGCGGATCGCGCAGGGCCACCAGCGTCATGGCCTGCTCGTAGCGGTCCCCGGCCTGTTCGGCCGCCTGCAGGGCGTCGGTCAGCACGGCCGTCGCCTCGTCGTGCGCGCCGTGGGCCCACAGCACCTCGCCGAGTTCGCGGCGGGCACCGATGTGGGCGCCGCCCTCACCGAGCCACCCGGCCAGGGCCACCGCCTCGCGGAGGTGGCCGATGGCGGCATCGAGGTCGCGGCGCCGGGCGAGCACCAGACCCAGGCCGCGCAGGGCGTCGATCCGGCCTACCGGGTAAGCGATTTCGTCGGCGATCCGGAGTGCCAGACGGAACGACGCCTGGGCCTCATCGAGGTGCCCGAGGCGTTCCTGCGCCAGGCCGAGATTGGCCAGTACGGCGCTCTCACCGGCTCGGTCGCCGAGGCGACGCTGAATCGCCAGGCTGCGATCCAGTGCGGTCAGGGCCGGTTCGGGCTCACCCCGGTACAGCAGCAGCGCGGCCAGGTTGTTCAGGGCCTTGCCCAACCCGACCTGATCCCCGATCTCCTCCAGCAGTGCCACCGCCTGCCCGTGACAGGCTGCGGCGCGCGGGTAGTCGCCGAGTCGACGGTGCACGATGCCCAGACTGAACAGGGTCGAGCCCTCGCCGCTGCGTTCGCCGACGGCCCGGTGCAGGGCCAAGGCCTGTTCCAGGGCCTGGCGGGCCTGGGGGTAGCGGCCGCACCGCCAGTGGATGATCCCGGTGTTCTGCAGCGCCCGGCCCAGCCCGGCGTCGTCCCCGGCCTCGGTGAACAGGTCGATGGCCAGCTGGTGTTCGCCCAGCGCCCGGTCGAACGATCCGCGCCGCCGGTGCACCAGGCCCAGACGGTCCAGCGCGCCCGCCCGCACACCCGCGTTCTGCCCGCCCGCCTGGAATGCCAGACCGTGCAGCATCTCCGCGTCGTCGTAGTGAGCTCCGGCATCGAGGAACGGTGCGAGGATTCCGGACAGTTCCACCGCATGTCGCCCCGAGGCCTGGGCCACGGCCATCAGAGTGGCACGCTCGGTCGAGAGCCACTGCTGACCGCGGTTCTTCGGATCGGCCCGGGCGGAACTGTAGGTGGCGGCCGATCGGGCGTCACGGCAGCAGAGGTCGAACAGGCGGGTACGGGCGGCCATGCCGTCCGTGCCGTCCGGGCCGTCGGGGCCCGACGACAATTCGCAGGCATACCCCCTCAGTAGGTCATGCATCCGGAATCGGCCACCCGGAAGCCTTTCCAGTAGATGGCTGCGGGTCAGGCCATCCACGGCGGCCCGGACGGTGCGCAGGTCGCAGTCGAGCAGTGCGGCACATCCGGCCAGCTGGAAGTGAGGGCCGGGATGCAGGCCGAGCCGACGGAACAGTAACGCCGACGCGGGGTCCAGGTGCTCGTACGACCAGGAGAACACCGTGCGCACGCCGTCCAGGAGATCCCTCGCCTGGAGTTCGTCCACCAGGTCGGCGAGCGACTCCTGCGGCCGGGACGTGATCAGTTCGGCCGCGATCCGCAGCGCCAGGGGCAGCCGCGCGCAGGCGCCGATCAGCGCCGCGACCGGCCCGGGCTCCGCCGGCACCCGGTCACCGACCAGGGCCGACAGCAGCTCCCGGGCCTCCTCGTCCGTCATCAGGGAGACCTCGAAGCGCTCGGCGCCGTAGCGCACCACCAGTTCACCCAGGGCATCGCGGCTGGTGACCACCGCCGCACATCCGGGGTTCCCGGGCAGGAGGTCGTCGACCTGCTCCGCGGTGCGGGCATTGTCGAGGAGAACCAGGACACGCTGATCAGCCAGCAGCGACCGGTACAGCGCCGCGCGTTCGCGGGTGCCCTCGGGAACTGCCACGGTGGCGGGGGACAGGGCCCGGATGAACTCACCCAGCACATCGTGCGCGGCCACCGTCGGACCTCGGTGATAACCGTGCAGGTCGACGTACAGGGTGCCGTCCGGGAACCGGTCGGCCCGCCGGTGCGCCCACTGCCGGGCCAGCGACGTCTTGCCCACTCCGGCGGTGCCGGTGAGCACCCCGATCGGCACCGCCGTGAAGGGTTCCGGCCGCAGCAGCGCGTCCAGACCGTCGATCAGCGCGTCCCGGCCGATGAAACCGTTCACGGCCGAGGGCGCCTGGCGGAGTGTCGCGGCCGGGGTCACCGGGCGGGTCGGGATGACGGACGCCGGTGGGCCGCCGTCGGGGGGCTCGTCCCCGGTGGCGCGTAACCACATCTGGTGGAACGGCTCCGGGTCTGCTCCGAGGGCCTCGACCACCAGCTCGAGCAGGCCCCAGCGCGGTGGGCGGGGCTCGGAGAACACCGCGGAGACCGTGGTGCGGCTGCAGCCCACCTCCCGGGCCAGATCGCGCAGGCTGGGGCGCCCGGCCCGGTGGTGCGCCTCGTGCAGGGCCCGGGACAACGTGCGCAGATCGCCGGGCGGCAGTTCCGGCCTGGCCAGGACGCCCATCGGTTCTCCGATCGGTCAGGGTCCGTCAGCCTTCGTCAGGTTCCGTCAACCGGTACCCGGCGGTTCCTAACGTCGGTACATCGGCCACCGCGGTGGTGGCCACCGATGGATGGAGCACCCGATGACCGTTACCGATACGTCTACCGCGTCTGGATTCCAGAACGCCGCCCGGGTCTACCGCATGCACCAGGAGATCGCCCGGTCCCTCGACGCATCCAAGTCGAACGCCGTCTACGCCGTCGACACCGATCTGCTGCGGGAGTGCCTGACCTTTCTGGTCGGTTTCGGCTACCTCAGCACCGAGCAGGCCGACGCCCTGTGGAGCCTGCTCACCGGCCGGGACGGATTCGTCGACCTGCCGGCGCTTCCGTTCGTGGACGGGCGGGCGGGTTCCGCCGTCTACGATGCCCTGCGCGGCGTCGCCGTCGCCGCGACCGCGCGCGCCGAGGACGCCGACAGTTCGGTAGATTCGGTGGTGGACACGATCGTGGAGATCGGTGAGGCCATCGTCACGATCGTCCACGTGGTCCAGGAGGCCGGCGGCGCACTCTCCGACCTCTGGACCTCGATCTTCGGCTGATGGCCGCCGTACTCCCGGACTCGGTCCGGTACCTGGAACGCTACGGCTACCTTCCCGCGGGAAGGCCCCTGGCCCCGGACTCGACGGCGCTGGCCCTGGCCCGGTTCCAGGCCCGGCTGAACCTCCCGGTCACCGGGCTGGACGACGAGACCACCCGGGCGGCGCTGCGACTTGACCGCTGCGGGATGCCCGACCAGGCCGACGGCCTGGCGCTGCGGGTGACCTGTACCTGGGGTTCGGGGGAGCTCCGGTATGCCTTCGGGACGCCGTGCGGCGACTACGAGGGTGCCTTCGGGGCGGTGGAGCGGGCGATCTCGACCTGGGCGGCCGTGCTGCCCCTGAAACTGGAGCGGGTCGGGGCCGGCGACAACCCGGACGTTCTGGTGGAATGGCGCCCGGCGCAAGACCCGGACCACAGCATGGTGGGAAAAGTTCTGGCTCACGCCGATTTCCCGGGATCCTGCTGGAGTATTGCCGAGAATCCGCCGAAACCGCTGCACTTCGACGATTCCGAGCACATCTGGGTCGACGGGGCGATCCGCGGCGCCTTCGACGTGGAGACGGTGGCCCTGCACGAGTTCGGGCACCTGCTCGGGCTCACCCACACCACGGTGGCCGGGGCCGTGATGTACCCGGCGATCGCCGGGCACTCCACGCTGCGGGAGCTGCAGCCCGACGACCTGGAACGGCTGCGGGCGCTCTACCCGTTGCGGTCGTCCTGCGAGTCGTAGGCGATGTGATACGTGGGCCGGCCCTGCAACTGGGTGTAGAGCCGGCCCACGTACTCACCGAGCATGCCCAGGCACAGCAACTGCACCGCGCCGACGGCCGCGACCGCGACGAACGTCGAGGTCCAGCCGGGCACCGTGTGATCGGTGATGAAGGCGAGCAGGGCGAAGGCCAGCAGCAGGAAGGTGACCGCCGCACCGCCCAGGCCGAACCAGGTGGCCAGGCGCAGGGGAGCGATCGAGAAGCCGGTGAGACTGTCCACCGTCAGCCGGATCATCCGCGACAGTGGATATTTCGTGGTGCCGGCGGCCCGTTCCTCGCGCCGGTACTCGACCTGGGCGCTGGGGAAGCCGAGGGCCGGGACCACCAGCCGCAGCACCCGGTTCTGCTCGGGCAGCCGGTTCACCGCGTCTACCATGGCGCGTGACATCAGCCGGAAGTCCCCGGCGTCGGCGGGCACGTGATGGCCGACCAGCCGCCGGATCATCCGGTAGTAGACGCCGGCCGTGTGCCGCTTGAAGGCCGAGTCGGTGGAGCGGTCGTTGCGTACGCCGTAGACCACGTCGGCGCTCTGCTCGCGCGCGGCGGTGAGCATGTCGGCGATGGTCTCGGGCGGGTCCTGCAGGTCGGCGTCGATCGTCGCGACCCAGGCGCCCCGGGCCCGCACCAGCCCGGCCGACAGCGCGGCCTGGTGCCCGGCGTTGGCGCGCAGGCGCACCACCCGTAGCTGCTCCCAGTCGCGGCGGGCCTTCTCCAGCAGCGCGGGGGTGGTGTCACGGCTGCCGTCGTCGACCACCAGCACCTCGTAGGTCTGGCCGAGGTCGTCGAGGACCGGGCGCAGGCGCTCGACGAACAGGCCGATCACGGCTTCCTCGTCGAACATCGGCACGACCACGCTCAGCTCCGGTGGCTGAACGAGGTCTGCGTCGGTGCCGGATCCCGGTTTCATCCCGGTCAGCGTAGTGGCCCGAGCAGGTGACAGGTCGATCGGCTGTCGGCCGGCCGCTGTGGAGGAGCTGTCCGGACCGGAGGGGTGTGCGTGCCGCCCGGGGGGCGGCATGGCAGACTCGGCCCTGGCTCGGGGAGATCGACCCGGAGCACCCGTTCGATGAGAGGTTCCGACGATGACCGTCCCCGCCGCGTTCGTCTCAGCTGCCACTGAGGCCGCTGAGGAGCACATCGACCTGCCGCTGGACGCGTGGGTCTACCCGCTGATCGCCGGTGCCCTCTTCTTCACGCTCTTCCTGCTCACCTACTCGTTCCGGAACGTCGCGCGCAAGCACTGACCCCACATGAGTGAGTCGGCCGGTGACGCCGCCCCGCGGCGGCGCATCGGCGTGATGGGCGGCACCTTCGACCCGGTCCACCACGGTCACCTGGTGGCGGCGTCCGAGGTGGGAAGCCGGTTCGGGCTGGACGAGGTGGTCTTCGTGCCCACCGGCCAGCCCTGGCAGAAGGTCGCGGACCACCAGGTCAGCCCGGCGGAGCACCGCTACCTGATGACGGTGATCGCGACCGCCTCGAACCCGGGCTTCACGGTCAGCCGGGTCGACATCGACCGCGGTGGTGCCACCTACACCACCGACACGCTGCGCGACCTGGCCGCGCTGTACCCGGATGCCGACCTCTACTTCATTACCGGCGCCGACGCCCTGACGCAGATCCTGTCCTGGAAGAACCCGGACGAGCTGTTCCAGCTGGCCTACTTCATCGGGGTCACCCGGCCCGGTCACCGGCTCGACGGTTCCGGACTGCCCGCCGACCGCATCAGTCTGCTCGAGGTGCCCGCGCTGGCGATCTCGTCCACCGACTGCCGCGACCGCGTCGCCGCCGGACAACCCGTCTGGTACCTGGTGCCGGACGGCGTTGTGCAGTACATCAACAAGCACGGCCTCTACCGGCTGTGACAACAACCCTCGCGTTCATGAGAGGGTTTGGGCGTGACAGCGTCTGACCGTGCCATCGACCTCGCGACCCGCGCCGCCCTGGCGGCGTCGGAGAAGCTCGCTACCGACATCATCGCCATCGACGTCAGTGACCACCTGGTGATCACCGACACCTTCCTGGTGGCCTCGGCGGCGAACGACCGCCAGGTGAAGGGTGTCGTCGACGGTGTCGAGGAAGCGCTGCTGAAGGTCGGGGCCAAGCCGATCCGCCGTGAGGGTGAGCGCGACGGCCGCTGGGTGCTGCTGGACTTCGGCGACGTGGTCGTGCACGTGCAGCACGAGGAGGAGCGGGAGTTCTACTCGCTCGAGCGCCTCTGGAAGGACTGCCCGGTCATCGAGCTCCCGGAAGAGGTCAAGCGCTCGAACGACGAGGCCTCGGCCGGTTCGATCTCCCAGAGCTGGGCGCTGGAAGACGAGGACGACGCGCAGAAGGACGAGGCGTGACCGCTGACCGGGTGATCCTGGTCCGTCACGGCCGCACCACCTGGAACGCCACCGCGCGCTTCCAGGGTCAGACCGACATAGCTCTGGACGACGTGGGTGTGGGTCAGGCCCGGCGCACGGCCGACGCGCTCTACGACGAGCTGGTCGGCACGCAGGTGCGCATGGTCTCCTCCGACCTGTCGCGCGCCGCGCAGACCGCCCGCGCCCTGGCCACGAAGCTGCACGTCGAGGTCGATCTCGACCCCCGCCTGCGGGAGATCTCGGCCGGCGAGTGGGAGGGCCGCACCCGCGACGAGATCACCCAGGGCTGGCCGGAAGACTTCGAGGCCTGGCGGCTGGGCCGTGACGTGCGGCTGGGCGGCAACGGGGAGACCCGCAGCGAGGCCGCCGAGCGCTGCGCGTCTGCGATCATCGAGCACGAGAAGGCGATGGATCACGGCACGCTGATCTGCGTGGGCCACGGCGGTGCTCTGCGCGGGGCCATCTTCACCCTGCTCGGCACCCCCGACTGGCCCTGGAACGCTCTTGAGGGCCTGCGTAACGCGCACTGGGCCGAGCTGCAGAACGGCAACCGGGGCTGGCGGCTGAGCCGCTACAACGTTTCCTGAGCTGCTCCTCAGCTGTCGCCCGATCTGATCTCTTCGGCGAGAGATCAGATCGGTCTCTGGTGCGATGGGCGCGAGATAGTCGAGCGGGCGGACGCCGTGGGCGATGCCCCGGCAGCAAGGACGCCCGTGGCGGCGGGTTCGACCGGCGGGCGGCCGGGGCCGTCGAGCCGGTCCGGCCATGGTCCTGATGGCGGAAGAAGGTCGCCGCGCCAGGGAAGAACGGCCGCCTCGTCGCCGGCTTCCGAGGGCGCCCGGCACCCGGTCCTGGTGACCTCAGGCATCAATGACGGCTGAAGGTCCCATAGGAGTAGCCGCCTTCGAGAAGCCCCGGCAGACGCCGGGTCCGGGACGGTCCTGGGGCCCCGCGTCGCCGTCGGCGACGCGTGGCTTTCCGTGTTCGGCAATCGCAACCACGATATGAAACGATTCATTATTTGGATGTACCGATCCGGTCGCCTCCTCCCGGTCCCTGTCGAACGTCCTCTCGATCGGTCATCCACTGCCTCTTGAAACCCTTTCTTTGGTCGCCTTTCCCTGGGGTCGAAGGGTCGATATGGCGAAGATGCGGTCGCATTCATGGGTCGGCTGGCTCCTGGACGCCTTTTGAAACGTTCCAATACTCTGGTCAGGCTTTCTCCGCATCCACCATCCAGAGGGGCCACGCCGGTCCCTCGTCACTGACGACGAGGCGATGGACGAATGAGCAACAGAGCAGCCGAAGAGCCCGAGGGCGGCGGCGTCACCGAGTACAACCCGAAGGCTGCCGCGCTGAGCGGATGGATCGGAAGTGCTCTCGAGTACTACGATTTCGCGCTCTACTCACAGGCCGCGGCCCTGGTCTTCCCGACGATATTCTTCCCTTCCGGCAACTCGACGGTCGCGATCATCTCTTCGCTCGCCACCTATGCGGTGGGCTATGTCTCCCGCCCGATCGGTGCCGTCGTCCTCGGTGCCTGGGGCGACCGGCACGGCCGCAAGAACGTCCTCACCTTCGCCATGCTGCTGATGGGTGTCGCCACTCTCGCGGTCGGTCTGCTGCCCACCTACGCACAGGTCGGGGTGCTCGCCCCGATCATGCTCGTCGTCCTGCGCGTGGTGCAGGGTTTCGCGGTCGCGGGCGAGCTCGGTGGGGCCACCGCGATGATCGTCGAGCACAGTCCCGACTCCCAGCGTGGCTTCTTCGCCAGCTTCAGCCTGCAGGGCACCCAGGTCGGCTCGATCCTGGCCACCGGAATCATGCTGCCGATGGCCACCTTTCTCGATGACGCGCATTTCGAGAGCTGGGGCTGGCGGGTGCCGTTCCTGCTCAGCTCCGTCGTGATCGTGGCCGGCTGGATCATCCGCCGGAAGGTGCAGGAACCGCCGGTGTTCCTGGAGCAGTCGAACCAGGACAGCCGGTTCCCGGCCGTCGAGCTGCTACGTGACCACCTGGGTCTCACCATCCGCTGCATCATCATGACCTTCACCAACGTGGTCGGCATGACGGTCCTGGTGTTCGGCATCTCGTACGCCACCCAGGACGGCTACGGCAACGGCTTCTCCAAGGACACCACTCTCTGGGTGACCCTCGTGGCGAACCTGACCGCAGTGTTGACCATTCCGTTGTTCGGGGCCCTGTCCGACCGGATCGGCCGGCGGATTCTCATGGTGGGTGGTGGGCTCTCGGCGGGCCTCTTCTCCGGGCTGTACCTGTGGTCGGTCTCGCAGGGCCGCCTGGCACTCGTCTTCCTGGCCGCCATCGTCGTCCACGGCTGCCTGTTCCAGATGTGGAACGCCACCTACGCCGCGTTCTTCCAGGAGCACTTCCCGACCCGGATCCGCGTCACCGGTTTCGCCCTGTCGCAGAACATCGGCCTCATGCTCGCGGCGTTCTTCCCGAGCATCTTCACCGCCATCGCGCCTCCCGGGGCCTCACACATCCCGCTGATCATCGGCCTGACCACCTTCGGCATCTGCGTGGCCGGGGCCGTCGCCGCCCTGCTGACCGGGGAGACCCGGGGGGCTTGCCTGGCCGACCTCGACTCCTCGCCGCAGGTAGTCCTTTCCGAGACCCGCTGAAAGAGAGAACCGTCATGTCCGCGGAAGAGCTCCACGAAGAACGCCCCACCCTCGACCAGCTGCTGATCTCCATGGGAGTGGCGGGGGCCCGGATCTGCGAGATCGACGCATCCGAGGCCGGCGCCGGCAACATCTCCCTGTACCTCGGCTGGGACCTTGACCTTGGCGAGCGCTTCCCGGTGGCCGAGGAGATCGTGCTGCCGGTCCCCGCACCGGCCCTGGCCGGGCACACGGTGCTCTCCACCGGTTCCGGGCGGCGCCTGCGCCAGATCAAGGACGACCCCGAGGCCGCCATCGGTGCCGTGCGGGTGCACCCGGGTGGGGAGAAGGCCACGCTGCTCACCTCGCCGCGCCGTCAGTTCGAGCGCCTCACCTCGGAATTCAACTCGCACCTGGCCGTGCACCAGGACCAGGTCGATCGGCGCGGGCTGAGCTTCCAGGCCCTCGTGCACGCCCAGCCGCCGCACCTGACCTACCTGTCGCACATTGCGGACTACCGCAGCACCGCCGCGATGAACGAGCGGATCCTGCGCTGGGAACCGGAGGCGATCGTCTCGCTCCCGGCCGGCATCGGGGTGCTGGAATTCATGATCCCGGGGTCGGACGAGCTGCAGGCGGCCAACGTCGCCGGGCTGCGCCGGCACGAGATCGTGCTGTGGTCCAAGCACGGCACCATGTCCCGCTCCGACCTGTCCGTCACCCGCGCCGTCGACCGGGTGGAGTACGCCGAGACCGGTGCCAAGTACGAGTACCTGGACCTCGCCGCCGGTGGTCGTGCGGAAGGCCTGAGCCGCGCACAGATCGCGGCCGTGGCGGCGGAGTTCGGTATCGAATCGCCCTGGATCTGAGATGCCCACCGATACCGGGTACAAGGTCTGGCCGGTCGCCCACAGCGCGCTGCTGCGGGCACCGGAGCGCTTCATCGCCCACGAGGACCTGAAGGAGCTCGTGCGCCGGCTCACCGGCAACCTGGTGAACATCGCCGACGAGACCGGGGAGTTCCTGCTCCGGCTCGACGACGGCCGGGTGATCGACACCAAGGGCTGGGACGGCTGGGAATGGACGCACGGCATCGGTCTCTACGGCATCTGGCAGTACTACGACCAGACCGGCGAGAGCGCGATGCGCGACATCGTCGATTCCTGGTTCGCCGCCCGGCTGGCCGAGGGCACGGTCAAGAACGTCAACACGATGGCGCCGTTCCTCACCCTCGCCCATCGGTACGAGGAGACCGGCGACCGCACCCTGCTGCCCTGGCTGGAGTCGTGGGCGGAATGGGCGATGCGGGCCATGCCCCGCACCCCGCACGGTGGCATGCAGCACATCACGCTGGCGCAGGAGAACCACCATCAGCTGTGGGACGACACCCTGATGATGACGGTGCTGCCGCTGACCAAGATCGGGCTGCTGCTCGACCGTCCGGAGTACGTGCAGGAGGCCACGTTCCAGTTCCTCACCCACGTGGCCTACCTGATGGACCGCGAGAGCGGCCTGTGGTTCCACGGGTGGACGTTCGAGGGGCACCACAACTTCGCCAAGGCCCGCTGGGCACGGGGGAACTCGTGGCTGACCATGGTGATTCCCGACTTCCTCGACCTGACCGGCCTGCCGGCCGGCGACCCGGTGCGCCGGTTCCTGGTCGAGGTGCTCGAGGCCCAGGTGGCGACGCTGGCGCGACTGCAGGATCCGTCGGGGCTCTGGCACACCCTGCTCGACGACCCGGATTCCTACCTGGAGGCGTCGGCGACCGCCGGGTTCGCCTACGGAATCCTCAAGGGCGTGCGGAAGGGCTACCTGCCCGGGACGTACGCGCAGACGGCCGAGAAGGCGGTGCGGGCCGTCATCGGCAACATCTCCACCGACGGTGAGCTGCAACAGGTCTCGTTCGGCACCGGGATGGGTCCGGACCTGGATTTCTACCGGGAGATCCCCCGGACCTCGATGCCGTACGGGCAGGCCATGGCGATTCTCTGCCTGGCCGAGTACCTGCGCACCTACTACTGATCCGGGCGGGGAGACGATGAGGCTGATCAGTTTCGAGGCCGACGGCCGGGAACAGCCGGGTGCGGTGGTGACCGGGCCGGACGGCACGGACCGGGTGGTGGCGCTCGGCGACCTGAGCCTGGCCCAGATCCTCGAGCACGGGCCCCGGATCGCGGCGGCTGCCGGCAGCGCGGACATCACCGCGCTGCCGACGCTGACGGAGGTGAAGCTGGCCCCACCGGTGCGCCCGGGGAAGATTCTCTGCCTGGGGTACAACTACGCCGGGCACACCCAGGAACAGGCTCCACCCTTCCCGAACGTGTTCATCAAGACGCCGAACACGATCTGCGGTCCGGGGGACGCGGTGGTCATGCCGCCCTCCTGCACCGACGTCGATTACGAGGGCGAGATCGCCGTCGTCATCGGCACCCGGGCGAGCCGCGTCCCGCAGGCCGGCGCCATGGCCCACGTCGCCGGGTACACGCTGTTCAACGACGTGTCCGACCGTGGATGGCAGCACCGCACCGACCAGTGGGCGCTGGGCAAGAGCGCCGACGGGTTCGGCCCGCTCGGCCCGTGGATCGTCACCACCGACGAGGTGACCGGTCTGGGCGGCCGTACGGTCGAGGTGGAGCGCAACGGCGTCGTGACGGTCAGCGCCAGCACCGACGCGATGGTCTACGACGTCGCCTTCCTCGTGCACTACCTGTCCCAGATCATCACCCTCGAGCCCGGGGACATCATCTCGACGGGAACCCCGGGCCGGTTTCCGCAGGCCCAGGCCGCGCACACCCCGCTCACCCCCGGAGACACCGTGACGATCCGCGTCACCGGTCTCGGCGAGCTCACCACCCCTTTCGTCTCGATGGAGGAAAACCGATGATCCTGGACTCGTTCCGGCTGGACGGAAAGGTCGCCCTGGTGACGGGCTCGTCGCGAGGGCTGGGTCAGGGGGCCGCGCTCGCACTGGCCGAGGCCGGCGCCGACGTGGCCCTGCTCGATCACGTCGCGGCCAAGGAGACGGCCGGGAAGATCGAGGCTCTCGGCCGACGGGCCCAGATCCTCGAGCAGGATCTGATCAAGGCCACACCGGCCGAGCTCGACGCCTGCGTGCAGGCCGTGGTCGACACCCTGGGCCGCGTCGACATCCTGGTCAACAACGCCGGGATCATCCGGCGCGCACCGCTTCTCGAGCACACCGCCGCGGACTGGGACGACGTGCTGGCGATCAACCTGGACGCGGTGTTCCACCTGTCGCAGGCCGTGGCCCGTCGCTACGTCACCCAGGGCGGCGGCAAGATCATCAACATCGCGTCGATGCTCTCGTTCCAGGGCGGCATCCTGGTGCCGGGTTACGCGGCCAGCAAGCACGCCGTCGCCGGGATCACCAAGTCGTTCGCGAACGAGCTGGCCCAGCACGGCATCAACGTCAACGCGATTGCCCCCGGCTACATGGCCACCGACAACACGGCTCAGATCCGGGCCGACGAGGCCCGCGAGAAGTCGATCCTGGCCCGCATCCCGGCCGGTCGCTGGGGCACCGCGGGCGATCTGCAGGGGCCGTTCGTCTTCCTCGCCTCACCTGCGTCCGACTACCTGAACGGCGCGATCATCCCCGTCGACGGCGGCTGGCTCGTCCGCTGAAAAGCTTTTTCAAGCAAGGAGAAACAACCATGGAACAGCGATACGCGACCAGTCCCGACCAGCTGCCCTCGTTCGGCACGCAGGAGCTGCGCAGCCGCTTCCTCGTCGAGAAGGTCTTCGTCGAGGGCGAGGTGAACGTCGTCTACACGCACCACGACCGCATCGTGCTCGGTGGTGCGGTGCCGGCCGGCCGGCCGCTGCCGTTGCCGTCCTTCGAGGAGCTGCGGGCGGAGTACTTCCTGCAGAACCGCGAACTCGGCATCGTCAACGTGGGCGGTCCCGGCACGGTCACCGCGGACGGCGAGACCTACACCCTGCCCCAGGGCGCCTGCCTGTACCTCGGCAAGGGCACCCGAGAGGTGGTGTTCGACGGGCAGGACGCCCAGTTCTACCTGTTCAGCGCCCCCGCCCACACCACCTACCCGGCACAGCTGGTGGGCAAGGGCGAGGGCACCGTACGGGAGCTCGGCGACCAGGTCACCAGCAACCGGCGCACCCTGAACCAGTACATCCACGAGAACGGCATCCGCTCCTGCCAGATCGTCATGGGAGTGACCGAGCTGCACCCCGGCTCGATGTGGAACACCATGCCCGCGCACACCCACGACCGGCGCACCGAGTGCTACCTGTACTTCGACCTGCCGCAGGACGCGCGAGTCGTGCACCTGCACGGTGAGCCCACGCAGACCCGGCACCTGGTGGTCGCCGACCGCCAGGCCGTGATCTCACCGTCCTGGTCGGTGCACTCCGGGGTCGGCACGGCGGCCTACTCGTTCGTGTGGGCGATGGCGGGGGAGAACCAGTCGTTCGACGACATGGACCCCGCCCCGGTGACGGGACTGCTCTGATGACCGTCCTGGACCAGCTGGCGGCGCATCGGCTGGTACCCGTCGTGGTGATCGACGATGCCGACCGGGCCGGAGTGCTCGCACAGGCCCTCGTCGACGGCGGTCTGCCGGTCGCGGAGGTGACCTTTCGCACCGCCGCGGCCGCCGACGCGATTCGGGTGATGGCCGATCGGGGAGACGTCCTGGTCGGCGCCGGCACGGTGCTGACTCCCGCGCAGGTGGACCAGGCCGTCGCGGCCGGTGCCGCCTACCTGGTCTCACCCGGCACCAACCGCGCGGTCGTCGAACGGGCCCGGGAACACGGTGTCCCGACCCTGCCCGGCGCGGTCACGGCCACCGAGGTGCAGGCCGCCCTGGAACTCGGGATCGAGACGGTGAAGTTCTTCCCGGCGGCCACGTCCGGCGGGGCCCGGGCCATCTCGGCGCTCGCCGCGCCCTTCTCGGGGGTGCGGTTCGTGCCGACCGGTGGCATCGGCGCGGGCAACCTGGCGGACTATCTGGCGCTGCCGTGTGTCGCGGCAGTGGGCGGCTCCTGGATGGTGCCCCGCGAGCTCGTGAGACACGGCGACGCCGCCGGGATCCGCGACCTCGTCGCCGAAGCCGTCCGGCTCGCCCGGGCCCTTCGTCCGTAGTTCCCGACCGCATCCGAGAGGACTTCCGATGCCCACCCTGACCATCCGACCGGCCTCCGAGACCCGTTACGATGCAGTATCTCTCGGTGAGATCATGCTGCGCCTCGACCCGGGGGAGGGGCGGATCCGCACCAGCCGCACCTTCTGTGCCCGGGAGGGCGGCGGTGAGTACAACGTCGCGCGAGGGCTGCGCCGGGCGTTCGGTCTGCGCACCGCCGTGGTCACCGCCCTGGCGGACAACGAGATCGGGCGCCTGGTCGAGGATCTGGTGCTGCAGGGCGGGGTGGACACCAGCCTGATCACCTGGGTGCCCTACGACGGCATCGGCCGGGAGGTCCGCAACGGCCTGAACTTCACCGAGCGTGGCTTCGGGGTTCGCGGTGCCGTCGGCGTCTCCGACCGGGGGCTGAGCGCGGCGAGCCAGTTACGGCCCGGCGACGTGGACTGGGACCATCTCTTCGGCGAGCTGGGCGTGCGCTGGTTCCACACCGGCGGGATCTACGCGGCGCTGTCCGACAATGCGGCGCAGACCGTGCTGACAGCCGTCCGGGCGGCCCGCCGGCACGGCACGGTGGTCTCCTACGACCTCAACTACCGCCCCAGCCTGTGGCGGGCCATCGGGGGTCAGGAACGGGCCCGTGAGGTCAACCGGGAGATCGCGCCGTACGTCGACGTCATGATCGGTAACGAGGAGGACTTCACCGCCTCCCTGGGCTTCCAGGTCGAGGGGGTGGACGAGGACCTCTCCGCCCTCGAGGTCGGGGCCTTCGCCGCGATGATCGATCAGGTGGCCGTCGCCTATCCGAACTTCCGGGTGATCGCGACCACTCTGCGCACGGTGCGCTCGGCCACCGTCAACGACTGGGGCGCCATCGCCTGGTCGCGCAAGGAGGGACTGGTCCAGGCCACCCACCGCCCGGGCCTGGAGATCCTCGACCGGGTCGGGGGCGGCGACTCCTTCGCCTCGGGCCTGGCCTTCGGCCTGCTCGAAGGGCAGCCGCTGAGCACGGCCGTCGAGTACGGGGCCGCTCACGGGGCCCTGGCGATGACGACCCCCGGCGACACATCGATGGCCACGAAGGCCGATGTGCTCAAGCTGGCGGCCGGCGGCGGTGCCCGCGTGGACCGCTGAAGACCTCCGTCGGCCAGGACGGAGATGACGGTGGTCCGGGTTCGGTGTCTCGTCCGTGCCCGGGCCGCCGTCGGCCTGCATCGGCCTGCATCGGCCTGGATCAGCCTGGATCGGCACGCCCGGGAGATTTCGATTTGTAGTTGCCCCCCGGTCTTGCGATAAAGTTTCATCACGCCGAACGAGGGGCCCGCTTCACGCGGAACCTGCTCGCGTGGCGGGGCTGTAGCGCAGCTGGTAGCGCACCTCCATGGCATGGAGGGGGTCAGGGGTTCGAATCCCCTCAGCTCCACCAGAGGAGCCTTATTCGAACATGTGTCGTGCTCCATGCGGCCAGCGGAGAAGGCGACAGAGGGACCGTCGATGACGGTCCCTCTGTCTCGTTTGGAGGATTTGCTGGCCTGCTCGGGGTGAGCGGCGGTCATGAGGTCGTGGACAGGATCTGTGTAGTTCTGTCCGGCGATGGTGACGTCGGGGTCTTCGGGGTCGAGGTCGACGAGCAGCTGTTCGAAGACGGCCTGGTTGAGCTGGCGCTTGCCACTACGGGGGAGCCGTCGGTAGAGCTCGTCAGGGCGCTCGAGCAGGTCGAGCTGGGTGTTGAGGACGTCGGCGCCCTGTTGAAGGCGTTCGCCGGTGTCTTCGAGCCGGGCTTTGAGCTCCTGGCGGCGGCTGTGTAGTTCGGTGATCCGGGTGCGGATGCGGGCGTTGTTGCTGGTGTCGGTTGCGTTGGCGGCCAGGTCGATGAGGTTTTCTTCCTGACGGTCGATGCGGGCCAGTTCGGTGGTGAGTTGTTCGTGGAGGAGGTGCCGGCTGGTGGCCTCCTCGCGGAGGACGTCCTTGAGGTCGGCTCGGACCTGGGCAATGAAGGTCTGGGGGAGGCGCTGGGTGCGCCAGAAGGCGGTGATGGCGTCTTCGACGAGGTGGGCGGCGAGGTGGGGGAGGTCGCATCCCTTGCCGCGGCGGATGCACTTGAAGTAGTCGTAGGTGGCGCCGGATGGGTTGGTGGCCTCGGTGTAGATCAGGCGGGTCTGGGTGCCGCGGGCATGGCATCGGGCGCAGCTGAGGCTGCCCTTGAGAAAGTGGTGGAGGGTGCGGCGGCGTTCACCTGCGGTGCTGTGGGTAGCGAGGGCGGTCTGGACCTTGGCGAAGAGCTCGGGGCTGACCAGGGGTTCATGGCGGCCGGGGTACTGGGCGCCGTCCGCAGTGACGACCCCGAGGTAGTAAGGGTCGCTGAGCATCTTGTGGATCTTGGAGTCGGAGACCGGTCCGGCGGGGTAGCGGCCGGGGCGGGTGCGTAGCCCGCGGGCTGTGAGTTCGTCGGCGAGGGCTTGCAGGCCGTAGGTGCCGGTGGAGTAGAGCTCGAAGCCGAGCTTGATCAGGGGCGCGCGTTCGGGGTCGAGGGCAACGGTGCGGACCTCACGTCCTTCGAAGCGTTCCCGGACGTTGAGATAGCCCAAGGGCGCCTTGCCGAGGGTTCCTCCGCTGGTCGCTTTCTGGCGCATCTTGTATCTGATGTCGGCGCCGTCTTCGGCGGATCGGTACTCGTTGAAGGCGGCGAGGATGCCGTGCATCAGTTGCCCGACCGGGGTCTCGTCGATGCTCTCGGTCGCGGAGATCAGCGTGGCCTTGTACTTGCGCAGCGACGCGAGGACGAGGGCATCGTCGACTCGGTTGCGGTTCATCCGCGACAGCTTGTAGACGATGACGTAGGTTACGTCCTTCTGGGTGCGGATCCGCTCGAGCATCTCCTGGAAGGCGGGCCGCTTGTCCATCGTGGTGGCCGTCTTGCCGGGCTCGATGTACGTCTCGACCACGCGAGCGCCCAACTGGGCGGCCTTCTGCAGGCATGCTTTGCGCTGGGCCGGGATCGAGATGCCCTCTGGATCGAAGTCGGTGGCTACCTGCCCCTTGGTGCTCACCCGGAGGTAGAGGACTGCAGTGGGCTCACTTGGACTTATTGGGCTTTGCGGATTGTCCATAGCGCTCATTCGATACCCCCTATAGGAAAACGGGTTTCAGAAATATTCTACCGGATATGGGCCACGGGCGGTCCGTGGTCATAGGACGGTGGTCCTGCCGGTTAGCGCCTGAATGGCCACTGATTGAAAGGCTAATTGGCATTCGCTGCATCTGGTTTCGGTGGCTTCGATCCCTGGTGCTGTGCTTCTTCGGACTCCTCGTGAGAGTGTTCTCGGCTGAATGGCTTTGTGTGGTCGGGGTTCTGTTCTGCCACTTCTCGGAGCGCCAGGATGACGCGGCGGGCATCGAGTTTTCTTCTGTAGATGGCTTCGATCCGAACTCTTTTCGCCATGAGACCTCCCGAGGGAGCTTCGGCGACGCCGGGATAGCGCCCGGGCAGGGCGTAGAGAGCTCAAGGAGAACTCTTCGTGGTTCAAAGTCCTGCGGGCAAGGGCATCGCGGTCTAGGAATATGAACACCTTGGACTCCTTGTTCTGTGTGGGGGATTCGTTCGATGGCAAAATGGAACGAGTCAGTGCTGGCCGCTTCAGCGGCCAGCACTGACGAAAACCTTTCTTCTAGAGGTGGCGTGGGTCATCCCAGCATTGGGTCAGTAATCGTCCTCGTCCCAGTACTCGCCGGCGTCGTAGTGGGACCAGTCAGCAGGTGGGATAGGTGGGTAACTAGGGCCCCGTCAAAGTCCCTTTTCGCTGGTCAGGAGCATGATGGTCTTGCCTGGATGACGGGCGTGGTGTCGTAGGGCTGCGGCGATGTTGATGGTGGGGTCATGCAGTCGGTGCAGGCTAATGGCGGTTGAGCGCAGGGTGGCCATGACGCGGGTCGCTGATCCGGTGCGGATCTGGCTGCGGTCCTCCTCGAACGTCACGTCCCTCACCCAGTGAAGACGGTTCTCGATGCACCAATAATGCTGAACCCAGCCGGCCAGAACATCAGCGGGTGCTTCACGGTGACCGGCAGAGGTGATCACGTAGACGATCTCCACGGTCTTCTTCATCCGGCCAGGCATTTTCGGGTTCAGTCGGGTGGTCGTGCGACGGATCTTGGCGATCTGGGTCGCGCCGGAGAACTCGATCCAGGCCGGGACGGTCGTGACCTTGATGGCCCGGTGAGCGCGCCAGCCGTGATCGGCCTGAACTTGTTCCTGGGTGGGAATGTGTTTCCAGGGCAGCTGTTTGCAGGCCTGGAAAAGGTTCTTCTGGTTTGCTTTCATGGTCAGGACGTAGTCGGCGCCTGCAGCGACGATCTGGGCGGCGGTCTCGGTCTGGGTGTGCATCGAGAGTGACGACTGCTCCGGTCGGCATCCCGGCGTTCTCGAGTGTGTTCAGGAGTGTTCGGGCCGCGGGGATTTCGTTGCTGCGTGCCTCGACGCTGACCTACCCCAGCATCGCCCCGGCCTGGTGATCGAGCGCAGCGACCAGATGCGGGGCCGTGGCGCCGGTGCCGGTGTGGGTTCGAGCGCCACGGACGGTCTTGCCGTCGATCGCGATCACCCGGCGTCTGCCCGAGTTCGCGATCCGCGTGTGAAAATACGCACCCAGTAACGCATCCAGATCATCGGCGTCAGCGGCGGTGATGATGCGCCGGAACGTGGCCTCCGACGGCGACCGGGTCAGGCCCAGTTGCCCGAGCAGATCGGGATCAATCTCGGCCGACCACTGCGCGATCGCTGCGAACGAACGGGCCCCGGTCAACGTCGCCGACAGCCCGGCGGCCAGGACCCCGGCCACTCGATGCCGAACTCCACGACACGCTCTGGGGTCGCTGACCTGCGCGAACACCTCCATCAGAGTCTGAGGGGCAGGAATCGCAACGGTCATGGCAGCAGCAACAGCGGCAGTACGAGAGGATGACATCGACGGGCCAGGCCTTGGCTTGGACGGATCAAGATGTAGGAACCTCCATCAAAGCCACCCAGGCCTCATCCGTCACCTATCGGACAGCCCGAGTCGCCGTCCAAAACCCCAGCTCAAGCCCGCATCAGTCGACTTGATGGCACCCTGGGTTGATGCCCAGTCAGAAATGTCGATCGATCCTATTAACTCTGCTCTGAAACCTTCAATATGGCTGCTTCAGGAAATCGCTGACGGGCGTCGTTGTTTCATGCCCAGAGAGACGTCGACGAAGTCAAACTTCATAAGGGTATGGCGCCCGGAGATTACACGAGAACTATACCCTTATGCGGTGGTCAGGGCTTACCTGGAAACGTTTATTTGATCGCTACGAATCAATCGAGCGAATCCCGTCAGCTGTTTCTCTTGGACCGACGTTTGAGGAAGACCGTGACCAGCAAGTAGACAGCAAAGACAACGCACCCCCCCCGGAACTGCAGCAAGTGGCACCAGTAATCGCTCGCGGATACGGGCGCCCCCACCTCCGTATCTGAAGCGGAGACGGGGGCGCTGTTCACGGTGCCGTCCTTGACTATTTCTTCAACGCCTCACTGTTCCGGTGGGTCCGCTGAAGCATGGGTGGCCAAGAAAAACTAAACGGTTGCGGCAATCTTGAGCAGTGTTATCTGCTGCTCTTCGTCTTACCTCTACCGTAGGCTACTCGGTAGATGATCAGACCGACGAAAATCGCGAAGATGATGAGACTCAGTGATTTGAACGACACTAAACTTTGGTCGTCCATGAGCAGTAACACCACGCCAATGACGGCTCCGAGGAAGCCGTAGCTCAGCCAGCCGAACCATCTGAAACGGACAAATGGCGAGGATGATTGGTCCATACCCGATCGTACCATCAGGAAAAGAGACCCTTCGCTCCGCCGATGATTACGCCCGCGATTGCAAAGTGGGTGCCGACAGTTCCCCCGACTGAGAGGCAGCCGGGAATGGCACCCGCTCCAACGCCTAAGATGCCTCCTCCGATTGCACCGGTGGTGCACCCTAGTGCTGCCCCGGCAGCGAACCCGTCGTCGGGGTCGCGGACGGTCCAGGTCGTGGTGTCACCGGTCTTGGACCATGCGGGTGCAGGTGAGAACGGTGAGGCCATGAAGCTGGTGGTGCCGGAGGTTAGGCGGTTTCCGTTGCCGGTGGCGGCGTAGGTCTGGTCGACCTTCGGAGCGCCGGTGGGGGTGAAGCTGGTGGCCTGGTCGCGGTCACCGTAGGTGGTGGTGCGCCCGGTCGCGGACTTGGCAGTGGTCTCGTTGCCGTTGGCGTCGTAGGCGAAACCGGTCCCGGCCAGGAGAGCATCGTCGCAGTTCAGGCGGGACACTCGCACCTATTTCAGGCGTTAATCACGCACCCGATCGGTGGATCAGGGCTGAATAAGCCTCACGATGGGCAACGATTAGTTCAGGGTGGTGACGGTGGTAATAACTGGCCCGCGAAGCGCCGCCCCGGTGGGGCGGCGCTTCGTCCCAGGCGTAACATCCTGGGCATTCAGCTAGAGGCGGTTTCTATACGCCGCCTCTCTCGCCTGGTAGAGAAAACCCAGCGCCAAGAGCAGCATCATTCCCCCGAAGATCCACTTAGCCGGCCCGCTATCCAATGTTAAAGCGAACAGGAACCCGGAGAAAGTAATGATCGTCGCCAACGACAGGACGATGGTTTTTTTGTCATTGTACCCTCTCGATGGATTTAGCACTCCTCGATGAAAGTGCAGCCAATAGCCAGAGCGGTGCCACCTACCGAGATCTGCAACCCGAAACCGACAACGAGAGCTGCTGCGATTCCTGCTGCGGGTGCAAGAGTGACAAGGCTGTAGATCGCAAACCCGGTGGCCAGAACGCCAAAGCTAATGCCGATGACCTCTGATGCTGTGGAGGCACCTGTGGGATCCGAACTCGTGACCGGACTACCCTTCGCGTAGAGGTAGGGGTGATCTTCCTGGTTAGTTGGATCTGTTTGCGTGAAGCGGCCATGGACGGGGTCATAAAAGCGAATTCCCAGCTTGACCAGTCCGGTACTGCCCTCGGTGTATCCGCCACCGAACCGATACGGCTGTACGAGCGATCCGGTAGTAGCGGTGGTGGCCCCATACGCGGAGTACGTGTACGCCACTTCGGGCGTGGTTCCCGTTGCGGTGACCATGGCGCGCACGTTGTCCAGGTTATCCGTGAACGGGTAGTACTCGCTCGCCGAGGTGGCAGAGGTCCCGATGCGGATGGCCAGGAGCTGGCCCTGGGGATCGCGGACGGTCCAGGTGGTGGTGGTACCGGTCTTGGACCATGCGGGTGCGGGTGAGAACGGTGAGGCCATGAAGCTGGTGGCGCCGGAGGTCAGGCGGTTGCCGTTGCCGGAGGCGGCGTAGGTCTGGTCAGTCTTGGTGCCGCCGGTGGGGGTGAAGCTGGTGGCCTGGTCGCGGTCACCGTAGGTAGTAGTGCGGCCGGTCGCACTCTTGGCGGTGGTTTCGTTCCCGTTGGCGTCGTAGGTGAACCCGGTCCCGGCAATGGTGTCGCCGGTAGGAGTCTTGCCGGTAGCGTCGGTGAGCTGGTTGGCGGTGTTGTAGGTGTAGCTGGCGGCCGGGCTGGCGGTGGAGCAGGTGGCGCCGGCAGCGGTGTAGTACTTGGTGCGGTTCCCGGCTGCGGTGTAGCAGAACGCCTCGTACGTGCTGGCGGTCCCACCGGCCGTGGGGGCGGTGGAGGCCACCGTCAGGCGGTTCTGGCTGTCGTGGGTGTAGGTCGTCTTCTTGCTGGTGAGGGCGTCGGTGACGGAGGTGACCAGTCCGGTGTCGGTGCTGGTCCCGTCGGTCTTGGTGTCGATGTAGGAGTAGGTCAGGTCCAGGCGAGTGGCCGCAGCCGCGCCGGCCTTGGCGACGATCTTTTTGATCCGCCCGGAGTCATCCAGGGTGTTGGTCTGGACGTTCGTGCCGCCGGGGTACTTAGTCCCGGTACGGCGCCCGTCGTCATCGACCTGCAGCAGGATGCACTTGCTGGCAGCCGTGCCGGGTGAGGCATAGGTCAGGCCGGTGCAGGTGCCGCCGGGCAACTGGACAGAAGTGAGCTGGTCAGCGTCGTTGTACCCGTAAGCGACGGTGCCGCCGTTGTCGTCGTACACCTTGAGGTTGGAGGCCTTGTCATAGGTCAGGGACGCGGTGCCCTCAGGAGCGGTGGTGGCCGTCAAGCGGCCCAGGTCGTCGCGGCCATAGTTCGTGACCCGGCTCGCGGTGGCGCCGGTGGCCGGGTACTCGGTCATCGAGCGCAGCCAGCCGTTATTAATACCGGTGGTACCACCGCCGAAGTACGAGGACTCGATGGATCCGTCGGCGTGCTGGACGTAGGTGACGCGGTCCATGGCGTCGTAGCCGTAGTACGTCTGCTGGCCCTTGCCGTCGGTCAGGGTCTGCAGCCGCGAGAGGCTGTCGTAGGTGTACGTCTGGTTGGCCAATGATCCGCCCGTGGGCGGGATCATCGTGACCTGCTCGCCCTTGTCGTTGTACCGGTAAGCCGTACGGTGCGCTCCCGTGGCTGCCCGGGACGTGCCCTTGGCGTACTCGGCATCCCGGACCTCGCACAGCGCACCGGACTTCGTCGCGGCCGGCGTGGTGCCGGGACCGCAGTGCACCACATCGCCGTACAAGGGATCGGTGTCACCCTCGTAGACGCTGACCGTGGTGGCGCTCTCGGTCTTGGTGCTGTTGGTCTTCTTCTCGCTGGTCGGGTTGTGCGCGGTGTTGTACGTGTACTCGGTGGCGTTGCCCTTGGAGTCGGTGCTCGTCTTCAGGTCGTACGTCTCGGCCCCGGTGCCGTAGCCGAGGGTGTACCCGGCGCCGGTCGGGGTCTTGGTGGACGTCATCCGGTAGGTGTCACCGGCAGTGTCGGCCTCGAATGTGTTGGTACTGGTCTGCGAACCGCCACCTGTGGCCCCGGTGGTGGAGGCGACGTCGTCGTTGGGTGAGTATGTCTTGGCCTCGCTCTTGCCCAGGGCATTCTTGGTCGAGGAGACCAGACCGCGGCCGTTGGCCGTGTATTCGGTCGTGTGACCGTTGGGGTCGGTGACCGTGTTCTTGATGGTGGGCTTGCCGTCGGCGTTGCGGGTGAACGTTCCGTAGTCGAACGTCCAGACCGAGTCCCCGGCAGCAGCAGAGTTCTTCCGCTTCAGCTGCGTGATCCGGCCCCTGCCGTCGTATGTCATCTCGGTGCGCAGGTTCTCCGGTGTCACGACCGCGGTGACCCGGTGCGCGGCGTCGTACTCGTACGCCACGGTGCCGCCGGCGGCGTCGGTGATGGAGTCCAGCTGGTTGTCCGAGCCGTTGTAGATGACCTGACGGCCCGAGGAATCGGTGATGAAGTCGTTGAAGTACCCCGAGAAGTTCGTCACCTCCAGGTTCCGGCCCCGCGTGTCGGTGACCGAGCGCAGGATCAGCGTGCCATCGATCTGCGACCGCGCCGAGGCGTCGTAGTTGAAGGTGATCTTGTTGCCGTTCTTGTCGGCCACCGACTCCAGACCATAGATCTGGTCCGCAGTGGTGCCGATGTTCTTGAACCGCTCGACCGTCTGAGATTTGCGGTCGGTCAGCTCGTAGTGACTGGTGTCAGGAACCGAAAGGTCCTTGTCCAGGCCCATCGGCCGGATCCAGCGGGTGTTGACGGCCTGGTTACGCAGGTAGGTGTGCTGGGCGCCGGCGCCGTCGCGGTAGAACATCGTCTGCGCCGCGCCCGTGGTGCCACCGGCGTAGGGCCACAGGCGGGTCCCGGTCAGCGAGGACGTCCATCCGTAGCCGTTGACACCGATCCCGTCGGTGTCCAGCGACTGGGACGTGTGGGCCACGTTCAGGTCGATCCCGGAACCGGTGATCGACAGTTCCTTCGTGGTCAGCGTGGCGTTACCGGTGGCCGGGTTGATGCTGATGCTGGTGCGGTCGGACAGCTGCTCGGTCACGATCGCGGTGTTGCCCTTACGCACACCGGTACGCGGCTCCCACTCCACATACATCGAGGGCGGAACGCTCGACTGCGCCGAACTGAACCGCAGCAGCCCGCCGTCATCGCTCTTGGCCTGCTTGCTCAGGATGAAACCGTTGTACTTCGAACCGCCTTCGGTCCATTCCTGCACCAGACGCGAAACGTCGAAGTACTGGGAGGTCCCGTTGGGCGTCAGCGCCTTGCGCTCATACACATCCGCGGAGGCGTCACCGCCACCACCGGCCGTGCTCCACTTCGCCGAGCCATTGCGGGTGGCCCACGTCGCCGACGTCGTAAACGCACTGGTGAGCGCCCGAACATCAACCGTGCTGGCCGCGTAGGCAGAATCGTTGACCACGAACAGGTTCAGACGCGCGGTCGCGATCTGCGCATCAGCCGGAACCACGTCCAGGAGCTGGTCGAAACGCACCAGCGCCCGCCGCTCGTTGCCCGAGTCAGCCGTCCACTGCGTCAGGATCTCCGAGCCCGAGCACAACGGGCCCTCAGCCTCGGGCCGGTTGGACTGCAGCGTGCACGCCGCCATCGGCGCCCCGACCCCGATCGTCGGGTCGATCGCCACCGGCCACGCCCGGTCCTTGGCCGCCAGCCACTCCCGATCCGGGGTCAGCGTCAACGTCCACGAATCACCGCCGGAGTCCTTGCTCACCAGCGTCGTGATCGCCGTTGAGGGCTCACCGTGGGCATCGTTCATGACCGGACGCGGGATCTCGAACGCGACCTTGCCATCAGCGCCCAGGACGTCAACCGCCCCGAACTCCTTGACCTTCAGCGTCATCCCGGCGCCGGTCTTCACCGTGAAACTCAGCGAACCACCCGGCAGAGCATCCACATCAGCCAGCGAACCCACGTACGCGGTCTCCTTGACCGCATCCCCCATGGCTACATAGGAGAAGTCGACACCCGGGAGCGCATCGGCATAGGAGGCCTCGGCCTTCTTCACCGTCGCGGCCTGGTCGGACACCTTCGGAGCATCCGGCAGCTCGGTCGCTGCTGCGCCACGCTGCGCAGGAGTAGTTTCCAGGTCCTCCACCGGGGTCTTGTCCGGCGCCAACTCCAAGGACACAAACGCGTCCTTGTCGCTGCCGTCCACGATCTTTACCGGCTCCACCAGTGACTTCGGCAGCTCCAGGGCGTAGTCGTTCGCCCCGTTCGTCCACCCACCGCTGGCTTGTCAGCCTTCAGCGTGTTGTCGATCGGCTGCCAGTCACCGCCAGCGTTCTGGAAGTTGATCGGCGCGGCCGACAACTGCGTCACGCGGGTGCCCGTCACCGGATCCGCGAACGTGCGCGACATCCGCGTCCGGTCACCCACCAGTTCCTGCTTGCCTGTGTCGGGTTTGGCGGCAGAAAGTGCCTTGGCCTTCAGCTTTGCCTCATCGGCAGAGCTCATCGGCGTGTAGGACGTCGGTGGCTTGGAGGGCCGCTGGTCTGCGGCAGCCGATGTTGCGGCAGAGGAGTTGGTGGCTGCCATGGCGCTTTGCACTGGCACCAGCGAGCAAGCCACCGCGACGCCGACGCCGGCTGCCATGAATGTCAACGGCCGAGGGCCCAGGGCGCCACCGCCCGGGGAAGGTTCTCTGGGCGTGGACGCCTTCACTACCGACCCGTCCACAACACGGACACGCAGTAAACGGAAAAAGGCATGGTGCGACCATCTGAGCATGCAGGATCCCTTGTGAGGAATGGGGTTCGGGACCGGATGGGCCCCTGTAACAAGCCCTCACAGTCTGCACATAGAAATGGTACGAAAGGCTTCATCCCACCAAATCGGTGGGTGAAGTACCCCATATGGCACGGCAGTGGACTTGATCTTGCTTCTCTGGCAATGGTTTCGTCGAGGGCGCACACAGGGTTGCTGCAGCGTCCAAAAATCTGATATTGGGGGTTCTGTCGGGTCTGAACGGGAGGCTTGAGAACCTCCGGCGTACCGAACGTGCGGCAGTTCTGGGGCCTGCTGGTACGGCAACCTCTGGGGCAGCCCGCATGGGCATCTTCGGGCGGTCCCGGCGCCGACTACTTGGGCGCTGAACCATGGTGAGCAGCGAACCAGCAATGACCATGCGAGCTGCGGCTTAGTCCTTGGCGTTGCTACCTGTCGATAGAGTTCTGTATCTCCACCCCGCCTCCCTGGGCTGCTCGGCGTGCGCCGCCGCCCTTCGCAGGTGCGAGGAGTCCGAGTTATGCGCCAAATACCCGCCGCGGACTTTGGCGCCCCGGTCCAGTGGCGAGAGCAGCTAGTCATAGTCCGGCAACTATCGTTGCAGCAGAACCGCTCTCGCCGGGATGTGGGCTGGAAGCATAGTCTGGCAGTAGGCGCCTTTCACCGCAGCGGAAGTGGTCTTCTGGGTGCGGTCGACGCGTGACAGGAAAGGGGCTGCCGTGACGGGTGACTGTCCGGCTAGTTTGGAGGACGCTCCCGCGTATGGGGCGCGGAACGTTCGCATCGTGACGGCCGGAACTAGGGTAGGCGTTCCCTGGTCCGATGAACTGCGGTGACCTTGCTTGTCCGGTGCTGCTGGGTTGGCGGGGTCGTGTCGTCGGGAGCGTGGCGTTGCCGTCCAGACTGATCCCACGAATCTTCGCCATGAGCATCGCTTTCTGTTCCGCAACGGCACGGCGGTCAGATCTGGGCAACAGGGAAAGGGCCGACCGCTCACGCAGCCGGCCCTTTCGTCTACCTCCTGGAACGGGTCTCCCTTCTCATGGTCTGTTCTACACCGAGCACCTGATGACGCTGATCGACCTGCCCTGGCGCTACGCCAAGGTCGCCAACCGTCAGCAGGCGACCCGGGCCTGGGGCAACGGCGGTCCGATCCCGCACGAGGCAATCGGCTTGAACTGGGAACCGGTCGCAACGGACGACTTCACGACCCTGGTGCCCAAGGCCATGGCCGGGGACGACCACGCGCGCTTCACACTGCAGGTGGCCGGTGGCATCGCGCTGGTCGCCGACAAGGTCCTGATGTCCAACACTGGTAGCGCCTTCGACTCCGGGCAGGCGCCGTTCCGCTCGAACGTCAACGACGTGGTGGCCGAGCTGGGCAGGGCCAGCAACGAGGCGGGCCTGTGGCAGCTGGCTCGGGCCGCGAACGCGTTCCGGGCTGACCGGCGCGCGAGCAACTCCTTCACCCGGCAGGAAGTTCTGCGGACCCCGCCCGGCCCGGACAACTACACCGTCCCCCAGGTCAAGCGGAGTAGGCCGTCCGAGCTCGTGCTCGACAACGCTCAGCAGCCGGTCGCGCTGACCCCATTCGAGCTGCTCTACACCTCCAACCCTCAGCGCGCCGAGGACGAGAAGGCCAAGAAGGACAAGACGACCAAGCAGCCGAAGCCGGCTGAGACCACTGCGGCGAAGGTCCGGCGACTGCGGGCCTCGCTCGCACAGCAGGTGCGGGGCTCCCAGGAAGACCTCAGGGCGCTCATCGCGCTGGGCGCCGATCCCACTGTCCAGCCGGTCCTGGGCGACCACGAGCTGTGGCAGGGCCTGATGTCCGCCGTCCAGGAGATCATGGGGCAGCTGTACGTGGCCCAGCCGCCGGCCCCGTCCCTGATCGACTTCGACGAGGACGAGCCCGAGGAACTCGATGACTTCGACGAGGACGCCGCCGAGGGGAACGTCGAATGATCCTCAAAGCTGAGCATCCCCTGGCGTTCAGCTGGCGCGCGCTGCTGGAGGTGGCGGGGGAAGACTTGCACCCCGAGGCCAAGCCATGGCAGCTGTACCCGATCGGGCTCGCGCCCCAAGCGCTCGTGAATGTGCCGCACACCAGCATGCCGCTCATCTACGCGGTGCCGGGCAACGGCTGGACCTACGTCGGGCAGACCCGACAGACACTGCGCGCCCGGCTGGCCGGGCACCTGCGCAACCCGCTCAAGGCCAGGACGTGGGCCGCCATCATGGTCGTCGAGCTGCAGCCCGACATCAGCGCCGCACGCCTGGACGAGCTGGAGTCCAGCGGGCACCATCTCCTGCGCCCACGCACAGGGGAGCGGTGGCCCCTCGTCAGCTGAGTTCACGCCTCAAGCGGACCACCAAGCTGAGCTCTGAAGACGGCCGAAAGCGAAACGGTTCAGCCAGACACGAAAACACCCGGTCGGCTACCGGGAAGGCTGTCGAGGGACCAGCACTCGAAGAGCCCTCGCCCGCTCTCCCCGAGCGGGCGAGGGCCCCTTTGCCGTGTGGCATGAGAAGGTTCGGGGCACACAAGCATTTACTGAGTCGATCACTTGTGGCCAATTCAGAGGCGAAATCCACGTGTGCGGCTCCCGGTGAGCGGTCACTCAGCCGCAACCGACTCACCAGGCAGCAGAGGCGGCCGCCCGCACTCTGCTCGAGGCGCTCGTGGGCCGAATGGGGGACGACGCCGCGGTAAAATCCCAGGCGGCAGAGGCTTTTAGCGTCACCGAGTGATCGCCAGCAGAAGAGCTGCAATGGTTGCCCGTCCCTCGAACGGAGTGAACCTCCAACAGATGCAGCCAGGCTGGCGTTCCTACGGCCTGTTGCTATCGGACTCGGCCGTGGCTGTCTCGCATCGTCAGCCCCATCCGGGTGAGGCCAGACCAGATGGTCTTGGAGTCGACGCCGAATCGGTCCGCAACGCGGGCCAGAGACTCACCGCTTGTGTAAAGGCGCGCCGCTTCGTGGAGAGCGCCGTCGCTCAAGCCCTGGCGTCGCATGGCGACCCCGCTGCGCTGCAAGTGTTGAGAAACGGTCACTCGGTGGATGCCGAACTGCTGGGCGAGCTCGTACGTCGTCTGCCCCTGCTGGTAGCCGTCCACAAGTACGCGGACCTGCTCGGCGTTGAGCCGCCTCAGCGGCGGCTTCGGGCTGGGCAGTAGCTCAACGTCAACTTCGTTACTCTGAGATAGGTGGCCGATACGTTGCACCCCTTCTGACCAGGGCACAAAGTTCGAATAACGTCCCAGCAGGTCCACTTGAGGGACACCTTAGGTGCCCTGTTCAAGTCCGTCGATCAGGATCTGACCTGCGGTGTTTGATTCTGTCAGATGTTGAATGGGCCCGAACTCGGGTTCGGGTTCCGGCGGCTCGGTCTGAGCAGTTCTGTCGGGTCCGCTGTCAGAAAATCTGCTCGTTCGGCCTGACAAAACCCGGTTCTCGGTGATGGGCGGAGCCTGAGATCAGCTGGCTCCTCGACGTGAGCTGGAGGGACCGGGCCGGCTGGTCCCGTGAGGAGCAGCGTTCAGCCTCCAGCGTCTCTGCATGCCCATGACTCTGCTCGAGATGGTCCTGGACCCGCAGGCTGAGGCCGACGTTTGCGACATCTGCGGCCGGGCTCCCGTTCGGGCCTCCGGCCGGTCAGGGTGGCGACATCCCGGTGGTGGTAGGTCGTATCGGCGACAACCTCGATGTCTCGTTCGGGGAGGGCCCAGGGGTCGACCGGCCCCGGACCATCCCGAGCAGGAGCAGCGTGAACGTCTCTAACCCTCATACCCCTGGCGGGCGACGCGGTTGCGGATGCTGTCGAGCACCGCCTCCGCCGCCCACGCGGCGGCGTCGGCGATGTCACGCCCGCCCATGGCGAACTCGCGGCGAAACGTCACCCAGGTCCCGGCCGAGTCGAGGTGGGACAGCGCCACGATGACTGCCCTGCGCTGCGCCGCGTCGAGGGATGGCACCTCGGCATCCAGCAGCCGCTCGAGCTGCGCCCGGCCGGCGGCCGGCGCCGCGCCGCTCACGCCGCGCATTGCGGCCTCGGCGACGACGTGCGCGAGCTCCGGCCGCGCGTCGTACCGCCGCATCGCGTCGCCGATCGCGAGGGGGATGTCGAAGATCGAGTGCGACTGCTCGCGGGCGAACACTGTCGCGTCGATCCACGATGCGGTCGCCAGCAGCAGATCGACACGCGTGGGATAATTACGGAACACCGTGCGCTCGGCGATGCCGGCCCGCCGCGCAACGAGCCGAAACGACACGTCGTCGCTGCCGACCTCCTCGATCAGCTCGGCGTAGGCGGCGAGGACCGCCACTTGCGTGCCGCTCAGCGCCGGGACGGCCATCGACTCGGTCACAGCTCCGCCCACGTCGGGTCGGGCAGCCTCGCGAGCACGGTGCCCACGGCGCGGTCGAACGCGTCGCAAATCTCGTCGGCATCCAGGTCGAAGCCCGTGCGAAGTCGCGCCCAGAACATCGCCGAGGAGAAGTATCGCAGGGATGCCGCGACCCGCTGCCGATCCCGTCGGTTGAGCGTCGGCGCCGCCACATCGAGCATCGCCTTGATCGCACGCGTGATGTAGGCAGGCTCAGCGTCGAGCGTCGGCGAGATCGCGGACGCCCGTGCGCTGACGTACGCGTAGGCGGGTGACGCGTCGAAGGCGCGGAAGCGCTCGTGCACAGCGGCGCGGAAGTCGGCCAGGGTCACGAACGGCGGCAGCGGGAAGTGGGCCTGCTCAATCCAGTTCGAGAGAGCGGCAAGCAGGTGCGCGCGCGTGGGGTACTGGCGGTAGATCGTGCGCTCCGAGATGCCAACCTCGTCGGCGAGCGCACGATAGGAGATGTCGTCGAACGTGTGCTGGCGCAGCAGAACTGCGGCGCTCGCGAGGATTGCAGTCGCGGTGTCGACTGGCTCCTGCTTCATATTTCCCTGCCTCGCGTGGCCGCCCAGCGCGGGGGGCCGGTGTCTTCCGGCGGAAGCACATAGAGATCGGAACCGTCGAGCGTGAGCGCCAGCGACGAGACGTACTGAACCTCGCCGTTCGGTCCTCGCTGGGCTGATGCCAGCATATCCGGCCGCTCGAACGTATAGCCGGTGACGTGGCATCGGAGCCGCTCGCCCGAGGGGTTGCCGTTCTCGTCGAACAGGGGGGAGTCGATGCCGTCGGAGCGGCGGCGGAGGTAGTAGCGCCCCCGCGTGGCGAGGGCCGTGACCGGCGTAGCGACGAACGCGACGCCGATCGCGATGAGCACCGAGAACGGCTTGACGGCGGCACCGAGCAACCCGGCGAACGCGAGCAGCGACAGCGCCGAGGCGAGCCCCACCGACACGAGCCCCACCGGGTTCCAGTCGTACAGCATGCCGCGGCGGAATTCGGGAAAACGCGGCGAGATGCGCAGCACCCACTTGTTGATCGCGATATCGGTGGCGATCGTCACCAGCCACGCCATGACGACGTTCGCGTAAAGGCTCAACACGAAGGAGATGAACGTGTAGACGTCCAGCAGCATGAGCACGTACGAGCACACGAGGTTGAGCAGTACGAAGATCGTGCGACCCGGGTAGTGCTTCACCACCCGGGTGAACACGTTTGACCACGCGAGCGAGCCCGAATACGCGTTCGTCACGTTGATCTTCACCTGCGCGATCACGATGAGCCCGAGGGCGAGGATGATGGCGAGCCAGTCGGGGACAAGGGTCTGGTACATACCGACGAACTGCTTGACCGGTTCGGTCGCGCGGTGTCCGAGGGTGCTGTCCACCTTCACGAGGAGGTAGACAGCGAGAAACACCCCGATCACCTGCTTGGCGCCGCTGAAGATGACCCAGCCCGGACCGGAGAAGGCGAACCACGTCCACCACGAGCGGGCGTTCGACGGCGTACGCGGCGGCATGGCGCGGATGTAGTCGATCTGCTCGGCCAGCTGCGGGGCGAGGGCGAAACACACGGCCGCGCTCGAGGCAATGGCGCCGAAGCTGATCGAGCCGTCGGAGTTACCGGTGAATGAGGTGAAGGCGCGCACCGCCACGGCGTCGGAGACGAAAATCCAGAGCAGCGGCAGCAGAGCGAGGGCGAGCCACAGGGGCGTGGTCCAGAACTGCAGGCGCTCCAGCGCACGCATGCCGTAGATGACGATCGGGATCACGATCACCGTCGAGATGAGATAGCCGAGCCACAACGGCATCCCCGTCGCCACCTGCAGCCCCTGCGCCATGATGGCGCCCTCCAGGGCGAAGAAGATGCAGGTGAAGCCCGCGAAGATCACGGTCGTGAAGATCGAGCCGTAGTAGCCGAATCCCGAGCCACGGGCGACGAGGTCGAGGTCGAGGTTGTAGCGGGCGGCGTAGTAGGCGACGGGCACACCCACCAGGACGATGATGACCGACGCGAACAGGATGCCGAGCACGGCGTTCCCGGTGCCGTGGTCGATGCCGATGCTCGCGCCGATCGAGAAATCGGCGAGGAACGCGATGGACCCGAGAGCGGTCGCGCCGACGGAGGCTGCGCTCCAGCGCCGAAAGGTGCGCGGCACATAGCGGAAGGCATAGTCCTCGAGGCTGTCCTCCGCGGCCTCGCGCGCGTTGTCCATTCTCCTCACAACGGCCTCATCCCCAGACGCAGCTCACAGGGGAATCCTCCTGGTCCGGTGTTACGGCCGCATTGCGGACCCGGACGTCGGTGGTCTCGGCTCAGATCGCCATGGCGGCTCGCACGGTGGAGGTGGCAGCCGAGCCACCCTCGTCGGTCTGGGTGACGAAGCCCGAGGCGAGCACGACGTAGCGCTCGGCGGCCTCGAGGGCGAAGCCGATGTGCTGCTCGACGAGCAACACATGGATGCCCTCCTCGGCCAGCTGCTTGATGGTGTGCTCGATCTCGGCGACGATCGTGGGCTGGATGCCCTCGGTGGGCTCGTCGAGGATGAGCAGCTTCGGCTCGGTGATGAGGGCGCGGGCGATCGCGAGCTGCTGCCGCTGCCCGCCGGAGAGCAGGCCCGCCCTCCGGGCCGCGAACGTCTCCAGGGCGGGGAAGCGAGCCATCTGTGCATCGATGAGGGCCTTGCCGCGCCGGCGCCCGTCGGCGACGAGCTGCAGATTCTCGAGCGTCGTGAGCTGGCCGAACGCCTGCTGACCTTGCGGCACGTACGCCATACCGCGAGCGACGCGCTTGTTGGGGGGAAGCGAGGCGATGTCTTCGCCGTCGAACACCACGCGCCCCTTCGACGGCTTGATCAGCCCGATCGCGACACGCAGCAGCGTCGTCTTGCCGGCGCCGTTGTGGCCGAGCACGGCCACGACCTTCCCGGTCGGCACCGTCACGCCGTGCAGCACCCGCGTGCGCCCGTAGCCGGCCTCGATGTCGGTGAGCTCGAGCATGTCAGTCCTCCTCCTGTATCCCGGCTGCCCCGTCCGGCGAGCTGGCGAGCCGGACCGCCGGCACGTCGGGCACGACCGACATGGCAGCCGTGGTCGCGGCTCCCGCAGTGCCGAGGTAGACCTCCTGCACCTTGGAGTCAGCCTGCACCTCGGCCACCGTGCCGTGCGAGAGCACCTTGCCCTGGTGCAGCACCGTCACTCGCGTGGCGAAGCGGCGCATGAAGTCCATGTCGTGCTCGACCACGAGCACAACCCGCTTCGCCGCGACGCGCTGCAGAAGCTCGCCGGTCGCGGTGCGCTCGTCCTGGCTCATGCCGGCGACCGGCTCGTCGAGCAGCAGCACCCTCGCGTCCTGCACGAGAAGCATCGCGATCTCCAGCCACTGCTTCTGGCCGTGCGACAGAATGCCGGCCGGCGTGGCGAGTTCGTCGGCGAGCCCGGTCTCCTCCACCGCCTGCACGATCGAGGGGTCGACGCCCCGCCGGGTCCGCAGCAGCGAGGTCCAGGGGCGATGGCGTCCGGCGGCGATGTCGAGGTTCTGCAGCACCGAGAGCTCGTCGAAGACGCTCGCGGTCTGGAACGTGCGGCCGACCCCGAGCCGGACGATCTTGTGCACCGGCCGGCCGAGCAGTTCCTGCTGGCCGAGCCTCGCCGACCCGGTGGCCCGGGAGAGCCCCGTGATGGCGTCGATGCAGGTCGTCTTGCCGGCGCCGTTCGGGCCGATGAGGAACCGGACCTCGCCGGGGTGCGCGTCGAAGGAGACGCCGCCGACTGCGACGAAGCCCGCGAACTCGACGTGCAGGTCCGTGACGACGAGTGAAGCGTCGGTCATGACTTCGCCTCCTCGAGCTCCGGGGCGGCGGTCGCCGCGGCGGGCCGTTCGCCAGTGCTCCGGATCGCTGACGTCAACCTGGCGAGTGCCGACGAAAGTCCTTGCGGCAGGAAGAGAATGACGACGATGAACAGCAGGCCGATGATGTAGGTCCAGCCGTCGGGCCAGGTCGAGCCGAGGCTCGACTGTCCCCATCCGACCGCCATCGCGCCGAGCACGGGGCCGAAGAGCGAGGCGCGGCCGCCGAAGGCAACCCCCGCGATCATGAGAATCGATGCGGCGGCGCCGATCTCGGCCGGGGTGATGATGCCGACGATGGGCACGAACATCGCTCCGCCGATGCTGGCCATCAGCGCGGACCCGACGAAGGCGACGAGCTTGATGTTGGCCGGGTCGTAGCCGAGGAAGCGTACGCGCTCCTCGGCGTCCCGGGTGGCGACGAGGAGTTCACCGAAGCGGCTGCGATAGAGCTGCCACACCACGAGGAGACACACGACGAGCAGCGCGGCCGCGATGAGGTACACCATCTGCCGGTTCGCCGGGTCCCTGAGCACGAAACCGAAGAAGTACTTGAAGTCGCTGAGCCCGGTGTCGCCGCCGGTCTCGCGGATGGTGGAGCTGATCAGGGTGGCGAGCGCGACGGCGAGCGCCTGCGTCAGGATCGCGAGGTACGCGCCCTTGACGCGGCGCTTGAACAGCGCGTAGCCGAGGAGGCCGGCCACGATCACCGGGAGCACCACGATGGCCAGCAGGGTGAACGCCGCGCTGCGGAACGGCTCCCAGAACGCCGGGAGCGGCGCGAGTGGGTCATAGAGCACCATGAACCCCGGTACCCCGTCGCCGGCGGTCTCCAGCGTGAGGTGCATGGCCATCGAGTAGGCGCCGAGGGCGAAGAACACCCCCTGCCCCATCACGAGCATCCCGCCCCGGCCCCACGCCAGTCCGATGCCGACGGCGACGATCGCCCAGCAGCAGTACTTTCCGAGGTTGCTGAGCCAGTGATCGGTGAGCACGAGGGGAGCGACCCCGAGGAGCAGGACGGCGAACACCGCGATGCCGATGAGGGAGAGCCATGGCTTCAGCTTGGTCATACCAGGCTCCTGGATCGCACCGTGAACAAGCCCTGGGGCCGCAGTTGCAGGAAGACGATCACGAGGATGAAGGCGAGCACCTGCGCGAGGCTGCCGGTCGTCCAGTAGGCGAAGCACGAGAGCGCGACGCCGACCACCCACGCGGCGATGACGGTGCCCTTGAGCTGGCCGATGCCGCCGGCGACGACGACGAGAAAGGCCGGGATGATGTACTGCGTGCCCATCTGGGAGTTCGTACCTCCGATGAGCGAGGCGGCCACTCCGGCGACCCCGGCCAGACCCGACCCGACGAAGAAGGTCAGGCGGTCGACGGTGCGGGTGGGGATCCCCGCGGTCTCGGCGAGGTCCCGGTTCTGCACGGTCGCCCGGATGCGGCGGCCGAACGAGGTGTACTTGAGCCAAGCCGCCAGTGCGGCGACGCAGGCGATCGCGAGCAGGACGGTGAACAACTGCCGCATCGGCCAGTGGTAGCCGAGGATGTTCACCTGCCCGTCGAGCCAGTCGGGCGTCTTCACCGGGACGCCCTGGGCCGGGAAGAGCTGCAGTGCGGCCTGCCGCAGGATCAGGCTGACACCGACCGTGACGAGCAGGGTGTCGAGGGGCCTGCGGTACATCCATTGGATGAGGCTGGCCTCCAGCAGCAGGCCGAGCAGGCCGGCGACGATGAACGCGACCGGCAGCGCGACCGGGATCGACAGGTCGCCGGAACCGATGGCCTGCTGGACGAGGTAGGCGGTGAAGGCACCGATCATGAGGAACTCGCCGTGGGCCATATTGATCACGCCCATCTGGCCGAAGGTGAGCGAGAGGCCAAGCGCGGCGAGCAGGAGCAGCGCACCCTGTGCGCTGCCGTTCAGCAGCGGTGGGATTAGTGCGTCCACGTGCTCTTCCTCTCTGTGCGGGGGACGGAAAGGGGGTCCGGGCACGCGGGGTTGCCTGCCGCAGGCGACACGCAACCCCGCGTTCGGGTGGGTGTGGTGTGATCAGCCCGCGGAACTGACGAGCTGGTCGCGGACGGTCTCCGGGAACCAGTCGTAGTTCTTGAGGAACGGATCGGGCTCGATGAACTCGTCGGAGGACCAGACGATGTCGAACTGGTTCTGAGCGTTGATCTGGCCGATGTGGCCCGGTTTCGAGATGTGGTGGTTCTCGCCGTCGAGCGTGATCGTGCCCTCCGGTGCGTCGAAGGTGATGTCCTTCGTCTTGGCCGCGGCGTTCACCTTGTCGACGTCGAATGAGCCGGCCGCCTCAACGAGGGCCTTGTACAGGTACATCGAGTCGTACGCGGCTTCCATCGGGTCGGAGGTGACGCCGCTGCTGCCGGGGTATGCCTTCCAGTCCTTGATGAACTTCGGGTTGGTAGGGGTCTTGAGCGACTGGAAGTAGTTCCAGGACGCGTATTGTCCGGTGATCTCGTGGCCCATGGCCGGCGCCTCCTCCTCGGCGATCGACACCGAGATGATCGGCGTCGTCGCCGCCTTGAGGCCGGCGTCGTAGTAGGCCTTGACGAAGCCGACGTTCGACGAGCCGTTGATGGTGTTGAAAATGAAATCGGGCTTGGCCGCCACGATTTTCGCCACCTGGCTGGTCCAGTCATCCTGGTCGAGGGGCACGTACTCCTCGCCGACGATCTCGATGCCGAGCTCGGCCGCGTAGAGTTTGATGATCGCATTCGCGGTGCGCGGGAAGACGTAGTCGCTGCCGGCCAGGAACAGCCTCTTCACCCCCTTGGAGGCGAGGAAGTCCATCGCCGGGATGATCTGCTGGTTGGTGGTCGCACCGGTGTAATAGATGTTCGGCGAAGCCTCGAGGCCCTCGTACTGCACCGGATAGAAGAACAGGCCGTTGTTGGCCTCGACCACCGGCTTGACGGCCTTGCGGGAAGACGAGGTCCAGCCGCCGAAGATCGCGGCGACGCAGTCCTGGGTGAGCAACTTCTCGGTCTTCTCCGCGAAGGTGGGCCAGTCGGTGGCGCCGTCTTCCTGAACGTACTCGATCTGCTTTCCGAGAATGCCTCCGTCGGCGTTGATCTCGTCGGCGGCCATGTGCAGCACGTTGGAGACGGTCTTCTCAGAGATCGCCATGCCGCCGGTGAGGGAGTTGAGGAAGCCGAGCTTGACGGTGCTGCCGGAGGTGTCGACGCAGCTAGGTCCGGCCGACTCGCCGCCCGGCTCGACGTCGCCGGCGCGGGAGCCACAGCCGGCGAGCACGAGAGCGACGGTCGTCACGATGGCGCCCGTGACCACAAGCGTGCGCAGCCGGTTCCTGGTGGTGGACATATGTCGGAACTCCGTTCCTGGTAAGGAGCGTGACGCCGGGGTCGCGGCACAGCGGATGGTGCGGATGTGCATGTCCCGCGCCGAACCGCCGACGTCCCGAGCGCCCCGCCCGGTGTCGCCGTCAAGGTGCAGTCGGCTGCTGCAGGTGAGAGCAAGATTGATCAAGTGTCATTGCTCTGACATTTCCTGACCGTTCCAACTCTGTAACCACTGCCCGATTTGGGGCGCAGGCGCCTTTGATTCCGCAGATATCGTGGGGCTAGCGGTGTCAGAGTTCTGCCACCCTCCGATAGAGGGTGGCGACGATGGCACACTTCTGACATCTGGGAGGAGGACTCGAGCGTGAGCAACGGCAGGTCGTCCAGGGCACCGACGTCGAACCGGCCCGACCGGTGACGTCAGGGGGGAAGATCGGCGGCAGGCTCTCCCCGAAGGGCACAGCCTGGTGCAACCACCCACGGGTGGCTGCACCCTGACCACCGGACTGTGCACAGGCGACGGGCGGGTACGTGGCTACTGGCGGATTCCCTGGTCCCGTGGGACTCGCCGCACGAGGTCCAGGGACGGACCGTCCCGGTCAGCCAGTGTCGAAGATCCAGACGGCTCGACCCGGACTCACGGACGAAGGCGCAGGCGCTGAGACGGCCTCCTTGATCCGTTCGGCCTGGCTGCGGCAAGACGCTGCCTTAATCAGGGAAGACGACGGAGCATTTCGCGTCTCGTTCTTTCTGCCTACGGTCGGTGAGTGCAGAAATTCACTCTTGGCAATGTCGAAATCTCGCGAGTGATCGAATGGAGCGGAGCGCTCGGCACCGTCGATGTCCTGTTCCCGTCGGTACCCGGCGACCTGTGGCGCCAGCACGAATCCTGGCTGGAACCGGACTTCCTGAACGCGGCAACGGGTGAGTGGCAGACCAACGCCCAGACCTGGGTGCTGCGCAGCGCGGGTCGTACCGTTCTGATCGATACCGGCCTGGGTAGTGAGGAACCACGTGAGGCCGGGGTACTCGAAGAACGGGGCGGCGACTTCCTCGACCGGCTGGCGCAGGCCGGGGTGCGGGCGCAGGACGTCGACCTCGTCATCAACACCCATCTGCACAGCGACCACGTGGGGTGGAACACCCGGCTGGCCGACGGCGAGTGGGTTCCGACGTTCCCCAACGCGCAGTACCTGATCAGCCGTGCTGACTTCGATTTCTGGAACCCCGTCAACGGTCATACCCCGGCCTCGGTGTTCCAGTCGGCCGACGACATCAGGGCGGCGTTCAACCACCGCATCCTGCCCATCCATCAGGCCGGTCAGGCAGTGCTGTGGGAGGGCGACAGTCACCGCATCGACGAAGACCTGGTGCTGGAATTGGCTCCTGGGCACACGCCCGGATCGGCTGTGCTGCGGCTCGAATCCGGCACCGACCGGGCCCTGTTCGTCGGCGATCTCGTGCACACCCCCCTTCAGCTGATCGAACCCGATCACGAGATCTGCACGAGTGAGGACCAGGTCCGGGCAGCCCGGTCGCGACGTCGTGTCCTGGAGCAGGCGGCCGCGACGAACAGCCTGGTGGTGCCGGCTCACCTGGGTGGGGCGGGTGCCGCCGAGGTGACGCAGTCGGACGGGACGTTCTCGATCCGGGGATGGGCCGCGCTCGCGGACGCCTGATCGGATAGAGGAGGATCCTGCGATGGACGTGCTCAGCGACGCCATCGGTGCCATGCGGGCGGGCCGCCCATCGATGTCGCTGTCGGCGGCGGACCCCTCCGGGGAGATGAAGGTCGGAGTCCTGGAGGGTGCCCGGTTCTACGTGGTCACGGCGGGAAGCGTCCAGGTGACGAGATCCGGCGAACCGCCCGTGACCCTGGAACCGGGCGACGCCGTTCTGTTCCCGCACGGCGCTGCGCACGAACTGGTGAATGCCACCGACGAAAGGGCCCACTTCCTGTCCGGTGCCTACCGGCTCGATCAGGCGCGTCCGCACCCGCTGTTCCAGGATCTTCCCGATCTGGTCGTCCTGTTCGCGCGGGCGGGCCGCTTCCCGAGCCTTCGGGCCTCGATCGACCTGGCGCGCAGCGAACTCGACGAAGAGATGTACGGCCGGGATCTGGTGCTGCCGGCTCTGCTCGATGTGCTCCTCGTGCAGCTGATCCGCGCGTGCCTCAGCGAACGGGCGGGTCGGCAGGGCACCGGCTGGTGCGTCGCTCTCGACGACGAGGCGGTCTCACGATCACTACGGGCCGTTCACGAACGTCCCGCCGATCCTTGGACCGTGGAGTCGCTGGGAGCCCACGCGGGCCTGTCCCGCGCCGCCTTCGCCCGCAGGTTCACCACCATGGTCGGGCAGCCTCCACTCACCTATCTGACGTGGTGGCGGCTCACCACGGCGGCCCGCATGCTTCAGACGACCGATGCTCCGCTCTCCGTGGTCGCCCAGCGCAGCGGTTACGGATCTGCATACGCCTTCGCCAACGCCTTCAAACGTGAGTACGGGATCTCCGCCGGCCGGTACCGGCAGCAACACCGGGAAGGCCGCTCCGGGCGTGGGGGCCGACCCTCGGGTCGCTGATCGCGCTGATCGCGCTGATCGCGCTGATCGCGCTGATCGCGCTGATCGCGCTGATCGCGCTGATCGCGCTGATCGCGCTGATCGACGGGACGGTGGCCGGGCACGTGCCCGCTTGGCGCGTTTCTGGGGGTTGAGCGTCGATTGGGCAGAAAAGAGCGTTTTTTCGGATAGAAGATCAAGCTGACCCGAGCGGCGGCAACCTCGCACCCCTACGGTCTCGTGTCGGTACCCAGCGGCGTTGGCTCGGTACGGCAGTCACCTGGTAGGTCGGCGAGGGAGCACACATCGATGGCCGGAGAAGCATCTGACCGGACCGCTGGAGCTCCTGAAAATGCCGTCGTGGTGAAGCGGTTCAGTCGAGCCCGGCCGCTCCCGGCCGGCCCGTCCCACGCGCCCGGCACGACTGTGGACGTCACCCCGGCGCGCCCGGCCGCGATGCCCGTAGAGGCTGCTCCGACCGGGCCGGACGGGGGAACCGAGCCGCAGAAAGTCAGCGGTGTCGCTCCGGGGGCCGCAGCGGAACCATGGTCGGCAGGTCCGGAGCGGAGGGGCACCGACGGTCCGGCCGCTGTTGTGAGTGCCCCCCGGGTTGCGGCTGCCTCCGGGGCAGCCGATGTCGCGGCGTCGTCCGCCGGCCCGGCGACGTCGGCCGGGCCCGCCGCCTCCCGACGGTCGGGTCGGCTGGGGCTGGTTGCGGTCGGCACCGTCGCTGCCGTCCTGGCCACCGGGGTGATCGGGATGACGATCAGGCCCGGCGACGGCGATGGAGGCGGCCCCGGGGCAGGTGCCGCGCCGCTGGCGCTGGCGCCTGTGCTGATGAGCCCGACCCCGTCGGTCACCGTCTCGAAGACGCGAACTGCCGCCCCCACCAAAAAGCCTGAGCCGGAGAAGACACCGAAGAGCAACCGGGTCGCGCCCGCGCCCGTGGTCGTTCGGACCGAGACCACGTCGACCCCGGCCCGTACGCCGAAGAAGCGCCCGGTCGAGACCACGAAGGTTCCGAAGGCCACCAGAACCACGAAAAAGGTGGTCACCCAGGCCGTCGTCCCGAAGGTGGTCTCCGTCAGGGTGCCCGTCAGCGGTGGGATGACCGTGAAGGCGTACTTCGGCCGTCTGCAATCGGTCACGAGTTCGCTGGCCGGTTCCGTGACCTTCAACACCGCTGCCGCCTGGTACTCGGCCCACCCGAATCGCTGCGTGCTCACCGCGGTCTACTCGGATGTGTCCGGCTCGAGCGCCGCGGTGTACGCGCAGGGCCATGACGGTGCCTGGAGCGCCTCGGAGTCCGCTCCGGACCAGTCCGTCGCGACGGACGGGGGACGGCTGCATCACCAGCTCATCTCACCGCCGGCGTCCACTCCGGTCGGACAGAGCTGGTCACTCTCGTCCTTGATCGTGGTCGACGGGACCACGACCTACAGCGGCTCGTACACCTTGTCGCTGGCCAGTCAGGACGGGAGCGACCAGGTCTGGTCCTTCGCCGGTTCCAAGGTGTCGTGTGATCTCACATGATCGGTAGGCCGTGGGGCCGGGGCCCCAGACCCACATCCGAGCAGCCGACCTGGACCGACGTGGCCCCGTTGGGCGGTCTCCGGGTCGAACGATACGAGAACGTCCTGCTGGCGACGGACGGGGAGTCGTCGCCCTCCATCGCTACCCGCATCATCGAACTTCGCCAGGTGGCGGAGCATCTGGCCAGCAGTGATCAGACTCCGACCGTTCTGATCGTCACCCCGTCGGTCCTTGCGACGCGACTGCTGCTCGAGGATCTGGCGGGGCGACCCGAGGAATTCCCCCCGGCCGAAGTCGTCGCGGAGCTACGGATCATCGTCGAGACCGGAACGACGATCCAGGGCGAGCTCCGGGCCGCTGCACATCGACTGGCCGACGGCCGCGGCCTCCGGGTCGTCATTTCGCCCGGGCGACTGCTCCACGTCCCGGGCCGCACTCTCTTTCCTCTGGACGGTACCGGGCACACGACCTGGCAGCAGTTCGTTCCCGGCCATCCGCAGCCCATCTCGACGGGTCCGTGGTTCTTCACCGCGCGCTGGCGGTCGGCGCCGGCCCTGCTCCCGCCGGCCGGCCTGATCCCCGGACTGCGCGTTCTGCCGGTGCCTTCGGGGGTCGTGCTGGTTCCCGACGGAATCGACAGCCTGCCCGTGGATGACGTCGTGTACAGCGTGCCGGTTGATCCGCAGCATCCTCTGGTCGTGGTGCACTGGCTGCTCGGGCCCGGGATCGAGGCGGATCAGGTGGCTGGTTACCTGGCACTACTGCCGGCCGAACTTCGTCAGCAGTTGCGCCTGGCCCCCGCCGGACTGCCTCCGACCGGTCAGATCTGGCAGGAGATCGTCGATGTACTGGAGGAGGAGGTCGTCGCGCTGACCGGTCTTCCGCTGCTGTTCGACCAGGAACGTACCGTCAGCGTGGTGGCGCTCGGCAGCGACGGTCAGATCGAGGTGCGGTGGCAGCCGGTGGCGACCCATCTGCGCTGGTGTCCGGCTCTCGGAGAGTCCGGGCAACCGGCGAAAGTTGTTGCCAACCGCGGACTCGGTCGACTGAAAGAGCGGTTGGACGACGACGGGGTCACGGGTGAGGAGTCCGTCCAGATGGAACCGCTGGACGCGGATTGGGCTTTCGAGGCGGTTCCGGGAGGCGTGCTACTGCGCAGGGTCAACGGCGGATCCACCGGGCATCGACCGATGGATCCGGCCGGGCCGCTCCTCCTGGTGGATGGTCTGGGTGAGATGGAAGCTCTTGCGGATAAAGAATTCATGAGGCATCAGACTCTCCTTTGGGGAATCCTCCGTGAGGTGTGCGCGGCCGAACCGCGGACCGTCTTTCTGGAGAGCTCGACGGGTGGGTCGGTGCCGGCAGTTCACTGATGTCCCTCGGCTATGTGGCCAGACGGGCACAACTGCCTGAACCGGTCCTCTCCGGGGCGTCGCCGAATTCCCTCGGGTCTCTGAGATTGCCTTCTGTACAAGGATTTCCCACGATGTCTGGCCGATGGCCAGGTGTTGTTCGAGTCAGGTGCTTTTGTATTTACCTGGCAGTCATGTCTTTTCGGCTCGGCCAAAGATATTCTCGGTGGCAGCAGGTTTCCCGGTGTCGTTCACAGAGAGCCGGGTCGGGAAGTTCATCGTCACGAGAGGAGCACCATGAGTCAGGCACAGATCGATGTCAGCGGGATGCGCACGGCAGCAGGCAATGTGAATGACGTGGCCGGCCACGTCAAGGCCGAGGGCAACGGCGTCCAGGCGTCCGTCTCACAGCTGATGACGACCTGGACGGGCACCAGCGCCAGGACCTTCGATGGCGCGATGGGAGACTTCTATGGCGAGTGCAACAGCATCGTCCAAACCCTGGAAGCGCTTTCGAGCATCATCAAGGGTTCTGCCGACGCCTATCAGCAGACTCACGACTCGGCCACGGGCGAGGCCACGGCCTTTCTTTCACACATGAGTCTGCCCAAGGCTCCACCGCTGCTCCCCAACTTCTAGAACGGGACCGGTCGGTGTCACCGACCGGGGCAGGTCTCAGAATCAACCTGAAAGGATTTTTCTCATGGGAGATGTCACCTATGCGGTGAACTTCGCCTTGATGGAAGACGCGATCACCGATGCGAAGGTCCGGGCCGCGCGGGTCAAGGACCTCCTCGAGAGCATGGATGCTTCGACCCGAGCCAGTCTGGACAGCTGGACCGGTGACGCCCGGATCGCCTATCAGCAGGCCTATCAGGCCTGCATGGCGCAGGCTGAGGCCATGCCGGCGACGTTGGAGAACGCGCGCGCCACGCTGGTGTCGATCATGAACGGCTATCAGTCGGCCGAGGCATCGGTGGCCGGGGCGTTCGGCAAGTAGTTCCGCTCGGTCGTTCCGCTCGGCGGGGCCGCTGTGGTGGTCCCGCCGTTCCGGCGGTCAGCAATGTTCACGATTCTCCGGCGCGAGCTCTCGATCGAAATGGAGTGGTGATGGTTTACGAAGACACGATGTCCCTGCAGGAACGTAATGAACTGAAGCATGCCGCTAATCATGAGATCTGGGACAAGGAGAAGAATGCCTGGGTCCCGTACTACCCGAAGGGCGATAAGCATCTCAAGCCCGACGAAAATAGCGACGAATACAAAAAACTCCAGAACGAAAAGGTCGGCAATGAGCCGGCGAAGCTCGATTCAAAGAGTGATACCAATAGTATAGAAAAAGTCAAGGCGGACTATGAAGATTCTTACGTGAGTGGCAAGAAAACCTTCGGTTCGCCCGGGTCGGGAACTTCCGTCGATACCTCGGCGATCAAACAATTTGCCAGTCAGATGAAGGAGTACGTCACCATTCTGACGGCCGCCCACAAGGAACTCACCGACCAGAAGAAGGTTGCCGCCGGCGCGTTCCCGACGGCGGTGGCGCTCTCCACCAAGGTGGAGGAAACGAGAGAAGCTCTGCTGGCATCGCTGGTCGTCATGATCGGTGCATTCACCGATCTGTCGGCCAAGATGACCAAGATCGGCGAGGATTACAAAACTATTGAAGAAATGAACCAAAAAGCTGCCACCCAGTTCACCGAGCTCATGTCGACGTTGAACACATACGAGCCGCTCGTGAGTTCGGTCGACGGGAAATAGCGTTTCCCGGGAAGTCCGATTTCCGGTTCGGCTCCCGGGTGGCTCTCGTCTCGTTCAGCTGATTCCTATCTATTCCGTCTGGAGGATCGACACAACCCGTGAGTGACGAAGATACCCCCACCGGGGTGGAAAGTTCCGACAACGGCTGGATCGGTAACCCGAGCGAGATCTCCGCCGGTGACGACCATTTCGACTCGATGGAATGGAAAGCCATCGAGGCGGCCATCGCCGGTGGCTCCATGATGGTCACCGCTGACATGAGGACTCAGGCGGACGGTGTCTCGGACCCGCAGAGCCTGAAGACCGCGGCGGAGAACTTCCAGCGTACGGCCCTGAGGCTGAAGGAAGTCGCCGATAATCTGTCGATCTGGACCACTGCCTTGGCCGGCTCGGACGGCCCCTGGCAGGGAACCGCGGCCAAGAGTTTCAAGAAGTCCATGGACCAGTTGAGCCTCAGTGTCCGGGCGCACGCGAACCAGGTCTGGGGCAACAGCGCCGCCATCAATAACATGCCTTATCAGCTGTATAATCGCGGATTAGAGCTGGCCTGGGCCAAGAAGGCGGTCCAGGAGATCGACCGCTACTATGCCGGTTGGGCGCTCAAGCAAGGGCTCACCGCCATGGACAACGGTCTGGTGCCGATCTCGAAATTTCCGGCGGCCGTCGAGCAGATGAACCAGGACATGCGCGTGGTCGCCAAAAAGCTGTCCGCGGGCAACGTGGTGACGATCGACTCCTTCCAGGTCGTCAAGCTCATGGATTCACCGGATACCGGAGACACCACTGACCCGACCAGTGACGATCCCGACTATGACGTCAATGATGAACCGGGCAGCACCGATGACACCGTAGACCGCGATTACGGCGATTACGACAAGGAATCCGCGCCTGCCGACTATGGTGACGGCGAGGACTCGTCGACCGATAATACGTCTCCCACGTTCGACACGGCCGACGATTCGTCCGAGAGTGCCCCGGCCGGTTTCACGGACGACGGGATGTCTGATGGCACCCCCGCCAATTTCACGGGCGACGGCGTATCCGGTGACAACCCGATCAATGTTGAGCCCGGCGACCTGAGCGAAAATTCCGATGCGTCACCGGACACGTTCCCGACCGACGGGCTCTCGAACTCGGAACTTCCGGTCGCCGATTCCAGCGGTCTGACCGCGGACGACCCCTTCGGATCCGATCCGGGCACCTCCACACCGGCGCCCTTCACGCCCGGCACGCTACCGACGTACACCGGTAATACGGCGGACAAGGACAAGCCTTCCGGTTCCTCGTCCGGGCTGGAGGATCTGCTGCCCGCAAACGCCGATCTCGGCGATCCGAGCAGCGGAAGTGGATGGGATGCGGGTTCGGGGGCCGACTCCGGCGGTCTGGATGAGTCGGGTCTTTCCGCGGGCTCACCCGCCGGTCTGGACGTCGGTTCGCCGGACAGTATCGGTGGTGGCATCGGTGGTGACAGTGGTGGTGACAGTCAGGACACGGATGGACTCGCTCCCTCAGACCTCTCGACGGATGACGGGAACGGCGCGGGTCTGGGTTCGGGGATGCCGATGATGCCGGGGACCGGTGCGGGGGCGTCGGAGGGGGCCTCGACGGATCCGTCGGACGCTTCGGCTCTGCTGAGTGAGTCTCCTGATCCGTGGGCCGCGACGGATCCGGTGTCGGATCTTCAGGGGTCGGGTGGGTCGATGGATGCGGGGACCCCGGCGGACTGGTCGACGGATGCTGGTGCCGAAGACGCTGCGGGCGGTGGTTCCGGGCTGGTGTCCGACGACGGGTCGGGTTCGAGTCTGGGTTCCGGTCTGGGTTCGGGTCTGGGTTCGGGGATGCCGATGATGCCGGGGACCGGTGCCGGGGCGTCGGACGCGGCCTCGACGGATCCGTCGGACGCTTCGGCTCTGCTGAGTGAGTCTCCTGATCCGTGGGCCGCGACGGATCCGGTGTCGGATCTTCAGGGATCGGGTGGGCCGATCGACGCCGCGATACCGGCCGACTGGTCGGCCGGCGGCCAGGGCGCAACCGCGGAAGATGCTTCCTCTCCCGGGACGGGTGTGCACGAGACCTCGGGAGGTACGGGATCGAGCGTCCCGCAGATGCCGATGATGCCTCCGGGGGCTGCACCGGGCCAGCAGGAGAGCACGGATCCGTCCGATGCCTCGGCGCTGCTCTCCGCGGGGTCCGATCCCTGGGACGACACGTCAGACGTCGAGCAGACCGCTGACCCGACGACCGCTGTCGCAGCCGGGGTCTCGGCCGGTTGGGCGCCAGGGGCCGGCGTCCCGGGCCGAGGCTCGGACGATACGGCGAAGTCGTCTGACGCCTTCGCCCTGCTGGCGGAGAATCCGGACGATGTGTGGGCCGGTCTGGCACCGACAGATCCTGGTTCCGGTGAGGAGTCCACGGTTTCCGGTGAGGAGGCCACGGTCGGAGCTACCGCGACGGCAGCGGTCGCCACAGCAGGCCTGACCGGCTCGACCGGCTTGACCGGCCCGACCCGGCCGATCTCGTCCCCGCTGCGGACCGGGGTCACCGAATCGTCCGACAGCGATCGGTATCCCGTTCGGCAGCAGTCAACCGTGGACGAGGGCGTGCACGATCCTGCGGTCGCACCCCTCACCCCGTCGGGGGGCGACCGTCTCCAGGGCGGTGTTGCCGTCCCGACGGCGGGGGAGACTCAGCCGGACGACTGGTTCGACCTGCTGAGCGATCCCACGAACGAACCGGTGGTGGAGCCGTGGCCGGCGGCTGAACAGCCGTTCGATCCCGGTCGGGCGGAACTGGCGGCCGGGGCTGCGGCGGCCGCGTACGCCCTGGCCTCCCGCCCGGACGAGCGGGAGAAGGCCCCGCACTCGTCGGTCGAACTGGGTGACGAGCCCCTGTGGGTCTCCCAGGACGAAGATCAGGACCAGGACGACGACGCCTCGGATGTGGACTTCTCCCGTTGGGGAGCTACCGATCCCGGATTGATGTCAGCCTTCCTCCGGGGCGAGGGTGTCACCTGGGGGCTGGATCCTCAGGCCTGGGGAACAGAATCGAACCCTTCGGGCACCCCGGTGCCGGAGGCCGGTGGACCGGACGGGTCCGTTGCGGCGCCGGACGCGCCGGGCACGGCCGCCCCGACGTTTCAGATGGGCCGCTCGAAGGTCGGGGTGGTGCACATCGCCCCACCACGAGCACTGGGCTGCGGTGACGACGGTCCTCCGCCGGAGGACGAGGATGCGGATGACGCCGATTCCGCTCCGGGTCCGGGGGATGCCGACGGGAAGAAACAGCCCACGATCTCGGACCTGCTGAGCGGGAACGACAGTGACTGGGGCGTCGATCAGTTCGGTGGTGCGGGGCGATGAGCACCGAGGTCGTGCGGCGCAGGCCCCGTGAACCCGGTCCGGAGATGCTGGAGGGGGTCCTTCCCCTCCAGGAACCCCCGGTGCTGCCGGAACAGGCTCCGGCGGACATGAACTCGATGGTGACCATGCTGCCGATGGGTATCGGCGCGGTGCTGATGAGCATCTCGTTCTCCGGGGTGGCCGGCACCTCTCCCATGACGTACCTCCTCGGTGGCGGCATGGGGGTGTCGATGGCGGCGATGTCGATCGGCCAGATGCTCCGGGCCCCGGCCGAGCGGCGGCGCAAGCTGCATCTCGAACGCCGCGACTATCTGCGTTATATCGCCCAGACCAGGGCCCAGACCCGGCAGGCGGCCGATCGGCAACGCCAGGCCCTGCAGTGGAACAACCCCGATCCGCAGCTGTTGTGGAGCCACGCCTGCGGTGCGCGGTTGTGGGAACGACGGGCCAACCACGACGACTTCGCCGCCGTTCGGATCGGGGTGGGTCGCCGATCGGCGGCGCTGATCCTCGAGCCGCCCTCGACCAAGCCGATCGAGAGTCTCGAGCCGCTGTCGGCGATCTCGTTGCGCCGGTTCGTCGAGGCCTACCGCACGGTTCCCGATGTACCCATGGTCGTTCAGCTGCGCCATTACACGAGCATCGAACTGGCCGGTGACCTTCCGGAGGCGCTCGGTCTGGTGCGCGCGATCCTGGGCCAGCTCCTCACCTTTCACGGCCCCGACGATCTCAAGCTGGCCGTTCTCAGCGCCGAGGCTGAGCGGCCGGACTGGGACTGGGTGAAATGGGTTCCGCATAATGCACATCCGGATCGTCAGACCGAGACCGGGCCACAACGGCTCCTCTCCTGCGACTACGGTGAGATGATCGATCTGCTCGGGGCCGAGGTACTGGATCGTCCCGACCACGATCCGGAGGCCGGCCCCCACCAGAACGAGCCGTTCATCGTGCTGGTGACCGACCGGGCCCAGGTGCCGGAGACCTCACGCCTGTACGGCGAGGGTATCCGCAACGTCCTGATGATCGACGTGACCGGCCGGCTTCCGGGCGGGCCGAAGGTGCTGCGCCTGACCGTGACCGGTGACCAGGTGGAGTACGGCGACCCGGCCTCCCCGCAGGTGGCCCGGGCCGACGGCCTGACGGCCCCCGCGGTGGAGGAGCTGGCCCGGGTACTGGCTCCACAACGCGTCAGCGGGGTGGTCGACCTGGTCGATCAGCCGCTGGAGCAGGATTTCGGGCTGACCACGCTGCTGGGCATTCCCGATGCGCGCCGGTTCGACGTCGGTGCCCAGTGGCGTCCTCGGACGCCGCAGCGCGCCCGCCTCAGCGTCCCGATCGGGGTGACCGAGGGGGGTGAGGTTGTCGAGCTGGACCTGAAGGAGTCGGCTCAGGGAGGTATGGGACCGCACGGTCTGCTGATCGGGGCCACCGGTTCGGGCAAGAGTGAACTGCTCCGCACACTCGTGCTCGGTCTGGCCGCCACCCACTCCTCCGAGATCCTCAACCTCGTCCTGGTCGACTTCAAGGGCGGCGCGACCTTCATCGGCATGGACGCGCTTCCGCACACCTCAGCGGTCATCACGAACCTGGCGGACGAGCTGCCGCTGGTCGACCGGATGCAGGACTCCCTGAACGGGGAACTCAACCGGCGACAGGAGCTGCTGCGCAGTAGTGGTCACCCCTCCCTGTTCGACTACGAGAAGGCCCGCCTGGCGGGCAAGCAGCTGGCGCCCCTGCCGACGTTGCTGGTCGTGGTGGACGAGTTCAGTGAACTGCTCGCCAGTAAGCCCGAGTTCATGGACCTGTTCGTCTCGATCGGCAGGGTCGGCCGCAGCCTCGGCGTTCACCTGCTGCTGGCTTCCCAGCGCCTGGACGAGGGCCGGATCAACCGGGTCGAGGGGCACCTGTCGTACCGCATCGCCCTGCGGACGTTCTCGTCGATGGAGTCGAGGTCGGTGATCGGAGCCTCCGGCGCCTACGAACTGCCGAATGAACCCGGGCACGGCTATCTCAAGATGGACACGACGACCCTGGTCCGGTTCAAGGCGGCCTATGTCTCGGGTCCGGCCCCGGAGAACCTGGCGGTGCGGGACGAGGTGAACGCATCGGCTCCGGTGGCCGAGGTGCAGCCGTATTACACGTTCGACCGGCCCGACCTGAATCGTCCTTCGTTGCTGGACATCCGCACGGAACCGGATGCCGGCGTCCTGATGGACGCGACCCACCCGACGGACGCCACGGACGCCACGGACGCCACGGACGCGGAGCCGGTGAAGGCCGGGGAAGGCAGCGAAGCGACGTTGGCCGAGGTATTCATCCACCGGCTGCGCGGGGCCGGACCGGCCGCCCGGCAGGTTTGGCTGCCGCCGATGACGACGCCGGTTCCACTGGATGCCCTGCTGCCCGGCGTCCTTCCCGATCCGGTGCGGGGTATGAGCATTCCCGACCGGGCTCTGCACGGGCGGCTGAGGGTTCCGCTGGGACTGGTCGACCGTCCGTACGACCAGTCCAGAGATCTGCTGACCGCCGATCTGTCGGCCGGCGCCGGACACGTGGCCGTCGTCGGGGCGCCTCAGATGGGCAAGTCGACTCTCCTGCGCACCCTCCTGATTGCACTGGCCCTGACGCACACCCCGGACGAGGTGCAGTTCTACGGTATGGATTTCGGAGGCGGTGGCCTCACCTCGATCAGCATGCTGCCGCACGTCGGCTCAGTGGCCGGGCGCCGCGAACGCGACCGGGTGGTCCGGACGGTGGAGGAACTGCTCCAGCTGATGGAGCGCCGCGAGACGCTCTTCACCGAGCGGGGTGTCGACTCCATGTCGACGTACCGGAAGATGCGCGCGGCCGGTGAGATGGATGATGTCTACGGTGACGTCTTCCTGGTCATCGACGGCTGGTACACGATCAAGAACGACTATCCCGACCTGGAGACCAGGATCGGTGAGCTGGCCTCGCGTGGATTGTCTTTCGGGATCCACGTGGTAATCGCAGCCACTCGCTGGTCGGAGATCCGCCCCTGGCTGCGAGATCTCATCACGACGCGGTTCGAACTGCGGCTCGGCGACTCGATGGAGTCGGAGGTGGGTTCGCGCAAGGCGGCCCGGGTGCCGAACCGGGCGGGGCACGGTATCACCGCGAAGGCCTTGCCCTTCCTCGCCGCCCTGCCGAGGCTGGACGGTGAGGCGCGGACCGCCGAGCTGGCCTCGGCCACCCGGTCGGTGGCCGAGGAGATCGCCCTGTTCTGGCCCGGGAGCAGGGCACCGCAGGTACGTCTCCTGCCGAGCACGCTACCCATGCACGAGCTGCCTCCGAGATCAGGCACCGGGCAGCGGTACGCCCTCGGGCTGGACGAGCAGCGTCTGGCTCCGGTCTGGCACGATTTCGACACCACCGGACATCTGATGATCTTCGGCGATGACGAGACCGGGAAGACGAACCTGCTGCGGATGATCCTGCGGTCGATCGTGGCGGGCAATCCCGCCGCCGACGTACGGTTCATTCTCGGAGACCCCAGTCGTCAGCTCGATCAGGAGGTTCCGGAGAACCTGCGGTCGGGGTACGTGGTGGATGAATCCGCCCTGCGGAGCCTGACCCAGCAGGTTCTCGGGACGCTCAGCGCCCGGGTGCCCGATCAGGCGATCACCGCCGATCGGCTGGCTCGCCGCGACTGGTGGACAGGGCCGCAGCTGTACATCGTGCTGGACGACTACCAGCTGATGTCCGGCTCCGGAGGGTCGCCGTTGGAGGCGCTCCTCCCGTTGATGCCGCAGGGCGCGCACATCGGACTGCACATCATCGTGGCCCGCAGCACCTCCGGCGCCATGCGGGCGATGATGGATTCGACCCTGCGGCGCCTGTGGGAACTCGGCACCCCCGGTGTGGTCTTCGGGTATCCGAAGGAAGAGGGCAAGTTCCTCGGTGAGGCAGTGCCCCGAAAACTGCCCCCGGGCCGGGCCCAGCTGGTCACCCGTCGCGGTGTTCGCCTGATCCAGACGGGATTCGTGCCGCCTCAGGAGCGCGAACCCGAATCAGAACTGAAAATGACGGGAATGGGACTGTGAGCACCGATCACCTCTGCCGGGTGACGATTGTCGGTCCAGATCGGCAGGTCGATCTGGCGGTTCCGCTGGCGCTACCTCTGGGAGGGCTGCTGCCGTCGCTGGTGCAGCACGTCACCTCTCCTGATGCACGGGATGCACGGGATGCACGGGCCGCTGACGAGGGATGGATACTCCAGCGGCTGGGGGAGAGCCCGATGTCGGTGGGTGACACTCCCGAAGAACTGAACTGGCGCGAGGGCGATCGGCTGTACCTGCGCCGGGCCGACGAGGTACTGCCGTCCATGGTCTTCGACGATCTCGCGGACGGTATGGCCACGGTTGTCGGTACCTCACCCGGGCGCTGGCAGGCGGAGTACAACGCGCCGCTGTTCCAGGCGGTCGCGGTCGTGTTGATCGGTCTGCTGGGCCGGCTCCTGCTGGACGACCGGATGGAAGGAACGACACCGTTCCTCGCGCCGATAGCGGCGGTACTGCTGCTGTCGGTCTCCGTCGCCCTGATTCAACGACCGGCTCCGGGGCCGGTGATCATCGCGACGACTGCCTCGGGCCTGGCTGCCGCGATCGCGGCCGGAACGGCGGTGGCCGGTACGACGCACGGTATAGCCGAACTGACCTCGTTCCAGGCCGGTCCATGGATGGCCGGTGGTGCGGCGCTGAGTGTCGTCGGCGCGGTGCTCACTTTCGCCCATCGTCGTGTCGATTCGCGAAATCCCCTGTTCCCCGCGCTGGCTCAGATTCTCGTGGGTCTGGTGCTTCTGCTGGCGGTGTCGGCCGACCAGTTCTGGTTCATGACGGCCGTCCAGGCCGCCGGAACGGTTGCGGTGTTCACAGCCCTGACCCTGGCGTATGCGGCTCGCATCGCCATCCGCCTGTCGGGGGTCCGGGTTCCGCAACTGCCCAGGAAAGCGGCCGAGCTGCAGTACGACATCACCCCGATGAGTTCGCCGGAGATGATCCGGCGTACGTTCGTCGCCGATCAGACGTTGATCGCCGGCTTCGTCGCGGCCGCTCTGCTTCTGGCCGGTTCGGTCCCGGTACTGATTTCCGGGGGTGACGGATTTGCCTACGCTCTCGGTGCTCTCGTGGTGCTGGCGATGTTCGTGCGGGCCGGGGCCACCCGTGGCGTCTGGGCCCGGCTGGCCCTGGTCGCCGGTGGCATGTGGGCGTCCGCGGCATTGGTGCTGTGGCTTCCCGGCCGGATCGGCGACAGTTGGCTGGTGGTGGTCGTCGTGGCCCTGATGGTCGTCACGGTGCCGGTCGGGGCGGCCGTCCTGCGCCCGGCCGGTCGCCGGATGACGCCGATCTGGGGATATCTCCATCAGTGGCTGGAACTGCTCACCGCCCTGGCGACGATTCCGCTGCTGGCGCAGCTATTTGACCTGTACGGCTGGGCCTCAGGTCTTTCCGGGTGAGATGAGAAATGCAGACACAACGAGATCATGTTCAGGCGTACGGCTTTCAGGCGGGTCGTCTGTCATCGGCCCTCCTCACCGGTGAGGCTGCCTTCCTCGAGCCACCGGCCCGCCGGGCGAAACTGGGGCTCATGGTCGGCGTCGGCCTGATGGTGCTGATCGCGGTCGGCTTCTTCCTGGTGGGTCTGATCCGCGGCCAGGTCGGTTCGAAGCAGGAGCCCACGCCGACGTCCACCGTCACCGCCACGGCCTCACCGACCGCGGTTCCCTCCTCGTCGTCCCCTCAGGGGTCTCCCGCCGGTGGGCACGTCGACCGGCCGGCGACGTCCGGGCCCGCGGCAGTAGCCCTCAGATCCACCGCCGGAGATCACTGATGAGCGCGACCGCCCCCCGGATCGATCCCGCCCGGTTCGCCGATCCGGACAGCGCCCCGACCGATCCGGTCACGTTGCAGGTGATCAGGCACGCCGTGGTCATCTCGACCCGCGCGGAGCCCGGTGACACTGCCCGGATGATCGCCTCGCGGGCTCCTGAGGATCACGAGAACACGATGGTGGTACTGGATCTTCCCCGTCGTGTCTCGATCGCCGTCTGGGAGTCGGTGGCAGCTGCGATCGGTCCCGGACCGCGAGGGATCCGCCTGATCATCGACGGTCGTTCCCGCGATCTCATGACGCTGGCCGCCGGCTGGCTGAGCGAGCGACTCGACCGGCCGGTCACCCTGGCCGACGGTCCCGTGGTGGCCGGGCCGGGCGTCCTGCTGGTCGGTGATCGTCATGATCATCGGTGGCGCGACTACGTGCCCGGTCATCAGTCCCGTCCTGGTCCGCGCCGCTTTCCCCGTCCGATCTGGGACGACGAACTCACGGCGCTGATCGCCGGCTCCGGACCCGGAGTGGCCTGCGAGCCGCTGCCGGCCGGAGCCTGGATCCGTCCCGAGACCGATGATGCCGGGGTCCGGGCGATCCGGAACCGGCTCCTGGCCGCGATGCCGATGCGCCGGGCCTTCCCGACCCTGGTGCTGGGCCTGCCGGGCGCCCGTCCACTTCCTCTGGAAGAGATCCATCGGCTGCGTTCCCTGCTGCCCGAGACGGTGCGGCGCAGTTCACGGATGGCGGGCATCGGTCCGATCGCGCTCCCTCCGGGAAAGACCCTGGCGCAGGCCTTGGCCGATCTCAGCGGCGAGGAAATATACTGTTACACAGGCATTCCGGTGGGAGGGACCGCAGATTTCCCGGACATCCGGGTCATTGCCGCGGACGGTCGACCCGGACCGTGGCCGTACGCCCTCGAAATGAGACATCGTCCGGTGGGAGGCCTGAGTCTGGCGGCACCGGATGTCACCAAGCATCGTCCGCCCTTCGCCGGCCTCACCCAGGTCGGGCCGGGGGCTTATCAGCTTCGCCAGGATGCGGTGATCGAGGTCATCCAGTCCGGTCTGTTACTGCGGCCCGTGGCCGAGAGCCCACAGACCACACAGGTGCGACGGATCGGCCCGGACGAGCGGCAGAACCTGATGGTTGTCGCCGGCCCAGACCCCGCGAGCACCCTTTCCCTGCAGAAACTTGCCGAATCCCTGATGGCTCAGTTCGACGAGGCTTTCCGGAAGTCGCTACGGATCGTCACAGCCGAAGACCTGATGGCCTCGGCGGGCCTGCGGGAGTTGCCGACCGACGTCGATGTCGACGTGGTCGAGCCGCTGAGTGCCGGCGGCCCGGCCGGTGAGGGCCAGGCGCAACGGGACGTCGGTGTCCCGGCCCCGATGCGGATGCCGGTCTCGACCGAGGTCTCGACCGAGGTCGCGCAGCCGGTGGCGCCCGTGCTCGAGCCGGTGACGACGACGGCGCAGTCCGGTGCCGGGTCCCCACCGGCCCCGACGCTCACGGTATCTCCCGACGTGCCCGTCATGTCCGCATCACCGCAGGTACCTGTGGTGGCCCGGCCCGCACCGGCCGGCGCCGCCGTGGCCGAACGGGGCGAGCCGGGCGCACCGGCACCCCAGCGGGTCCGGTTCCAGCCGTTGCCCGCCCGACAGTGCCGGGCGGTGTTGCCATCTCGTCCGATCGACGAGGAGCGGACCTGGCTCCGTACCGCTCTGGGGAGCCAGTACGGCACGCTGGCCAACGCCGTTGCCCGGACACTCTCCGAACACCCCGGATTCGAGGGGTTCGGAGACGGCAGTGCCGCGGCGGTCGGTGATGCGGTGGCGGTGCGCCTCTACCTGTCACCGGAGGGTCCTCGGCTGAACCCGTCGTTGCGCGTCGGTGCGGACGGCCCGCACGTCCCGTTCGCACGGTGCATCGTGGCCGGCCTGGGTCGCCTGCCCTCCCATCGAGGCCCGGCCTCTTTCTCTGCCACCGTCGGTGCCGACGCCTGGGAGCTGTACGAGAACCGTCCGCAGATCACCGAATGGGGTTTCCTCGCAGCTGGTTCCGGCCCGGCAGATCCATCGGGCGGCGATACCGACGTGCTGATCTGGTCGCTGACCGGCCGGCGCACCGCACTGCTCGACTCCTTCGACCCCGATCTGGTGCCGCGCGTCCTGTTCGTCCCGGGTACGAGACTGAAGGTGCTCGAGACGAACCGGCCCGCCGGGGATGCCCGGGGGTCGATCATGATGCGTGAGATCACCGCCCGCGACCTGGACACCGATCCGGCAGCCCGCACCGCTCAGTCCGCTCTGGACGAGATGGCCCTCGCTTCTCTCCGGGCCGATCTCCGGCGCTGGTCCCCGGCCCGCGCCAGTACCTCGGCCCGTCGCCCGGGTTGCCCGCAGCATCCACTGGATCTGATGCCTGACCTGTTGCCGGGGTTGGTACGGCCATGAGTCTGCCCGTTCTGGAGGTCGGTCCGGGAAAGGATTTCACGACGATCCGGGCGGCACTGGGCGCGGTGGCGCCCGGTGGCACGGTGGTCGTGCACCCGGGGCGGTATCCCGAGGCGCTGAACCTGACCGGGACGGTGCGGCTGGAGGCGGAGAACACCAGGGGGCCGGTCGAGTTGACGGCCGAATCCGGCAGCGTGCTGACGGTTGACGCGGCGGGCGTGTTACTGAGGGGCTTCCGGTTGATCGGAGCTGACCCGGCCGTACCGGTCCTGGATGTTCGCCGCGGCGAGACCGCCCTGGAGAACTGTGAGTTCACCGGCGACGGATGGGCCGCCGTGATGACCGGGGTGCGGGGTCTCCTGGCGGTCAACGACTGCCGGATCGAGAACGCCACCGGGGCAGGCATCGTCGTCGCGTCAGGGCTCGGGAGCACCGTGGCGAACACCACGATCGGGGCGACCGCGTCTTCGGGCGTCGTGGTGGCGGGGGGTGGCCGGCTGACCCTGCGAGACTGCCTGATCCAGGCAACGGGTGGAAATGGCCTGTGCGCCAACGGAACCGCAAGGCTGGTAGCCGTTGGGTGCCGCATTGAAGGGGCGGTCAAGCCCGCGGTCGTGCTCGAGCAACAGGCCACCGCCGAGATCGACGGTCTGTCGGTGTCCGGGAGCTCAGCTCTCGATCTGTACGTGACCTCCAGCGGTACGGTCTCGGTGACCGATTCCCGGTTCGTGGGGTCAGGGAACCAGGCCGTGCACCTGGCCGGCGCCGGCGATGTGAGACTGCGAGGCTGCACGATCACCGACCCTGAGGGAACCGGGATTCACCTGACGGCGAAGGCATCGGCCCAGGCGGATGAGTGCCGGATCGAAGGTGCCGCAGTGGGTGTGTCTCTCGAGCGTGAGTCACTGCTCACGGTGCGACGTAGCGAGGTGGCCCGGCCGGTCCGGACCGGTCTGCGGATCGGCGGCGCGCAGCTGGATGCTGTCGGTCTCCAGCTGAGCGCGGGCGACGCCGACGCGGTCATTCTGACTGCCGGTGGGCGGATTCAGCTGCGCGACGGGGTGGTGTCCGCGTCGGTGTCGCCACTGCGCGTGGAAGCAGACTGCACGGTCGACGTGTCGGACACTCAGATCCGGGGCGGCAGCACGGCGGAGATCGTTCTCGAGCGAACCACGTCCGTGACCTTCCGGTCGGTGTCGTTCCAGAAGGTGGGGATCAGGGCCGTCGGAGGGAAACTCCGGTTCACCGACGTCGAGATCACCGCGGCGCCGCAGACCGGCCTCGACATCGGTGGCGGGGCTGACCTTCTGGCGCAGCGGCTGATGGTGAGCAGTGCCGGCTCGGACGGCGTACTCGTGGGCAGCGACAGCAGGGCCCAGCTGGAGCAGTGCGAACTGGTCGGCAGCGCGGGCGCCGGTCTGCGCATCGAGACCTCCGCGGAGGTCTCGGTGACGGGTGGCAGCATCCATGACAACCGAGGTGGTCCGCTGCACCCTCCGGAGGGTCGGGAGAACCTCACCCTGCGCGACGTCATATCGGAACCGCCACTGTCCGGATCCGCGCGGGGCAGCGCCCGGGAGGCAGAGGATCCGGCCCGGGCCACGCACCGTGAACATCCTGAGGAGAACACCGTGATGATCGAGGAATCACTCCAGGAGGAGTCCGGCGCACCGGGCGATCAGGAAGGCCGACCGCAGGGTCCCCAGTCCGGGCCGATGGCCGAACTGGAGTCGCTGACCGGTCTGGCCGGGGTCAAGGCCGAGGTCACTTCTCTGGTGAACGTCATGATGATGGCGAAGAAGCGCCAGATGATGGGCCTGCCGATGCCGATGATGAGCCGGCACCTGGTGTTCGCCGGGCCTCCGGGAACCGGTAAGACCACGGTGGCCAGGCTTTACGGAACGGTTCTGGCTGAGCTGGGCATCCTCAGCAAGGGCCACATGATCGAGGTGGCCCGGGCCGACCTGGTCGGGCAGTACGTCGGCTCCACCGCCATCAAGAGCACCGAGGTGATCACGAAAGCCATCGGTGGGGTGCTCTTCATCGACGAGGCCTACACCCTGACCGCTCAGTCCGGTGGTTCCGGGGCGGACTTCGGCCAGGAGGCCGTCGACACCCTGATGAAGATGATGGAAGACCATCGTGACGAGCTGGTGGTCATCGTGGCCGGCTACTCCCAGCACATGGAGAAGTTTCTGGCCTCCAACCCCGGTCTGGGCTCGCGGTTCACCAAGACCGTGGAGTTTCCCAACTACAGCACCGCTGAGCTCATGGAGATCACCCAGGGGCTGTGCCGCAAGCACTACTACGAGCTCACCGACGACGGTGTGGAAGGTCTGCGGGAGTACTTCGAGCGGGTACCGAAGGACGACACCTTCGGTAATGGGCGAGTGGCCCGCAAGATCTTCGAGTCGATGGTGAATCATCAGGCCTCGCGGTTGGCCCGAAACCCGGGCCGGGAATCGGACATGACGCGGCTGACGGCGGCCGACATCGCCACCGAGCTGAAGAACCTGCCGGTCGGCCCGAGCCTGGCCGCGGTATCGGCACAGACCGCAGACCCGGCTCAGGCGGTGCTGAACACGCTGGGGGCCAGCCGGTTACGAGCGATGGAAGGACAGCCGGCCGCGCAGAAGGCCGTGCTCACCGTGCTGACCCGACTGTGCGCGATGCACCGCGCCGGTGAGCCGATCGGTGCTCAGGCGAATGCGGTGGTCATCGGACCGCCAGGTAGTGGGCGCGGAGACTTCCTGCGCTTCTACACCCAGAGCCTGGCCGAACTCGGCGTGCTGCCGGTCGGGCAGCTGACCCGATCGACGCTGACCAGCGACCTGTGGTCGACGTGGCCGGGGCAGGCCGAACGGCGTGTGACAGCGGCCCTGGACGAGGCTTCCGGCGGGATGCTGGCCATCGACGTGGGTGAGGACTGGCCCATCGACGAGAACAGCCCGGGGATCGAGGTCATGCGCTGCGTGGCGATGCTGGTGAGTCGTCGCCCGGCGGCGCCGGTGGTCGCGCTGATCGGCAGCGCGTCCCGGCTGGGAGCAGTGCTGGGCCTGGTACCGGCCCTGCGCACGACCTTTGTGGTCGGCTGGAGGCTGACTGCCTACACGCCTGAGGCTCTGGCCCGGATCGCGGCGGCGCGGCTGCAGTGGCGTGGACATGAGATCGACGACGAGGTCCGCGGTGAACTGCACCGCACGCTGAGCGCACCGGGCGCTGATCTGTCGACCGCGCACGCCGTGGCCGATCGAATCTCCACCCTGGTGGCCTCACGGACTCTCCTGGCCGCCGACGTCCGGGTGGTGGCGGGGGCGGCCGAGCCTCTACCGGCGCAGGTGATGAGGGCGGGCATCGTCTGATCCGGGCCGGAACCCGCCGAGCCGACCGAATCATCCAGCGAACGGAAGAGACACCACGATGAACCAGCAGAGAACCGGTTTCGATCCGGAGGGGGACGAGGACGACTGGACGTCCGCGCACCCGGGTCGCCCCCCGGTCCTGGGGGCCGGACTCGTCTTCTCGCCCTCGGGCGCCGAGAGGGAGAGCACCGCACCGGCCGATACCGACCTCGACGAGGTATCGACCCCCACGGAGATCAAGCAGCTCGACGCCGTGGCTGAACCCGTGGCCCCCGGAGCGGTGCAGTCTCACTGGAAGCAGGACCCGGCCAGTCCTTCAGGCGTCGGGGCCAGGTCTGGTGCGCTGGTGCCCACCGGTGATGCGACGCCGGCTCGATGGGGCTGGCGTAACCGTGTGCGGCAGGTGAGTGCGGGACTCATCCAGCCCGCTCCGGGCACAGCGGAGAGGGGCCATCGCGACGAGATCGACACCATCCGTCGCACCACCTGGACCCGTTCGATGAACGTCATCGTCACCAATCCCAAGGGCGGTACGGGCAAGACCCCCGCCGCCCTGATCCTGGCCGGCATCCTGGGCCGCCTGCGGGGCGGTTATGTCGTTGTCTGGGAGGCGTCCGAGCAGGTCGGCACCCTGGGGCGACGCTGCGAGGGCGACCCGCAGCGAGGACTGGCAGAACTGCTGAGCGACATCGCGGGGATCCGTTCGGCAGGTCGTCTGGGTGGGTACACGGCACCCCAGACGTCACACGCCGACGTGATCGGGTCGAGTGGTCCGCGCAACACCCTCAGTGCCCCCCAGATGCTCTCGGTGCGGGAGGTCCTTGATACCTACTACCGGATCACGGTCACCGACACGGGCAACAACCCGGGCCACGAGACGTACCGGGCGGCGCTGCGGATCGCGGATGCTGTCCTGATTCCCTGCCTGGTCTCGAGTGATGCTCTGGCCGGTGTGGAACAGACCTTGCGACTGATCGAATCAGGTTCCGGGGCGGTTAATCTCCGCGACCGTGTCGTGGTGGTGCTGGGGCACGACGGTGGGCCGGAAGATCCGGCGCTGTGCGCTGCCGTTCAGCACCGGCTGAGCGAGCTCTCGGTGGCCGCGGTGGTCGAGGTGCCGTTCGACCCGGTGATCCGCCGGGGTGGCGAGATCTCCCTGTCGGCCCTGAGCGAGGAGTCCAGCCGGGCCTGGACCCGGACCGGCGCCGCGATCGTGCGGGCCCTGTCCGCCGCCAACACCGAGATCGACCTGGTGGCTCAGGTGCGGGCAGAGATCGGCTGAGGAGTGAACTGGATGCAGGCTCAGGGACAGCAGCCGGCCGCAGCGATGCCGGTGACCGCAGTGAAGAGGCAGCGATGAGTAGCGAGTACGACGCCCTGCTCGATCAGGCGATGGCCGAGTACGGCCGGCGCCGGGACCAGTCGCTGAGAGCGCAGGAAGAACTGCATGCTCTCACCGAGACCGTGACCGCGCCCCGACAGGCGGTGCAGGTCACGGTCGACGGGCTGGGACGGCTGACCGATCTGAAATTCCCCACGCATTCGTACAAGACCATGCCGGCTCCGGATCTTGCGAAGATCATTCTGAAAACGGTCGCAGACGCTCGTGAACGCATCGAGTCCCGAGCCGCCTGCGTGGTTGCTCCGGGACTTCCCGCCCATGTCAACGCCGTCGACTTCGTCGGCGGGCGGCTCGACCCGAAAGACCTTCTCCCGAAGGATCTGGCAGATATTCGAGGGTCGTCCGACCCCTGGCTGAACATGGAGGATGGTCATGAGTAGCGATCATTTCTCGGTCGATACCGAGAAGATGCGTGCGGCCGGCCGTGAACTCGAGGCCAAGGGTGTCGAACTGCAGAACATCCATGCCCAGTGGTTCCGGTTGATGAACCAGGCCAGATCGGCGATGGGCTCGGACAACAACGGCCGGGCGATGGCCCGCCAACTCGGTGACAACAGCAACAAGACCGGTGTGGCCGTCAAGTCGTTCGCCCTGGCCGTGCGTCGGGGTGGTCAGGCCTTGCAAGGGGCCGCAGACGCTTTCGTCGCCACCGAAGACGGCGCTACCCAGGCGGCCAAGAACCTGGGGAAGATGACCGGGGCCGCCGGCTCGGTCGGTGATGTCTCCACGGGCAATACCTCCGGCTCTTCGACGAACGGCTCCTCGAGCGACAGCAAACCGAAGACCACAGGCAAGCACTGACTTTCGACCGGCCGTGACCATCCTGCGTTCCGGTGGTCACGGCCGTCTTCATGAAGAACCTAGGCCGAAGGATTTCCACGCATGAGCCTGACCGTCCCGGACGAGCTGGACTGGGTCTTCCTGCTGCTGTGCGGTCAGCGCTGGCCCAAGGGGGACGAGGACGAGCTCCGGCACATCGCTCATCAGATCGATCAGCTCTCCGGGCACATCGATTCGGCCGGCCAGTTCGACACCGCCATCAGCCATGCGGTCGAAAGCGTCGAAGGAACCGTGGGACGCGCCTTCGCCCGGTACGGTCACGAACTGGCCAAGAGCGGTGAGGAACTCAGTAACGCTACGGGTGCGACGGCAGACCTGGTGCGCCAGTTCGCGCTGGACATCGAGAACGCCAAGTACTCGATCATCGTCGAGCTGGCCTTCTTCGGCGCCGAGATCCTGTCGGCGCTCTCCAGCCCTTTCACCGCGGCCCTGACCCCGGCCATCGTCACAGCCGGTCGTGCGTCGATCGCCCGGATCATCAAACGTCTGGGTCTGCGCACGCAGCACCTGAGCCACGAGGCGTCGAAGATCGCCCGGTATTCGTCGAGGATCGGTTCGTGGGCGGCCGGTGAGGCGGTCGAGGAGATGTTCCAGGACGCCCTGGTCCAGTCGATCCAGATCTTCGAGGGAAATCGTCACGGGCTGGACTGGACGTCTCTGGGATATTCGGCCGGATTCGGTGCCATCGGCGGCGTGATGGGTGGCGGCCTTCACCAGGCCGGGTCCAAGTACATCTCGGACACGGTGAAGAACAAGACCGGCGCCCGGCTGGCCGGCGCCGCTGCCACCGAGGCCCTCACCGAGGTCGGGGTCAGTCTGTCGACGATCCCCATCGGGGGCGACATCTCGGAAATTGGCTGGTCGGCCTTGTCCGGAGGATTCACCGGTGCGGCCAGTCACGCTGCCGACTCGGCGGGGCGGGCCCTCGGCAAGGCCGCCGGGCTGGAGGTCGACGCGCCCCAGGTCGGCGACATGAATCCTGGAAATGCTTCCGAGCCGGTTCTTCCGGCGATAGCCGGAACGAATCCGATCACGCCGGGTACCGCGACTCCGAAGGCCGGCTCCGGATCAGTCCCGGACGGGGCCGGGGGCACCGCCGGGAGCCAGCCGACCGACGGTGACGAGCAGACCCATGAGACTGTTGATGTCACAGGAGATGCGTCACCCCAGAGTGGTTCCCCGAGTGACGGCAATGCTGTGGACAAATCTCCGGTGGAGACGGATTCGGGGAGTACCGAGGCGTCGACGGGGCCCTCTACCTCGGTCCTGCCCGCAGGAGGTTCCCCGGGCGTGGGCTCGTCGATCGCCACGGTACCGGGCGCAGCCGGTCCCGGTGATCCTTCGTTGCCGGAATCCCATGCTGCTGTCTCACCCGGTAGTTCGCCGGACGGAGAGAGTGGTTCGCCGTCTTCGCTCACGACCGGACCCGCGAGCACCACGAACGAGTCCGGTCAAGCCCCGGCGTCAGATCATCGCGAGGGCGGGTCACCGTCGGTCGCCGCCTCTGCCGCCTCTGCCCCCTCGCCGCCATCGGCAGCTAACGCCTTCGATGCTCCCTTCGCCGAAGGATCCTCGGGCGATCCGGTGTCCGGCCTCGAGGTGGCCGGCCCAGATCTGAACAGCTTGCCCAGCAATGAGTCCGGCACCTCCGAGGCGCAACCGAATCCGGTGTCTGAACCGGTTCCGGCGAAGGCTGACGCGGGTTCTGTCCCCTCGGCTGCCTCTCCTTCCACCGTTGATGCACACTCCGCCGGTGGAACGGCCTCCGTCACCACCGTCATCCCTGGACCTCAGGACGGGTCCGCAGAGTCGCCGTCGACAGTGATGGGTGTGACCACGGCTTCGCAGCTGTCCACCGGACAAGCCAACCCCACCGCCAAAGACGCCGTGGCTCCGGCCTCGGCCAGGTCACCGCAAGGTGCGGCTTCCACACCGTCGGTGTCTTCGACAGCTCCGTCCGCTACGGCGCCCTCGATGACGGGTACGACAACGACGGGAACCCCGACGCTCGAGACAGCTTCACCGGTGCCATCGGTCCGTTCGGCTGTCGATACCGGTGGGGGATCGGAAGTAACCACGGCGCACAAAAATTCGGTGTCATCGGCGGTGTCTTCGGGCCCGGCGCACGACACTGCGCCGGCTGAGCAGAGCGTCTCGGTGCAGCAGAAGGAGACTCCGTCCGCGAGTCGCGCAGATCCGGTATCCGCTCCTGCCAGTACGCCGAATTCTTCTCCTGCGCAGCAGGAAGAGACGTCTGCGCGGATGATCTCCCACCCGCGTGCGGGAGCAGTGGCTCCGGCGTGGGTCGGTGGCTACCCGATGCTGGATGCGTGGGTGGCCGTGTCGTTGGAAGGTTCCGACCGGCACAATATTCCGACCGAAGCCCGGCTGATCTTCGACAAGACCGTGCGGGAGACCGTTCGGTTCTCCTCCCCCCGGGATCTGGCCGATCCGGTCCTACGTCCCTCGGACCGTCAGCTGGTGGAGATTGCCACGGCTCTGGTCGATCACGGTGAGCAGCGAGCACGGCGCACCGCCGAGAACCTCCTGGCGATAGCGATCACCGGTCGGCGCAGCGGTCTCCGGGGAGGTGCGAAGCCGACGGTCGACCAGGACCCGATCACCACGGTGGTCGATGCGCCGGTGTCACCCGAGGAGGTCTCCGACCTGGTCACTTCGGTGACGGTAGAGCAGCCTTCGAACGAAGCAGACGTAGCCACCACGGCGCCGGAGCCGAGCGGGACGGAAGCCGTCGAGGAAAATCACGATTCGCACCCGGGAAGCATCGCGTCGCCACCGGAGGGCATGGGTGCGGACGAGGGTGAGGCTGCAGGGTCTGTCCCGGGCGTACCCCGGGCCCCGGTGGACAGGTCGATTCCGGTCTTCTTCAGGTCGTCTGCCTTTTCGGTCCCGGCGCCGTCAAGGCTCGTGAACCAGGCATCGGAAGAAGTCACAACGCCCTTGGGGGAGGGACCCTCCAGCACGCTGGAATCGGTGAGTGATCCAGGGGTGCAACACAGTCTCGAGCTTTCGAGCGATCCTGAGATTCTGAGCGATCCTGAGCCTTCGGGTGACCCTGAGTCCCTGGGTGACCCTGAGTCCCTGGGTGACCCTGAGCCTTCCGGTGACCCCGAGCCGCTGAACGACCCGATGCCGACGAACGACGTTCGGGCTCCCTGGTACACGGAACACGGGGCGCTGGGCGACGCCGCCGTCGGGAAGGTCAATCTTCTGACCGATCCGGCCCTGGTGAACAACGTCGTCGCACAGGTAGTTTCCCACTTGCAGAATGCCGATCTGCATCGTGATCCCCTCAAGGCGAGGCAGATGCGCGATCGGATCGAGCAGGAGCTTCTGACGATGCTGACCGGGTCGGACGTCACACAGCTGATGAGTGACCCGCACGTGGATAGCGATCGGTGGACGAACTATGTGCGGGACGGTGTCTGGTTCGATGTCGCCGGCAAGTCCATCTGGCTCCACCCCACCCTGTCCGACTTCCGGGCCAGGCCCGAGGCGGCGGCCGGAAGTCGCGAATACGTAGTTCCTTTCGGTGGGCAGACGTTCTCCCGTGGTCTCACCTCGGATACGACGAGTCTCTGGGAAGCGGCGGCGACTCAGATTCTGACCTATCCGACCAGTTCGGTGGCACACTCCGTGTTCATCGGGGTACCACAATTCACGATGGTAACTTCGAGTGGCAACCGCGAGGGCTACAAGCGCAACCTGATTGCCGGTCGGAAGGCGATCTCCACGGGGCAGCGAACTTTTGATACCTCGGTGGCCATCCAGATCTACATCGACGGCGCCCGGGTTCCGCACCAGCATCTCCTGGAGAACCTGGTGCAGATCCCGCTACCGACGGCGTTCCTGCGAGGTCCTGCGGCGGATGAGGAGTCGGGTACAGAGGCGGTGCTGGAGCAGTCCGATCCGGCAATCTCCCAGCCGGAGGAGATCCCGGTCTGGGCCAAGGATTGGCAAAGGGTTCCGCCGGACTCGGCGCGGGCGGTCAACGATTTTCCGGTGGTGCTGAACGCTATTGACGTGGAGCCCCTGGCCCTCGGCATCGAGAGGGCTCTGCGCGCCAGCGGTATGAATGCCCAGGACATCTCCGAGAGTATGCAAGAGGCGCTTCACTCCGTCCTGAGTGAGCAAGCGCTCAAGAACCGGGCCACGTTGCTCCTGGCCAACGGCGTGAACAGCGGGCAGATCCGGGCTTCTCGAGGATTCTTCCGGCGCGGCGTGAACGTTGTTCCCAGAGTCGATTTCCGGCTGACGGAGATTCGGTACGAAGGTGTTGCCGAGGCGATCATCCGAGATGATTTAGGACCGGACGAGAGTCATCACGCGGAGAGAACCTTCGGGGCCAAGTCTTCCTTGGGCATCGGGGCTCAGGCCGGCAGTATCTTGCCGAATGTCTCGCATACCAAGGGCTATGCGCAAGCCGGTCTCAGCCTCGACGTCTCGAGATCGCTGGCCATGGGAACAAGTTCCATGGCCCTGCCGAAGTTGACCCTGATGCGTAAGGCGGAGGTCGTCCGCTATCGGGTGAAGGGAGTTCTCAAGGTCGAATTCCTGGGCAAGAACAGCAAGGTGCCCTCCCAGGATGTCGAATTCGACGGTGAGGTCCTGCTTCCTGCCGACGATCGAGAGGCTTTCGAACACGCCTTGTCGGAGAGGGGCACCGAGCCGACATCGATGTCGGACGAGCGGGAGGTGCCCGATGCGCAGGACCTGGAGAACGATCCTTTCGAGGCGAACGGGAACGTCGAACCGGCGCCGATGGCGTCCGGAAAGGGAGCGGGACTGGGCCAGGCCATTCGGCTGCCGGGATCGGACCGGGTGCTGAAGAAGGTCCAGAGCCTGATCCGGGGGAGCTACCGGGCCGATCCCACGATGTTTGCTCAGAGCCCCGCCATCCACCGATCGATCGTGGAGTTCCAGCGATGGATCGGGGTGACCCAGGACATCACGCGGCGCCCCGAATGGGCCCAGGTCATGGGTGAGCTGGACCTGGTGTTCGGGAGCTCGGCCCTGGAGGCAGATTTTGAGCATCTGCTGACGGGCATTGTCTATCGCGCCGATCTGGGTCGTCGGCACCTGGAAGTCGTGGTGCAGGCCGATCTCGGTGCCACCACGGAGCAACGGTCCTATGACCTCACCGTGAACTCGCGGGTGGTGAATTCCTCCGGAGTTTCGAGCTCACGAGGCACGGCCTTTTCCTGGGAAGTTTCGGCCAATGGCCGAGCCAGGTGGCAGTTCGGCCGCAGCGTCGGCCTGGAACTCGGGAAGGTCACGTTCGGTGGGGGGAAGAGCCAGGGGAAGAAGCTATCGATCTCTTCGTCGGGCAAGGGATATCGACGGACGGAGACGGCTGGATCCATCACCGAGGTGACGAAGTCGATCACGTACCGGATCGCGGTGCGCTGGACCGACAAGAGCGGAAACCAGGTGCCCGGAGCGCGACTCAACGATCGAGTCAGCGGACCGACCGTTGTTGCCAAACTGGCGGTTCCGCCCGAATATGCACTGCTGGAGCCGTCCACCGGGCCGGATACCCCGGTGGGGTCGGTGACGCCTGGTGGCGAGGAACTCATCCAGAACCGAGTTCTGGTGCCGGGCGGGGCGCCCGGTATGTACGCGCGAATCATCAGCCTCGAGCCGGTGGTTCAGGAGGCGGCAAAGGTGATTTTCGCGCCAGACGTCCCCACTAATGACGAAGGTCGCGTCGACCTCTGGGAGGTCCCGGACTCGGTGCTGTCGGCCCTGCGGCCCAGTAATATTCAGTCGCGGCTCGCGGAGTGGTTCTCCGACGAAGGGGTCGTCGTCAGAATTGACGACAAGCGTAGTCTGCGGATGAAACTGCACCTGCTCAACGTCGAACACCTGAAGCGTCACGAAGATGTCGAGCTCGAGCACTACGCCAGCGGCACGTCCCACCTCGGTACCGGAATTTCTCGCTCATGGCACATCGGTGCCTCCGCACTGATCGGTCCCCGGTTCAGTGTGAAGCCCAAGGCCAAGGAGACCGCTGAGGCGGGGAGCTCCGACGAGGCCGGCGCATCCTTGTCGCCGGACGATCACGGTGCCTCCGAAGACGGTGAGAGTCACGGCCAAGGTCACAGCCTGAAGGGCCGTGACCAGGTCAAGGTGCAGGTTCAGGGGCAGATCGGGCGGAAGTTCGGCTCCGAGGCCGACGCCCAGACCGGTGCTACAGACGTCACCCGAGCGACATATTCCGGCGGTGTGCACTCCTACCGGAGCGACCTGGTCTTCGAGATGGAGGTGCGCGTCGATCGCGAAGCACCCGAAGTATCGGCCCCACGGAACTTCTTCCTCGTGTCGAAGGCCATGGACTTCCTGATCCCCGACCGTCTCGCGGCGGACATGGCCTTGAATCAGCGGAATGATGGGGTGGAGCGATATCCGAATGTTCCGCGGACCTACCTGAACTCGAATTTGGCCATTGCCTCTTCCCACGCCGAGGTGGTCGATGCCTCGAAGGTGCTTGCCACGGTCAAGGCGGCTCTGGATCGCATCCAGGCGGTCAGGCCCAGTGACCGGGCCGGAGCCGTGTCGGTGGATGACTTCCTGCGCTCGGCGTTCGGGCAGGAGACACTCTCCCGGCAGCACCTGACGTTGCTGAACACCGGCGTCATGGCGTGGATCCCGCTGAAACGGGCTCTTGGCTCGGTTCGTTACGTCGCTGTGCTGGTCTCGGCCGAATTGAGCCCGACCCAAGATGTCCGGCACCGGCCGGAGACGAAGCTGATGTTGCGCAGCCAGGGTTTGAGCAACGCGACCACGAAGCAGAAGAACTTGTCCTCCTGGGGGGTGAAGGCAACCGCGCTCGGTCTTGGATACGGGGAGGACGAATTCGGGGGAGTTCGTCTGGAGGGCGGACTGGATTTTCAGAGCGGACACCAGGACGTCGAAAGCTCCGATATCAAGAAGATCTCACGTACCACCATGAGAGACGGTTCCTACGAGTTCAACCATGTGGTGAAGTACGAGATCACGGTGAGCAGCTTTCTGGAGATTCCGCCCGGCCTCAGCCATCTGCAGGAGCTCGCCCAGTCTGGATTTCTCTCGCTGGACGAAGCCTTTCACCAGGAGACGCTGGAGACGATCGCCTACGCCCTTCGCTCCGTACGTTCGTTTGAGCACGAAAAGGTCGAGGGGACGATGCGGCTGCTGGTTCCTGAGCACGTCACCCGGCCGGGTGACGCGACGACGGAGACTCAGGGACGACAGGCGGCCCAGGCGAACAATGTTCGCCTGGAGACCCTGACCAAGGATCCCCTCAGCCAGCGGTTGGCCGGGATGGTGCAACAGGTGGACTTCAGTGCTGGGCTTCTGATCCGGAAGCTTGCCCCGGCGGTCACGCGGCGTGCTGATCGGACCGAGCAGAATCTCCGTGATCTGCAGACCGAGCTCCCGACGAAGGGCTTTGAGCCGGCCACACCGGTGGGCATGCAGCTGACCGAGAACACCCGGTCGAACAATCTGAGAGCGAGGTTGGTCGACCTGGCCGGGTTCGATCTGACGATCGGCCAGGCCGGCGGTGACATCCGGGTGGGCATGCGCATCACCAAGGCGGTCAAGCTCACCCAGACCGAGCTCAAGGGAAGGGACTACATCCAGAGCGCCTCGGCGGCGGACAAGGTGGTGATCAGCGGCCGGGCCAAGGAACTCGGGATCAAGGTGATCGGCGGTACCGCGACCGGCAGCGGCCTTTCCGAATTCGATGGGGGTCTGGGCAGGAAGTGGGACCAGGAGGAGGAGTCCGGGGCCGACTCGGCCAATATTCTGGAGCACAACCGCGAGAACACCGAGGTCTTCCACTATTACGCCTTCGATCTGACCATCGGCCTGACCGGTCCCGCTCTTCCGGGCAGACATCTGGCGTTCGACGTGCCGCAGGGCATGATCGGCCGGATTCGGGAGGACGAGCTCAAGGACTTCCTCGCCGAGAACGAACAGGAGATCCCCGAGGGCTTCTTCGACGACATCAGCGGACCCGCTGCCGACCTGGGTCCCGCCGACGAGAGCGAACCGCTCCCGGAGCAGCGCGATGCGATGACCCGTCGGGAGGAGTTCGAGGAGGAGGAGAAGGAGGATCCGGAGGGTCAGCAGGACGTCGGGCCACCGACCGCGGCGATGATGACGTCCTGGGGCCGGACGAACAGCATGTCGGACAGCGACTCGGATCCTGAATGGTTCCGGGCCGGCGACCGAACGGTCGAGGCGCTGGTGGGTCTGTCGTCCACCGCTTCTACACAGGGAAACGGCTCTCGCGGCGGGCCGGTGGTTTCCAGCGAGATGCTGATGACCGCGCTGACACGGTCCCGGGGTGCTCGTCCGCGGACAGCGGCGGAGGTGGAGCAAGCACTGGGCGACTGGCTGCTCGCGGTCGACCTGCGTGCGCAGAGCCAGAGCCAGGAGTTCGACCGTGGTGGATCGAAGAGCGATGAACGCGTTCTGACGGACTGCCTGGTGCGGGGCCTGTCGGTCGCCCGAGGGCTGGGGGTGCGTGGCCGGGCCGGGGACGATCAGGTTCTGACCCCGGTTCTGAGTGACCTGCTGAGCACGCTGAACACGTCGCACTTCACTCCGGTGGCTTCGGTGCATGACGCGGAATCGGCGATCGCGGCGCAGCCGGTGGGTTCGGTGGCATTCGTCCACAGCCAGGCTCCGGATCGGGCGAAACATCTTCTGCTTCTGTGGCACACGGTGGAAGGGCCGCGCTGGGCCGAGATGCAGGCGCCTGCGGGCGAACGGGTCCGTGGACCCGGTACGGGCGGGGTGAGCGACCTGGGCCTCAGCCTGGTGGTGATCAGTCCCTCCGACCTGGTGGCGTCCACCGAGCCCGTGGCGTCCGTCGAAGAGGACGAATCGGCCTTCGACGGCGAATCGGCCCTCGACGGCGAATCGGTGCCGGATCCCACCGAGGGTCAACGGTTCGCTGATCGGCTGAGAGGGGTTCAAGAGCATCTGCCGGTGAGTTTCGCCGAGCTGCTGGAGCAGCGCGGGCCGCAGGTGCGCGACACCGTGAGGGCATTGGTCGCGGCCACGCTGAGCGGCTCTGCGTCGGCTCGTGCGGCACTGGCCGCTCTGGACCGGGTGTCGAGGTCGGGCCTGGTTCCGTCGGGCGACACACCCGATCTACGGACGGGGGAGAGCGTCACGGCGCAGCTGGCCGAAGACTACGAGCGGATGCTCCCGAATACGCAGGAGGACTCCGCCCTGCGTCAGCTGGCCGGGGACCTCGCGGCGGCGCACCATCTGGCTCGACAGCTCACGCCGGTGATCGACGACGACCGCGTCGATCCCGAACTGGAGATGCAGCTGGAGACTGCGCAGAACGCGGGACCTGAACGTCGTAGGACGGCGACCGGGTTGTCAGGGTCGGCCGACGGGAGCCTGGTTGATCGGACTCACGATTTTCTGGAGGTCCGTCCCGATCTGGTGCAGGCCCTGGCCTTCGTGACCGTGGTCAGGGACTTCGCGCTCCAGGCCGGCCCGGACGGCGACCTGCTGGACGACCTGCTGGACGCGTCATCCTCGCCCGGACCGGATGCGGAGGTCACGGAAGTCGTCCTTCCCGCAGGTTTCGGTGAACGGCAGGACCCTTCGCATCCGCCGCATTTCGCCTTCGGATCTTTCGGACTGGCCCACAGCCTCGATGGGCAGGCGATCGACAGCGAAGGTTTCGTCGATCTGGTGGCCCGGCAGATCCAGGTGCCGTCGGCAGACCCGCTGCGCCGGGCTCTGCGGTCCCGGATAGCGGACATGGGGGCGACGAACGCTGTCCAGATGATGCTGGAAGGAGGACTGGATGTTGCCGTCGCGGACCGGGTGCTGACGGTCCGGCTCGACCTGCCCGACCGGGGCTCGGCGACCCGGGTGGAGCCGTCGAGTCTGCCGCTGATGCGGGAGGGCGAGTCCACCGCCGGGCCGATGGACAACCTGATCATGCGGACCACCTCGGTCGGCGAGACGATGTCCACCACCATGACCCTGGATCTGGGGGCCTGGGTCTCGATCGCCGCGGGAAACCCGATCTACAACCCGAACGCCGGGATCAGTGGTTCCGCGACGACGTCTCTCAGCCAGGGTGCGAGGTCCGAGTTCGGTACCTCCGGTGGTCTTCGGCCCGGAGGTCCGGATGAGTACTTCGACCTGCCGGTGAGATTGCGGGTCGAGGTGACCCCCACGGGCGCGGCGCCCACCGGCGGGATCGTCGATCCGGAGACGACTGCACCGCTGCGCATTTCCTTCCCGAGCAGTATCGCCACAGCCGCCCACGGACGTCATCGCCTGTTCCAGGGCAGTGCGCAACGACCGTTGACCTCTGCGCTGCAGAGCGTGGCGACCGAGGCGGGCGGCATCGGAGGGCTCGGGTTGCTGCGCCGCGCACTGGCGCTGGATCTGGTCCGGACGGCGCACCTGGCCCGGAACACCGCGATCGAGGCACTGGCCCACCGCTTCAGCGAACCGGTTCTGCTGCCGGAACTTTCCCGGATGCTCGGGACGACGGTCGATCTTCCTCCCACGGTGCTGCCGGACGGACGCCGACTATTGCAGCGGATGGGCGCGCAGGTCTTGACGGCGCAACGTACCGGTCGGGCCACGGATGTACCCGTACGGCTCGACGCCGGTACGTGGAACGCATTCTCCCAGGGGCAGGGTCGCTCCGGGAGCGTGTCGTTCAGTGCGGGGGCCTGGATCAACCCCGATGCCTCGAGCACTCTCATGCCCTATTTCGTCGCCGGTGGCTCGTTCACGAGCGGCACGTCGACGGGGGTCGTGGGTTCTTCCGCCGGGGGCGCCGGCTACCGGACCACGTTCAGTGGTACCAGCGTGTCCTACCAGCTACGACTGGATGCCGAGGTGAGCAACCAGATCGTGAGTCCGATGCAGCAGGAGGACCGCCGTCCGGGCCCGGCCCCGCAGCCCGTACGCCAGGAACTGACTGTCACGCTCTGGGTGCCGGAGGCGTTCGTCGAGGACTTCGAACGGGTTCTGGACGCACTGGGAGTCCCGGCTGAACCAACGGATACAACGGAGCCAACGGACACGGTTCCGGTGGAGCAGCCGTCGCAGGCGCCGGAAGAAGTGGCGCCGGTGCTGTTGCGTGATCCACCCCCAGAGCTCAGCCGGGCGACCGGTCCGTCGGGTTTCACCGGCCGACTGGGGCTGACCGGTGTTCAGGACCTGGCCCAGCAGTTCATGGCTGACCTGCGCGAGCTGGAGCACCATCGGGGTGAACCGATGCCCGAGGCCGCCGACCGCACGCCGGTGCGGGTTGACCGGTGGACGGTTCTGGAACGCAGAACGCTGTCCGAGTGGCTCAGCGCCCGGTTCGGCGCTCCGGACCTCCGTTTCCACCAGGACACCATCTTCTCCACCGGTGGGCTCACCGTGACCTACGAGCGGCAGTTGAGCAGCGGCGACGTCGAATACATCACCTTCCGTCTGGAGGGCCGGCGCGCGTCCTCGTCGCCCGACCGGGTGACCCGGGTCGATGATGTGAGCATCCTGGTCAAACCCAGTGGTTACAGCGAGCAGGACCGGTCCGCCTCCTCCAGTCGTGGTTTCCGGGGCACTCTGGGTGCTCGTGGATACCTCGACATCCCCTTGTCCTCAGAGCTGACCCTGAGCCTGCGGATGGCCGCCGGAGTGTCCGGGAACCTGTCGTCGAGCGGTGGAACCGGCGTCTATCAGAACGGTTACGTGGCCAAAGGACTGAGCTCGTCCGGTCCGGCGTGGGCCTTCCGGTATCCCGTCACCCTGACCACCCAGGTCTCGGTCGAACGGGTCCGGGGTCAGCGGGTACTACCGCTGCTCCTGGGCGGGATCGAGGCACTGGGGCGTGCCCTGACGGGTCGCCGTCAGCGAGTCTGGAGCCTGGCCGGCAGGGAGGGGACCGTCCCGGCAACAGCATCCTGGCTGGTCCCGGAGAACCGGACCGGGACCCCGCCCGTCAGGCCGCCCGTCAATCCGCCCGACCAGTTGCCGACGGGTCGGCAGGAAGATCAGGTGGACGCCACTGATGCTGACAGCGTTCCGGGAGGGACATCGTCCGTAGAGCTGGACCGCCCGGTGCGGGGAGGAGGCCTGCGGATCGGCGGCCGGCAGTTCGGTGGGGAATGGCTGGCGCAGCAGCTACACACGGGCGACGACCAGACCCGTGACGTGATCACCTCCCGCGATCGGGTGGTGTCGGTGGCGGGGATCGCCGATCTGCGGCTGGCCCTGGCCACGACCCTCATGAGGGTGGGACTCACCTCCGAAGCGGCGCATCGATGGGCCCGGACGGTGGTCACTCCCGAACAACTGAACGGCGTATTCGCCCTGGAGAAAGACGGTTTGGCCGGCCAGATCCGGCAGAGCCGGAGACTGGGCCTGCGGGAGGTGGAGTTCGCCGTCGTCCCGACGGTCGGTGAAGTCCAGGACGACGGTACCGAGGCCGATTTCATGACGGACCTGGCGTCCGAGTACAGCGCTCTGACCTCGACCTCGGACTCTTGGTCCCGGGGCTGGTCGGTCGACGCCAACGTCAGGGTCGCGCTGAACCGGGCCCGTCGCACCGATGGCTTCGGCAACACGGTCGGTGAGGGCGGCTACCTTCAGCTCGGTCCGGGCTACAGCCGAAACACCACGACGAGCACCTCGAGCACACTGGACCGGTTCTCCGGGGGATCGGTGAGCGTGCCGATGCGTTACACCGGCCACACCGCTCCGGTCGACTGGCAGATCGTCGCGGTCTCCCGGATGTCCACGGCGAAAAACAGTTTTCGGCACAGCCATCAGTCCCACCGGCGGCGGGTCCGGGTGACCCGCGGCGTCACCTTCTTCTCGCCCGTGCCCGGCCGGTCACCGGTCGCCGGACCGATCGTCGACTCGACCGTCGGATCCGTCCTGCTGGCCGCCGACGAGCGGCAGAGTGCTCTTGACCGCCGGGTGCCCGAGTACCCGGTGCTGCCCCTGACCTCGGTGACGACGTCGTTGCTGCCCGTTCCCGGGGAGTCGTCCCTGACCTTGAACAACCCGGTTCTGGCCGAAGTCACCCGGCTGCTGCGCGAACACGCTCCCTGGTCTCTGGGGAGGTCGGCAGCGTTCGGGCTCTCCGGCACCACGGTGACAGCCGGGCTCGGCCGCATGCTGACCCCCGGTGTGCTGCTGAGCAACCTTCCGTTGCTGAGGGCCGGGGGAATGGAGTTCATCCTGGCGGGCGACGCTCTGCTGGGGGACCGGGTACTTCACCTGAGGCTACGAGCCGTTCGCGACCCCGAAGCCCGCGGGTATCAGCAGACACACGCGCACCCGGGCGCGACCGTGTCCAGCTACAACCGGGGCAGCGTGCGCCAGGGCACGGGCGAAGCCAGGTCGCGTAGCCTGACCCTGGGTTTCTCCACGGCGCAGACCTTCGACGGCCCGGCTCTGCCGACACTCTCCCGGGTTCAGCTGGTGACCGATCTCTCCACTACCAGGGTCCGCTCGGAACAGACGTCACGTTCCACCGGCGTCTACCGCTACGACGGTTTCGGGGTCACGGGTGACACCAGCTTTCTGGTGGGTGACCTGGAGATCCAGATCGAGCTGGTGGTGGCCTGGCGGCCTTCCCCGGCCCTGAACGCGCTGACGCTGACCGCCGCCCACACCCTGGCCCGACGCGGTCAGAGGATGACCGGTGACCAGCCCTCGGCGGTGGCCACCCGGATTCCACCGGCCAAGGTCAGGATTCGCGAGACGGTGGCAGTTCCCACCGCCCAGCTGCGCCCGTCGCCTCCCACCACGGACCGCACCGCGGTCGTGACGCCGGTGACCGATTCCCTGCCGGACGAGATCCTCTTCACCGCGCAGCAGATCCAGAACCAGGACGTGGTGCTGCGCCTGGATCCGGAGAAGCTCGGGCTGCTCCTGGACAGCTGGCACCGGTCGATCGCGAGTCACGGCGGGGATCACGCCGCCCTACAGGCCTGGGGCAACGCGGGCCGGGACGTCCTGCACATGCTGACCGACCCGGGTGTCCTGGAGAATCACCTGCTGCAGAACGGGACAGGTGGTCAGGCCTCGAACGTATTCCTGCAGCAAGAGATCCGGGCTGACCGTCAGTTGACCGGGCGACTGGCGGTGAGTTTCGGGCTCACCGCGCCCACCACTGCGGGAACCTTCGCCGATGCTTTCCTGCTCGGGGCGGCCGACACGATGCGGATGCGCGAGCACATGGGCAACAGCGGGGAGGGGAACGGCCAGAGCGGCAGTACCGGGTTCGGCGTGTGGGGCAACTTCAACGATCTCGCCCATATGCCGCCGGAGGGTTCGGACGAGCACCGGGTTCAGGTGCTGGCCCCGCCAGGGGCGACTCTGAGCAGCGACCGAAGTGTCCGGGCGGGGTCCGATCTGCGGACCTCCTCGGGTGTCGTCAGCAGCACCTTCAGCACGTTCTGGTACGGCCCGGTCTTCTTCGATGCCCAGGTCACCTTCACGTTCGTGGCCACCCGGCAGGGAACCGCGTTCGGGACCACCGATGTTCCACTCGTCAGGTCGTTCCGGGTGCGCAACCTCCTGCAGGCCCTCTACTCGCCGCAGATGGTGCTGGAACGCGCCGAGCTGGGGCAGCGGCTGCCGGTCCGGGTGCGATCGGGCTGGCTCCTGCCGGGACACGATCGTTCGCCGTCCCGGCTGAGCCGGGCCCAGCAGACGTCTGCGCTCGACGATCCCCGGATGACGATGGTTCAGCTCGACCTGACCCCAACAGCCGAGACCGTCGAGACAGCCGATGTGGGTGACCAGATGATCACCGCCTACGACGAGCAGCTGACACCCGCGCAGTTCGTCGCCCGCTACCTGGCGCCGATCGTGGACCATGACGATCGCACCGAGGTGATGGTGCTGATGCCCAGCAGCGATCACCTGACCGGCCTGACTCTGCGAGCTCTGGCCGGCTCCGCCGGTCTGCGAGAAGGGCTGACGCTGGTGGCGCCGGTCGGTCCGGGGGTGTGGGAGGCGATCCGTTCCGGCGGTGACGGGGGCCGCCGGTTCTACGGGACCTGGCCGCGCGTCGCTGAACAGTTGCCCGCCCTGCTCCAGGAGCCGGACTCACTGGAGAGCCTGTACCAGGGGGTGCTCGGCGAACACGTCGTCCCGACAGAGAACCTGAGGCCGGACCCGGTCGATGGCGAGGTGCCCCGGCGGTCTCTGCTCAAGGTGATGACCGGTCCCGACGGCGAGGTGATGACCGGGGACGCCACCGATCCCAGGGTCAGGCAGACCCTGGTGGAGGAGTTCTCACGGCGAGGCGCCGAACTCGAGGGCGTCCGGGTGGCGGTCTCCCATGTTTCGGACGAACTGGCCCTCGAACTGGTCGCTGCCTCGGGCGCTTCCTTCTTCTACACGCCCGACGCCGTGCTGCGATCCGCCGACGGGTCGTTCTACGTGTCCACCGTCGTGCCCGGCCCACAGGTCCAGGGGCAGCCTCGGCCCGATGCCAGGAGCGGGGCCGGTTCGCAGAGCCTGCGCGGCTGGATGACGGCGGCACCGGTGACCCAGCTGGATCCGCAGACCCAGCAACCGGTTGAGAGTTTGCCGGACGGGTCGGGTCTGCTGATCCATGAAGGGGTGCTGTCCCAGCCGGTGGCACCCTGGGAGGAGCATCTGGCCGGTTCTCCCTACTTCCGGGACGGGACCTCTACCCGGTGGCACCAGATCGACGGTTCCACCGGAACGGCCCGCTGGACCTACGTCTTCCGGGTTGCCTCGGGTGTTTTCGTCACTGACCGGCCCGAACTCGACCGACAGGTGCTGGCGGAACCCCCGCAGGACCAGCTGGTCGTCCACACCCGCTTCACCGATCCCGGGCGGGCGCTGAGCGAGGTCGAGGTGACGACGCGGCATCTGCAGCTGTCGACCGTCGAAGTAGTGCACCGGGACGTACCGGGCGACCGTGCTACGGCATATTTCGTCGAGCGTCACGGGCTCGAGGTCGCCGGCGAGTGGGAGTTCGCCCGCATCCCCGCTCCCGAGACGACCGCCGTGTCACCGGACGTGGTCGACCTCCTGGAGCGGCTGCGTCAGGAGGTCGAGCCGGTCCAGTTCCGCTTCGTGGAGCGCACCCGGTGGGATGCACCCTCACAGCCGGATGCCCCCGCGAGGCTCCGGCGGATCCTGGACACGGAAGGAGAGCTGACGGCGCGGGACCTCGATTTCGCCCGCCGGATCCGGGCCCTGCTGACGGCCGCCCGTCCCGCGGTCCGGGTCGTCGGCTCGCAGCTGCCGCCGGTTCCTGCTGACGAAAAGCTGCTCACAGAACTGAGAAAAGCCGTCGATCAGGCCGGGCCGGATCTCGAGGGAATCCTGAACCGCTGGTCCGAGGCATCAGCGATGCAGTCAGGGCCGATGCAGCCCCGCACGGCCATGCTCTTCGAGGCCCGGGAGTATCAGCTTCCGGCCGAGGACATCCTGATGACCGATCAGGCTCCCGGACGTACCGTCACGGTGCTCGAACTGACGCAGATCATCCGTGTCGTGGGGCGCGAGGGGGTGACCGGTCAGCAGATCCAGGAGATGACGGAGCAGGTCCAGCAGGAGTGGGACCGAGCGGTGAACAACACGCCGGTGGTCTCGTACGCCGGGGAGCTGGTCCAGGTCCGATACCGCTGGGAGGTGGCCGAGAGCCACGGCCTGGCTCACCGGACGCTCGAGGTCTACCCACCCGGTGCTGTCCGACGTGCCGATGTCTCACGGGTCGGCCTGGACAGCGGGCCCGGCGTCGTGATCCACGAGATCTTTCACGGATTCGGTGCGCCGGATCGCTACCTGGACCGCCGCCCCGTCGTCCCCGAAGACCCGGCCGCGCTGACCGGTGAGAATCCGGCCCGGTCGTGGAACGAGCGCACGCGACGTCTCGATGTTTTTCGTCGTGCGGACATTCAGGAGCACCGGCGCGAGGCGGGACCGGCCGGATTCATCCGGACGACCACGACCAGAATTCCCCTCGCGCGCGATGTCGCACCCACCTTGATGGGGCGTGTGCCGGCCCGGCCCCGGATCACCATGCGGGATGTCTTCACCAGCATCGCCCTGGTCCGTGAGGCGGGGGCCGAGCACGACGTCGAGCCGGTGCGTCAGCTCTGGTCCGACTACCGCAGGCTTCGCACCGACGCGCAGGATGCGGCTACGGTCGGGGGCAGCACACCGGAACAGATCTCCGAGGTCCTGAGCGGCCTGACGCAGTCGTGGGTCCAGCGCGCCGAGCGGACGATGCGGAGCCTGGAGCGGGAACACAGCGCGATCGAACGCAGTCTGACGGTCACCGACCGGGACGGAGCCGATCTGACGCACCCACGGGCCGTAGAGCTCTCGGGACTGATGCGATGGATCGACCGGCAGACCACGCGGGCCCGATCTCGTCCGCAAGCGTTCTGGCTGGCCGGAGCCGGCCAGGCCGAGGGGTTGGACGAAGGTGCGCACGAGGATGACCTGGATCGGCCGGATCAGGACACCGAAACACCCGCGCAGGCACCGGACCCCGACGACATCGACGGTACCGACGACACCGAGTCTGCGGCGCAGCCCCGGCACCGGCCCGGTGAACCGTGGATCACCTCTTCGGTCGCGACCTTCGGTAACGGGAGCTGGAGCCCGACGCGCTCGCTGGTCCACATCACACCGGTGCCGGACACGGTGGTGACGCAGTTGCAGGAAGCAGTCATCGACCGGATCGTCGGGCCCGGTGGGCAGGACGTCGTGCTGAGGCGGGAGGTCCAATCGGTCCTGACCGCAAGGCTGCTGAGTACCGCCTGGGAGGCTTTGCTCTCCACGTCCGGCTATGCCCTACCGGTGATGCACGAGGGGAGGCGTTACCCGGTGGCTCTGCGGTTGAGTCTTTCCCAGCCTCGGGTGGAGGTCGTGAATCCGGACGAGGCGCAGCCCACCCCGATGGTCGCGGTGCAGCGCTGGACCTTCAGCCAGCCCGAGAACGGCAGTACCGAGCGGACGTCGAACGTCCGCAGCGGTTCCGGCCGGGTCCCGTTCACCTTCGGGATCGGGTGGGGCTCTCTGCAGACGATGACTGTCTCCCCACAGCTGTCGGCGACGGTGAATCAGGTGTCGACCCAGGTGGACACCGGGATGAGCGTTCAGGCCTACTCCATCGAGCGCAGCCGGGAGCGTTCGTGGCGCTACTCGTTCACCATGCAGTGGCAGATGCAGCGACTGGACCGCGGCCTGGCCGACCTGGTTTCCGAGCAGCCGCAGCCCGCCGGTCTCTGGCGCACCGTGAATTCGACGACGGACGACCGCCTGGCGGTCTGGTTCCCGCACCACCTGGCCACCCACGAACCGGGTCAGACCAGAAAAGAGGAATTACCCCGTCTGGCGACGCTGAAACTGGCCCCCGTGATCGAGGCGGAGAATTTTCCGAATGCACAGGCGCTGCTGCGGGACGTGATCACGGCATTCGAGTTCGGTCCGGGTGATCTGTCCGACATCGCCTGGGAGGGCCTGCGGACATTCCTCGATGAAGGAACCCTGCGGAGCAATCTGCCACTGATGCTCTGGGGCAACACGGTCGCCAGCCCACTGCTCACCGATCGCTCCGGAACCGTAACCGGATACCTCCGGATGAGAGCGAGTTTCGCGGAGGAACTGGAGCCTGGCGGCGTCGCGATCGGTAACGGTGTACTGGAGTCGTACGTCGTGCGGTCCATGCGGGTCCAGCAGGTCACCACGACGCAGAATGCTCAGGGAATCGGTGTCAATCTTTCCCTCGGCTTCGGCAAACCTGACAAAGACCCCAGCTGGCAGATGTCTTTCGGAGCAGGAACAGCTCAGCGGCGCACTCACAACCTCTCGTCGGGGGGCAGCGCCCGGGTCGTGCGATCGTTGCGGGTGGCGAACCGGATCCCACGGGCATCGGCGCAGTTGCGCCTGGAGGTGCAACTGGTGCGCCCTGAGGGGATCCCCCAGAACCCTCCGGCGGACTCATCTCTGGCTACGTCGACCTATCCGGTCGTTCTGCTGGTCGCCGGAAAGGAGCATCTCGAGGAAGGACCCTCGGAGGCGACCGGGAACGAGGCAACGGAAGCGGCGGACCCGGGACGATTCCTGCCGCCGGAAATTCTGCACATGCGTAGCCTGGGCATGTCCACCACGCCGCTGGAGGTGGAGGGAGTCCAGGGGCTCTTCGACCGGGCGCAGGACCTACTGCGGGACAAGGGATTCCTGCCGGTACAGGAGCCCGGCCTCTTCACTGTGATGGGAAATTCCGTCACGGATCAGCACACGGTGCGAAACCTCATCGGCCCGGACGCCCTGGCCGCTGCGCGGCTGCAGAATCAGCGAACCTTCGACCAGGCGAGATCACGAGCGGCGCTACGCACGGCACTGGACGATGCGGTGTCCGGTGGACATCTGATGGTCTTCCAGATGCCGGGGCCTACTCATGTCCGCCGGATGACGCTCGATCTGCGGATCCGGCGTAGGTACGACGATCCGGCGGCTCCTCATCGGGGAACGTCGATGACGTACCTCCTGCCCAAGACCCAGACCCTGAACTTCGTCGGGTCCAGCGTCGCCGGCGAGGAGACGTTCTCGCAGGTGCCGCGCAACGTCAACAGCAGCTTTGGGGTCACGTCCGGGTCCAACGTCACTGTGCAGGCTCTGGAGTACAGCTACGGCCGGAGCGAGAGTCGCGCATCAGGGCTCGGAAATGGGCACGAATACTACCTTCTCAGTCCCACCTCACAGGGCAGCGCCGTGTTCACCGTGCCGGTGACGTACGGGATGAGCGTGGCCGAGACCTTCGGGAGCACGATCGAGTTACCGCCGGTGGACGGTGATATCACTCTGGCTGTGCCCGAATTCCGGCTGCTGGCAGCGCCCTCCGGCTCCACGGGGATGGATGATCCCAGGCCCCGCACGGTGACCGACCATGATGACACCGAGCTGAAAGCACTCTCCGGGCAGGAGCAAGATGCTGGGCCGGCGCCGGTCCCGGGGGAGACCGACAGCGTGGTGGTCGATGTCCCGGTCATGGACGACCCCGATTCCCCGGCCCTCATGACCCTTCAGCGCCTGGTCCTACCCGAGACTGCCATCGTCGACCGGATCGAGGGCGCCGGTCTGATCCAGAAGCTGGTCCTGGACGTATTGTCGACGAACGCTGCTGCGCAGCAGTCGGTACCGGATCGCGACGGCGGTGATGCAGAAGCGATGGATCGACAGGACTCGCCGGTCCCGTACGTGAGGATGGAGCAAGCGCCCGAGAACAGTGCGGTCATCTGGGCCCGGGCCAGGGCCCGTGATGTGTCGGAGGTCGGCCGGTGGTTGCGCGATGGTGCGATCGGCACCGACATGACCAGTCCGGAGTCGTTCGGTCATGAGGTGCTGCGCACTGCTCTGTCGACCGAGATGCTGCACGGCAACCTTTTCCGGATCTTGCGGGGCCGCTATGTGGTGGAGGGTGTGGCGACGGCCGGCTGGCTCGGAGGAACCGATGTCCAGATCGAGATCCAGGCATACCTGAGCGACGTGGAAGTCATGGAACGACCTCCGCTGATGGACGGCGAGCGCTGGCTCCAGTCAACGGTCTCGTCCACCCGGAGTACCAGCACCGGCCACGACGTCCGTACCGGTGTTTCGGTGAAGGGCGATCTCTCGGTTACTCATGATGACGAACGGAAGAAAGTTCTTTCGTCGGTCGGGATGTCCGGTCGCTACCTGGCCGGGCGCGGTGGGCAGCACAGCGAATCGTCGAGTGACACCAGCAGTGTGATGCGCGTGACCAGCGAGGACGATGTCCAGACGCATCGCTTCCGGGCTCAGGTGACGTACGTGGTGACGGTGCGTTCGGGCATCAACAACGCAGCGTTCTCCCAGTTGCCGCAACAGCTGGTGCGGCACCAGCAGGTCACGCAGTTGGCACTCGACCTCCCGAACGGTATCGAGTTCTACCTGGTCGACAACGATCTGCACCACTATCCCGAACTGTCGGTGCTGACCCGTCCCACGGTTCCGCCGGCTGACGAGGCTGACGAGGTTGAGCGGACGGGTATCAACCGGCCACGGTTACCCGCCTGGTACGTGTCGAGCGGTGGCGAGCTCGGGTACGGCACGGTCACCGAGGTTCATCAGGCCGGTGGCCGCAGCGCTTTCGAGAACGAGATTCTCGGCCGGGTCGAGTCGGTGGCACCGGGTAGCACGAAACCCGGAAGTGCCACGTATGTTCCGGGTCTGGCGACCCGGATCAATGAGCATGCCTCCTCGCTCGGTCTGCGCACACAGGTCAACCTGGGGCCCAGCGGTGTGCTCCGTTTCCACTTCGTCTACCGCGGCTGGAAGGGACCACAGCTGGTCGAGATCGCGCTGCGGGCACATCCGCGAAGTCCGGGCACTCTGTCCGGGATCAGTGGCCATCGGGTGAAGGTCGGCGGACTGGACAACGTCAACTCTCACATCAGTGGAAAGGGTTCCCGACTGGGTGCCCCCGGGGTGACGCGGACCAGCGACACCAGTTCCCGAAGTCATGAGCTGAGCCTGGGGCTGACCCGCGGATACCCGCAGGAAGACGTGACCTGGCCCGGGGCGATCACCGCGACCAGTCGCAGTGACATCACCCAGGCCCGGACCTCGTCCCGCGAGCAGCGGACCTGGCAGCGGAACCTGCACGACACCAGTGAGTTCCTGGTGCCGTACGACTTCGAGGTCACCGTTGAGTCCAGGCTCATGACCGAGATGCTGATACCGCTGCTGGTGCAGTGGGTGGCCACCGCCGTGGTGCGGAGCGGGCCGGAGCTGGCTGCGGCGGTCGGGCTCGCCGTCATCAATCTGGTCAGGGTCCTGCAGTTGGGTGCGCAGGCGGAGCAGCAGGGGCCGGCTGAGGGCAGGGCCGATCTCCGCGACTCCGGCAGCGGTGTGGTCCAGGCCCAGGTCGCGATCCGTTTCCACACCAAGGAGACCGAACCGGGCACTGATCCCCTCGCCGAGCACGGCATTCGGCCCGCGGTGCTGGAGAACGACCCGCGCATCGCCGCGTCGGTGCGGCCCGATGAGGTGTCGATCGATATAGAGGACGAGGTGGACGAGGGGGACGGGAACGGCGAGGCCGTCTCGCGGTCCTTGGTGCAGGAGGCGATCAACCGAGGCGAATGGACGCCTCGGCGCCCGGTGCAGGTGTACCGGCTCGACGGGATCGAGCAGCTGCAGGAGGCCCTGGTAGAGGTGGGAGCCGGCGGACTGAATCCCTCGCTACCGCCGACGAGTACATCCAGCGAGGGCATGTTCGTCCGGCTCAACCAGTTCATCGACGCCGGGGCGTTGGAGCTGGGCAGTGGTGGTGATGCGTTCCTCTCCGGTGGAAACGCTTCCGGTATCACGATCAGCCTCACCATCCATGGTGCTGAGGTAGATCGTCGCAGTAAGAACATCGGCATCGACCACATCGAGGTGAACAACGACGGATCGTTCGAGCAGACGGTCAGCCAGAACGGTGTGAACCTCGGATTCGCGCCCACTGTCGGGCTGGGGGATTCCACGAAGCTGGGTCTGTCGACTCCGGTGACCGGTGCGGTGACATCGCGGGGCAACCGGTCGGTGCTGAACAGCCAGCGCCGGGAAATTCTCCGGTTCGGAACCAGCACCGAGACGAATGCCGCTGCCACCTTCGGATACCTGGTCCGGGCGGTCGCGGTCCTGGAGATCAGGGGTGCCGGGAGGCAGCGCTGGGTGGTCAGCCCGATCCTGCTGCGCAGCACCGAGAAGCCCCCCGTGGAAACGGTGTCATCCACTCAGGGGCAGGAACCTGGGGATACCGAGGTAGGGCCTGCGTCAATGGCCCAGGAAACCCAGGAAACCCAGGAAACCCAGGAAACCCAGGAGGCCCAGGAAGTCTCGGAAGTTGAAGCGCCATCAACGATTCCGGAAACGTTCGAAGTATCTGATGTTTCAGAAGATTCCGATCTGGTGGAGCCCTCCGATGCCGGGTTCTCCCCGTCTCCGGCGTCTCCGGCGTCTTCGGGGTCGTCACCGGGCCCGCGGGAGCGGGACCCGAGGGACCCCCGGGACTGGACCCGTCGCAAGCAGCCCGACCGGCAGTGGGCCGACCCGGTGCTCTCCGAGGAAACGGCGGTGTTCCACCGGAGCTGGGAAGCGCTACTGCCGTCGCAGATCTGGGCCCTGGAGTCGGCCGGTCTGCGAGGTGCCGCACGACACGAGCAGATGAGGCAGCAGGCGATCGATCGGGTCGCCGAGCTGAATCGCGCATACGGCGCCGGCTATCCGCTCGCCCGGGCGGCTCAGATCGTGGCTCAGGCACATCATCACCTGCGGACCTGGCCGATCGGGCAGGTCTACCCCTCGTCCACGGAGGCGCCCGGTGCCCTCGACACCATGGACTATTTCCTCAAAACGCTGACCCGGGAAGAATACTTCCCGACGTCCTGGCAGCGCCGTCCAGCGGATGGGGATCCGGCGGCCAACCGGGCTCAGGGGGTGGCGGAACAAGGCATGGGTTACGGGCAGGCTATGGTCCGGCGTTCCCCGGAGCAGTCGGAGGAAGACCATCACGACTCGTTCCTGGCGAAGCAGCCCGATCAGATGCCCACCTATGCTGTCCTCCTGCCGCGACCGGCCGGGCGCACGTCGGTGGTGTCCGGGCCGGGAATTGTTGTGACGATGGACGAGTCAGTTCGCGAGAGAGCGACGTTCACGCCCCTACCGAGCCGGGACTCTCTCGACGGATACACCGATCAGGAGCGTCTGTACAGTCTGATCGCCCTGGGCCCACCCGACCAGGTGCGCTACTTGCTGGGAGAGGCCACCGATTTCCGGTACGACCAAAAGCTTCACCAGGAAATCGATCTGGCCGATCCGTCGGCTCCGCCGGCGGCCTTCGAGGCCCAGATCCACGGCCCGCTCGGCTGGCACCAGGTGAGCGAGATCGTCATCGCCTGGGGGCCCGGTGATGAGGGGCAGACGGCGTTGAGCCAGGAAGACGCGGTGAAGTTCCAGCGTGACCTGCGCCGGTTCGCGCGGAGCAGGTCGCACGCCTTCACCGTCGAGATCGTGCGGGTGGCTCCGGACGGGCCGTCGGTTCCGCCCCTCTCACCCGGCCGGCAACACCGTCATGGTCTCCTGAGCGATGCGCCGGCTGATCCGTCGGCACCCCTCGACCCGCATCAGGGACGGCCGGCCAGGAATGCCCGCTCCTGGTCCGACAGCGAGGAGGAGACCAAGGACGCCGAGATCTGGTCCGATGAGGAGTCCGAGGCGTCCGAGGATTCTCAGGAGACGCTCACCCCGGAGCCGGACCTGGAGATGACGGGCGAGTTCTCGCTGTCTGCCCTCCCTGGTCCGGACGGGCGGACGCAACAGACGCTGGTCTGGGTGGACCGTCAAGATCGGCCCATCGTCGTCGACGCCCGCGACCCCGCGGTGGCCGATCGGCTGACACTTTTCGCCGACCAGCGGCGCTCGGTGGGGGAGAGCCTCGACCAGGTGGTCATTCTCGCGGCCGGGGTGAGCCCGGACCTGGCCCGGCGCCTGGCCGGCACCGAGGGCGCGCAGGTCTGGTTCACCTCGGGCAACATCACCACGTTCGATGCGACCGGTGCACCGGCGTACCTGTCGGCCCCCTGGGCCCGGACGGCGCCGGCTCCCGGCTGGCGCTCGTCCGACGACACCACGCCGCCCGGGACCCGACCGGAGCGTCTGTTCGTGCTGCCGGAACCGGCCTGGGCGACCGACGTCCGCGACCTCGTCGGATCCTTGGCCGGTCGTACCCCGTTCCTGCTCCTGCACCAGCTGGACGCCGCCTTCGCGGTTGCCGTCCACCTCCATGAGGTCCCCTCGGGAATCGTGCTGTCGGACCGGCCGGGCGCGCATCGTCAGTACACCGACCGCGCGCCGGGCGCCCGGCCGGTGGTCCACCTCGCGTTCACCGCAGCGAACCTGCACCTGGCCGCGCGCCATCGGATCACCTCCGCGTTCGCGCAGAGGGGCCTGACCCCGGAGATTCTGAGTCACCGTCCGGGGCTGGAGACTGCGGGAGACGACGAGCACACGGTCTGGCCGGACCTGGCACCCGGGCCGCTCATCGTGGCCACCGGAACAGCGAGGGCTCCGGTGAGCAACGAGTTCGGTGAGGTTCCCGAGGATCACCGGGTGCACCTGGCCGACAACCTGCAGAAGTACCGGCGGAGTCTGCACGGCTCCGACCTGGCGGGGGCCCGGTTGGTGATGTCCCGGACGCCTTCCTCCTTCGCCGCGAACCTGGCGGCAGCCATCGGCACGCCGATCTGGTTCACCCGCGACCAGATCATGGCCGACACCGATCTGAACTCGCTGTACTTCGTCTCCACCCAGCTGGCCGACCCGGCGGCCGGATGGGTCCGGGCGCAACCCGGTATCGATCCGGATACGCCGGCCGGCACCGGATCCAGCCGGTACCTGAGTTACCCGATCACCGATCCTGAGCGACGTCTGGGTGCTCTGCCGTCCGCGGTCGACCATCTGGAGTCGGCGCTGCGGATCCGCGAGCCGCGCAGTGCTCTGCTCCGTACGATGAGGGTCTTCCGGATTGCTGCCGGCTGGCTGGTCAGCGAGCGGCCACGCCTGAACCGCAGTGCCTCTCTGATCGCCCCGGAGCACGAACAGCTGGTCGTGCTCTACGACATCGACGACGACGATCTGGCCGCGGTGGCCCAGACGGCGATGCGAGAGCGGTGGGAGACGCTGTTCACCGGGCGTCCGTCCCGTACCCGCGACCGGGACGGCGAGGCACTACCGGGAGCCGTCCTGCCCGTCGACCACCGACGGCTTCGGACGGCTGGATCCGATCCGGTATTCACCTATGAACCGTCGTCGTTCGTGGTGGACATGACCCGGCCCCGATGGCGCACCGCGGCCCCGTTCATCCGCACGCCGCTGTCACCGGAAGTGCTGGTGCCGATCGAGCTGGCCCGGGCCCGGACACCCGCCCGGCAGTTTGCCGCCGGCACGTACGACCCTCGTCAGGGGCGCCGCAGCGATGCTGTCGCGGCTGACACAGCAGCGATTCTGGACGGTCGGTCGGTACATCAGCTGACCCGGGCCCAACGAGACCTGGCCCGGCAGATGCTGGGTCTGATCGAGCAGATGGCGCGACCGATCGCGGGCCGGGCCCTCTCCGACGCCGACGTGCTGGCCTCGCTGCAGGTCGCGCTGGGACCGGTCGGCCTGGCCCGGATCATCGATCAACTGATCGCGGACAGCGGTCAGTTTCCGGAGCATGCTCTCGCCGGGCTCTCGCTGACGGAAGCCGGGTACGAGGAGCCGTCGGACGGGGCCGCGATCAGCACGGTCTCGCCGAGCGGGGCCCGGGTCTGGGCCGACCGGCTGGCCGCCCTGGTGACACGGGATCGTCGCCTGCACAACGGGCCGATCGATCCGCTGGCCCCCATGCCCTTCGAGTTCCGGACGTTCGCTCTGGACACCGGTACATCGGTGGTCGAGCTGAACCAGCAGGTGTACTTCGATCTCGACGACGGGGCGGACCACGAGGCGCTGAACTCGACGCTCGATGCTGTCGGCCGACGCTGGGACGACGCCCTGAACGACGCTCCGCCTCTTGAGGTGGAGGGCCACCGATACCACCTGCGCTACCGCTGGGAACGCGTGGACGAACCGTTCGGGGCCCACCACATCATGAGGGTGCGGGGAGCCGGTGACCCGATTGACCGGGAGCACACGTTCGTCATCAACGACTCCACCGAGGCGGGCGTGCTCCTGCACGAGATCGCCCACGGATTCGCTCTGGAGGACCGCTACGAGGAGGGCTCCTCGGCGGTGCTGCGAGGAACGGTCCGGTACACCCCACGTCGGCAACGCCCGAGCACGTTCCTCGACCTGGCGCCGAGCCTGATGGGCGGGCAACAAGGGGAACATGAGCTGGGAGACCGCATCACGATGCGCGATCAGCTGAGGAACCTGCTGATGGTGCTCGGGAAGGTCCCCTCCGACAGCGGCTGGCTGCAGGAAGTGATGGACAGCCGGGCCGAGGTGGTGAACCGCCTGAGAGATACGGATCTGCCGGACGAGGATCGCGCACAGGAGTGGCAACGTCACCACACGGTGCTGGAGAGGGTACGCACGGAACAGGTGGCGATCCGCGACCAGGCGCGGCAGGACCTGCGCTGGGAAGTGGTCACCGGTGCGCAGGACCGGCTCGCCTGGCTGGCCGCCCGGCAGAGCGACGTCGCCCGGCACCGGGACGCGTTCGGGAGGCTCCTCGTGCGTGATTCCGGACGATCCGGTCACCGGGTGGCCGAATGGGTCGACGCGGCGTTCGGCCGGCAGCCCGACATCCAGCCGACCGGTTCCGTGACCGACCGGGTCGGTCGAGAACTCGGTCGGGAACTGGGGAGCACCGACCTGACGGCGGACGAGCCCCTGGTCCTGATGATGTCGGGGTTCTCGGAACAACTGGCCCGGCAGACAACCACCAGCCACGGGGCTGCGTTCTTCTTCACCCCGGATCGGGTGAGGTTCTCCGGAGCTGACCACGGGGAGATCTACTACGCGGTGCCGGCCACGGCCCACTGGCCGGCCCTGGGCTGGCGCAGCATCGCCCCGGACCGCTACGACGGTGCTGTTCAGGGCCGCGAGCATCAGCTCTCCTGGCCGGCCCCGCCCTGGGACCAGCAGTTGGCCGACGTGTCTGGCGTACCGGTGGGGGAGTTCCGTCGTCGCCCGCTGGGAGGCGTACAGAATCAGCCGGCCGTGGTGACGTACGAGTACCGGGTGGCGTCCGGGCTCGTGGTGTCGGACCAGGCGCGGGTCACGACCACTCTTGAACAGGCCCCTGGATCGGTCCCGCTCATCCACACCGATATCGCCGCTCCGGACTGGGCGGCGCTCGCCGCGGACAGCCTCGTCGATCGACTCGGCGCTGCCGGTCTGGCGACCGAGCGCGGCCAGGACCCGCACGAGGTGGCTGGACCGCGTCCGCCCGAACTGGCCTGGGCCGGGGCGGACGGAGAATTCGTCATCGCCGACGCCGGGGACCCAGGGGTGGCCGAGCGCCTCGTGGCCTTCTTCACCCTGCACGGGGAACGGCTGAACCAGGCGGTGCTGCGGGTGTCTCACGTCTCGTCCGAGCTCGCCGCCCAACTGGTGGAAGCCTCGCGGGTGCCGTTCTGGTTCACCCCGGACCAGATTCATCAGGCCGATGACGGCGCCTGGCTCGTGGTCGATTCCGTGCCGGCCGGCGGCTGGCGCCGGATCGAGCCGGATCTGGCCGGGCCGGGTGCACCGGTGGCCGGCCTGCCGTTGAGTCAGTGGTCCGCACCGACCACCCGGCCGGTGACCACCGGGCCGTTCGACGGCCTGACCCTGGAACCGGGCGTGGGCTGGGACCTGGCTCATGTGCGGTTGCGCTCGTGGAACGTGATTCCGGTGCGGTGGTCAGGCCGGACCACGCGTTGGGTGGCCTGGGTCAACGGTTACGGTCAGGTGATGGTTCTGGACGGCACCCAGCCCGGCGTCATGACGGAGCTGTTCGGCGCTCTCACCCAGATCGGCCCGGAGGCGAACGGTTCGCTGCTGCTGATCTCCCGGGTCGAAGAGACGGTGGCGGTCGGTATGGCCACGATGTACGGACTCTCGTTCCAGTTCACCAGTGATGAGATCAGAGTCGTGCAGGAGGATCAGCACCCGACCCGTTTCTTCGTCCGGCCGCAGTGGGGTCTGGACGCTCCGGCACCCTCCGGGGGCTGGTTGCGCACCGTGGTGGTCGACGAGGAAACGGTGACCGTCGAACCGGTGAGTGCTCTCTCTCACCCCTCTCCGGGCCGGCTGGACGAGATCCTCGCCGGCGGGGCGTTCCACCAGGGGTTCCCCACGCGGTGGCAGGACAACGGGACCGGCCCGACGTTCTACCTCACTCTCACCCCCGCCGGACTGTTCGTGACCGACAGGATCGAGCCCGACCCGACCGTCATGGCGGACGAGCCGGGTGACCGGATCCGGGTGGTGACCAGGTTCCAGGATCTTTCGGTGGGCCCCGCGATGCTGCCGCGCATCCTGCGTGACCTGGGGATGGAGCCCGACAGCCTGATCTTTGAGACGCTGGACGACGACCGTGCCGCGCTCTCCGACGACTCGTCAGATCAGGACGACGCAGACTCGATGTCGGACGACGACTCGTCTGATCAGAGTGATGACAGTTCGGAGGTCGAGATCTCCGATGTGGAGGAGAGGGTCTGGTGACGGTCGGTGGCCTCGTCCCGCGGTCGTGATCATGCTGATGTTGACGCCGGCTTTACTCAAGCAAAAGGTTCAGCCGTCGCCCCGGCTCCGCTTTTCGGCTTTCGTCAGAAGTTTTCGGAAATCTGACTTAGCCGGGCAACTTTCGGGCCCGGCGGCCCGTCTGAGTCGTCGACAGGAACCCGCAGGCAGCGGGGGCCGGACGGCGACGAAGGGCTGGACCACAACGATGAAGCGACGGGGCAAGCGCGTACTGGGTGTTGGCGGCGCGGCTGCTATTGCAGTGGCTGCGGGCGCGACCGTGGCGGTCGTCAACCTGCAGGGCGCCACCGCGGCGGAGCCCAGTGGCGCGACCGGCTTCGCGGCGCAGAACGGCGGCACCACCGGTGGAGCGGGCGGCACCACGGTAAAGGCCACCACGGGCACGCAGATTCACGAGGCTCTGTGTGGCCGCGCCAGCACCAGCACGCCGATCACCATTCAGGTGGCGGGCACGATCACCGTCGCCAACACGGCGAAGGTCTCGGGCAGTGGCTGCAGCACGGCGGCCGGTGTGATCGAGCTGAAAGAGATCAGCAACGTCACTCTCGTCGGTGTCGGCAGCAGCGCGGTGTTCGACCAGATCGGTATCCACATCCGTGGTTCCAAGAACATCATCCTGCAGAACCTGCACGTGAAGAACGTGAAGAAGTCCGGCTCCCCGACCTCCAACGGTGGTGACGCGGTCAGCATGGAGTCCACCGTGTCCAACGTCTGGGCCGACCACCTCACCCTCGAGGCTTCCGGTGGTGAAGACGAGGGCTACGACGGCCTTTTCGACATGAAGGCCGGAACCAAGTACGTGACGCTGTCTTACAGCATCCTGAAGAACTCCGGCCGGGGTGGCCTGGTGGGTTCGAGTGACACGGACACGGGCAACGGCCCGATCACGTATCACCACAACTACTACCAGAACATCGATTCCCGCGCACCGCTGCTGCGCGCCGCCACCGCACACATCTACAACAACTACTACGAGGGCCTGGCGAAGTCGGGTATCAACCCCCGTAACGGTGGCAAGGCGCTCGTCCAGAACAACTACTTCAAGGACTCGACGAACGTTCTGGGCACGTTCTACACCAACCTCGGGGGCACGTGGCAGGCCTCGGGCAACGTGCTCGACAACGTCAGCTGGACCGCGGCCGACAGCGAGAACAAGCCGGCCGGCGCCTCGATGGCGTCCACCGGCACCGTCACCGTGCCCTACACGGCGACCCTCGACGCCGGTTCCTGCGTTCCCGCGGTGGTCAAGGCCACCGCCGGTGCCGGCACCGGCCTGAAGGTCTCGGACGGCACCTGCACGCCGACCAGCGTGCCCACCACCAGCGCCGCGGGCTCCACCACCCCGCCGGTCACCAGCACCACGCCCCCGGTGACCAGCACCACGCCGCCGGTCACCGCCACGACCGCCCCGACGGGCACCAACCTCTCGATCGGTGCGGGCGCCGACGGCAGCAGCAAGGCCTCGGGCTCGAGCTTCGGCAACGTCATCGACGGCAAGACGAGCACCTACTGGTCGCCCAGCGGCAGCACCGGTGACGTCTCGGTGAAGTGGTCGAGCGCCAAGACCGTCGGCTCGATCGTGATCAAGGAAGCCTCGGGCAGCAAGATCACCTCGTGGAAGCTGATCGACGAGACCAGCGGCAAGACGATCTCCACGGGCACGGCCGCGGGCACCAAGGCCTTCACCCCGATCTCGACCAAGAAGCTGACCTTCGAGATCGTCTCCTCCTCGAGCACCCCGAAGATCACGGAGTTCGAGACCTACGCCAAGTGATCTGAACTACTGAACGGCCCCTCGAAGGGGCCGGCGTAGAACGCAGGAAGCCCCGGGCCGGCATGGTCCGGGGCTTCCGCTGCTCGGCCCTGAGCCGGGGGTGGTCAGGAGTGGTCCTCGGAGTGGGATATGCTCATGGAGCTTCCTGAGCAGGGCAACCAATCAGGGGCGGGGCTGTAGCGCAGCTGGTAGCGCACCTCCATGGCATGGAGGGGGTCAGGGGTTCGAATCCCCTCAGCTCCACCAGAGGAGCCTTATTCGAACTTGTGTCGTGCTCCATGCGACCAGCGGAGAAGGCAGCAGAGGGACCGTAGATGAAGGTCCCTCTGTCTCGTTTGGGGGACTTTTTCTCGGGCTCGGGGTGGTGGGCAGCGGTCATGAGGTCGTGGACGGGCTCGGTGTAGCTCTGTCCGGCGATGGTGACGTTGGGGTCTTCGGGGTCGAGGTCGATGAGGGTCGCTTCGGCGCTGTCCGGCGACCTCAGGTGGTGTAGTCGGCGTTGATCCGGATGTAGCCGTCCGTCAGGTCGCACCCGTAGACGGTGAACGATCCGTCCCCGATGCCGTCGATCTCCAGGCGGATCACCCCGGGCACGCGCCGCGCCAGATCGACTCCCTCGAAACCCACCAGTGTTCCACTGGTGGAGGTGAAGATCTCGCGGGCCGCAGCGCCGCGGACCGCCGCCACCCGGCCCGGCCTCAAGGTGGAAGGCAGATCACAGTGCGGGCGGATCGCCTCCTGCATCAGGTTCACGCCGGTCGAGACACTGACCAGACTGGTGATCGGGCTGCCGCAGATCCGCGGGTTCACCTCGATCACCTTCGGCCCCTCGCCGGTCAGGCGCAGCTCCACGTGCCGAACCCAAGATTGTGCCCGACGGCCTCCAGCGCCTGCAGGGCAACCAGACCCAAGATGCCACCGGGGCGCACGCCCAGCCGGCCAGCGTCTGCACGGCACTGCTCTCAGCTACACATCCAGCCCGAGTATCGCGCTCCGTGGTCGCGGGGAATGGCCGCATCGTGCGCCTGGCTGCCACCGAAGACCGCCGACTGGCAGGCCATTCGGGGGTTTACTGGCCCGCCGACGCCGACCCAAGCTGGAAACTCGCGTTGACCGCAACCTGATTGAGGGACTGGCTACCCGCCGATCCCTCGAGACCCGGTGCGTGATCCAGAATGCCTTCCTGGCAGTGGGTTTAGACCGGAAGACGGTCTGGCCACACGCTGCCAAGCCGGTGGACCGGACGGAACCGCCACGTATACGCCGACTCCAGTACCTCCTTGCGGCCCGTCCCTCAGGTCATCGGTTCGTCCCGACCTACTGGTTCTCACATTTGACTGACGGCGACGGCAAAGACCGCCCTTCCGGCACCCTTCAGCTGCCCCGAGGCGGAGCCGTTGAAGAAGGCGTCTGCTGAGACGTGGAACTGGCCGTCCCATGGCCAAGGTTCGCTGCGCATCTGCTCGGGCGACGGATCTGGGAGGGGAAACTGGGGTCACAGCAACCACTCGCTGATGGCTGGCTCCCAGACCTTGGTTCGCGCCTCGCCGGTCATGGCCGGCTCCAGGAACGTCGCCACGAGTTCGCAGGCGGAGTCGAAATTCTGGTGGTTGCTGCACCGAGGGGTTCTCCTGGCCAGAGGCAGATAGGTAGCCCGCCAGGGATCCGGGATGATTAGCTGGTCCTTGTGCGGCAGCTCGCGGTGCGCCCTTTCCGCTTTGATCGCAACGTAAAGGTCTTCTCCCAGGACTTTTTGGGTTCGTGCGAAGACGACGAGGTCGACCAAGTCACGGACCCGGCTGGACGTATTGCCGGAGCCGTAGATCGCCTCGGTCGCGCACAACTTGTCAGCAACATGATCGACAACCGGGTAGAGATGCAGCGTCGGGGGTACCAGGCCGCTGATCTGAAGAGGGGTTTCGGCGACGCGTAGTTCTGGAGAGGCGGTCATGAGCGATCCCGCGACCTGATCGACACCGAAACTATCGCGGCGCGCGACGCCACAGAACGCAGTGATCTGGACGCGGGAACCTGTCACATGGGGTTGCTGGGTGGCGCCGCCGCCCGACTGAATGGGTCCAATAGCGAAGCGAAAATGATCAGACAGGTCCAGCGCACAAGCTCGTCGAAGTGCTGCCAGCGCCTCGTCGATGTCGCCGAGACGGCGCAAGAGGTCGACGTCCTTGCTGTGCCGCGCATCGTTGACCCGGGCGAGCACTGCGGTGCCGCCCTTCAGTACCCAGGGTTCGTGGGGGTCGGCGAAGACACGGGCGAGAAAACGGTCATAGACGAAGCGTCGCATCAGTTCTTGTGACGGGATGCTGGTCGCCCTCGACGTGGATTTGGCCTTGTCAGTGACGGCACGCCACATTGCCGCGCCATCTCGGTAGGCCGTCGGGCTCATGGGGCCTCCTTCTTCGCGACGGTCTGCATGGCTTGTGCAGCCGAAGCCAAGGCTTCGCGCATACCTGCTGAGTCGTAGATTCGTTGCGTCTGGGCGACTGCGGCCAGGGCCGTTCGCACCCCCGAGAGATCGATGCGCGCGACAGGAAAGCTGATCTGTCTGACCATCTCGAGTGTGTGAGCAAGTTCGTCGTTGGTGATCGTCGAATCCTTGATGACCTGAGCCAGTTGCGTGAGGGCGGCAAGTGTTTCCGGCGAACTGGACAGCAGATCGAGGGCCTGGAGCTCGGGTCGGCCTGATGCCCTGACGACCAGCTCTCGGCCGAGCTCGCTGTCGAGTAGTTGCCGCTCTAGATCGGCGGGGCTCATCCCCGCCAGGTCGAGCAGCAGGAGAAGAAGCGCTGAACCGTCGCGAACGTGGTGGCGGCGAGCCGCAGGGGCCAGGGCCGTTTCAAGGCTCGGACCGTCAGTCAGGTTCTGACGTAGGGAGTCGGCGATGATAGCCGCGACGTGCTCCAGCTCATGGCCGATGAGGAGGAGGTCGGCGACTGTACGGGCTGCCGTTGTCACGGGCAGGCCGTTCGAGATGGTGATCTCTTCCGGTTTCAGTGTGCCTCGGCGGACGCGGAGCCCTGCTCGTCTGGTCTGGTGACGATGGGGGACCGTGAACTCGTGCTCATCAGCGATCAGGTCGCCCACGCCTAGTAGCTGGGCCGCGCTTGCATGGGAGACGACGCCCGCAGCGGTGAGGTCCGTGAGACGGGCTTCGGCTGTTGCCTCGGGTGCGAGTGCGAGCCAGGCAGCACGCAGGTCCAGATATTGATCGGCCTGAACCCCGGGCGTGGCATAGACGCCGTGTATCACCCGGTCGAGCAGCCCGACCTTGACCATTCGTGTCAGTTGCATGCGGGCAATGCCGGCCTGCGATGCCTGGGCGGCGGTGATCAGGCCCCACTGGCTGGCAGCCAGTGAAGCAACTTCGACGGCAGCCATCACACTCATGCTGCAAATGTAACACTCAGATGGATACTTTTGCAGGTCGCATCCGGAGTTCTGTTACTTATGCAGAACGACGATCACGTTGGAGGCTGCCTGCGCGTCTGGTGGGGTGGATGGCCTTGCTGGAGGAGGAGCAGGCTCAAGGGACGAAGGCGGTGCTGTCTGGCCAAGCCCACTCATGGTGACCCGGTCAATGTCCGTTTGGCGCCCATATCAGCTGCTAGAGCTCGTTCGCCGAGGCCCAGGTATGACGTGGTGGTGGAGCTGAAGAGAAGGGTCGAGAACCGCAAGTCGGTCCAGCCCTGTTCGTCCGCTGTGCGCCAGAAGTCGACGATCAGCGCCGCATCGCTGCCCGCCAGCCGATCGAGAGAAAACCCCCGAATGCGCGCACCGAAGCACTCGAGGAGGGAGAACTTGCCGGTCCCGTTGCATCTGTCGTGGCGTTGGGCACGGGTGAGCTGAACCAGGGTGAGAGGGCCCGGCTGGGCATCACCGCGGCAGCCTTCGTCACCGCCGTGTGCTTGCTTCCGCTGCAGCAGCTGGTGCAGGAGGGCGCCTGCTCGACCGTGAGCGCACTCTCTCGCCGGCGACGAGGCGGATGTTCGTCCACCAGGTCCGGGACGACCCAGCAGATGATCTCGCTGAACACCGCCGGCTCCGAGGTGGCCGTGATCATTCTGGGTCGCTCCTGGGAGCCCTTGCGCCAGCGCCTCGAGCCCGGCCGCCGGGAAAGGGAAAATCGATCGCGTTCGGCTCCGCCGGCGAGGACGATACAGCCATGTCTGGTGCACCTGAAGGATTCACCCATCGCATCCGCAAGAACGGGGACGTCGAGGTGCTCCACCACGGCCGCTCTGCGGCTGTACTTCGCGGCACCGCCGTGGCCCGCTTCTTGACCGACGTGGACAGCGACGATCCGCAGGAGTTGATGGCGCGCATCACCGGGAACTACAAACACGGCAACGAGCGGACCGCTCAGCAACATCCCCGCAACCGGCGCTGATAACACGCTGCTGGGCACGCCGGTGCTGGTTCCGGATGCCTTCTGCCAACCAGTCTTCCGGTTCGTCATCGGTGTGATCGAAGGGACCGTGAGAGGTTTCCGGACAGTCCCGATCCTGGACGTCCGGGAAGGCCCTCTGGCCGGGGCAAAGCTACTGGCCGGGCCGACATTGTCGGCCCGGCCATTTTCTCTGGGGGCGTTCGTAGCGCGTGGTGTTCTGTGTGCGCCGGTCCCGGCTCCGTGAAGCGGTGGATTCGTGGATCGGCTGGGTCAGAAGGTGACGACCTTGCCTCCGAAAGTGGTGACCAGCGTGCCGTTAGAGGCGAACGACCAGGCCAGCGCACCGCTGTAGGAAGCACAGCGCGATCCGTTGGTGCCGGTCCAGAACTGGTTCGTGCTGTCGACGGTGCCGACGGTCTTGTCGTTGGAACCGTCCACGGTGAACCGGCACGAGGTGTTGCTGCGGAAGGTGGAGGTGCCTTCGTCGAATGAGAAGTTGCGCTCGGCGTTGTCGATGCTGAGGTTGCTGGTGATCGTCATCGAGCCGGGGTTGCTGTTGTAGGTGAAGCCGTGGTGTCCGTTGTGGTAGGCAATGTTGCGCCGGATGATGTGGTTGACCTGGATGTCCTCGCCGCCGAGCTTGAAGCCGTTGCGGTCCCCGGCCGTGTTCACGGTCCCGTCGGTGAGGGTGCCGTTGTTGTAGGCCAGTGAGTCTTCGATCGTCACCGGGCCGATCGCGCCGGTGTCGGTCTTGGTGTAGAGGTCCCAGCCGTCGTCGATGTTGTTGTGCGAGACGTCGTACCGGAAGACGTTGCCGGTGCCCACGGTGAGCTTGGCGGCGAAGCCGTCGGCGTCTTCACCGTCGGAGTCGGCGTTGTCGTGCGACTCGGAGCTGAGCACCTGGTTGTTGGCCGGCCAGGCCGAACTGGCAGTGGTGGAGGAAATGCGGGAGATCTGCAGGCCGCTGTCGTGGTTGAAGCTGGTGACGATGCGCTCGATGATGTTGTTGCTGCCACCGACGAAGATGCCGTTGTCTCCGGCACGGGTGACCTGGATGCCGTAGACGTGCCAGTAGTTGCCGTTCAGGGCGAGGCCGCGGTTGGCGTCAGCCTCGGCCATGGCCGAGAAGTTCAGCACCGGAGTCTCACCGGGGTAGGCCGAGAGCGTCTTGTAGGCGCTGGCAGTGCCGTTGTTGCCCGCCGCGATGGTCTGCGTCGTGGACAGCGAGTAGGTGCCACCGCGCAGGTAGATCGTCCCCCCGGCGGCGACCCGGGTGACCGCCGAGGCGAGGGTGGTCGGCGCCGAGATCGTGCCGGCCGCGCCGGCGGTGCCGCTCGGCGACACGTAGAGCGCGCCGTTGCTCGGCGCACTGGTGGTCGTCGGGGTGACGGGCACCGTCGTCGTCGGCACCGTGCCCGGCGTCGTCGGGGTGACCGGCGTCGTGGTGGGTGGCGTGGTCGTGCCGGTGCTCACCGTGACGTCGTCGAAGCCGGCGGACGCGTAACCGGTCTGCAGGCCGATCCGGCCGGTGGCCGACACCGAACTCGTGCCCGAACCCACCCTCGTGCCGTCGATGGTGCCGGTGATCGTCGTCCCCGAGACCGTGAGGCCGAGCGTGTACCAGGTGCCGGTGGAGACCGTCCGGCTCGAGGACGCCAGCACGGTGACGTTGCCGCTGTTCACGGACTGCAACTGCACCTGCCCGGAAAGCAGCGCGAGGCGGTAGAAAGTGGTCGAGCTGCTCGACCGCGAGAGCAGACCGACGAAGCCGCCGGAGCCGAACGAGAGCGGCTTGACCCTCGCGGTGGCGGTGTAGTCGGTCCATGAGGTGTCACCGGCGAACTCGCGGGCGTTCTCGCTGCTCGCGTTGGTCTGGCGCAGCGTCTGCGAGCCGTCGCTGACGAGTGACCAGGTGCCGCCCGACTTGGACCAGGCGCTCGTGCTGCCCGACTCGAAATCGGCAGTGAACACAGTGGCCGCCTGGGCGTTGCTGCTGGTGATGGCGATCCCGGCGGCGATCAGCATGACCAGTCCGCCGGCGCCGGCGAGCCGGCGCAGCCCTCGGGCGCGTGGTGAGTGTGACATCAGGGTGTCTCTCCTTCTTCTCGCGAGGGATGGGGCTGAGGTTCGGGACGGGGCAGCAATGGGCGGCCCTTGCGGAAAGGCCGCCCATGGCCCGGAAAACAGCGCGTCCTCGGGGACGGTCAGGACACGATGCCGGCCGTACCCGTGGCCTCACCCTGGAGCCCGAAAGACGTGGTTCCGGCCGCCGGGATGGCGGCCTGGACGGAACAGCTGCCGTCGGAGGTTTTCAGGCCGGTGCCGGCGCCGGCGGTGGCGGTGACGATCTGGGGCACGCAGGAGGCCGGGTCCAGGGAGTAGGAGTAGGGGATGCTGATGGTGGTGTTCGACACCGGGTTGGGTCCGGCCGGGTTGTTCTCGCTGCTCTTGGCCGTCCAGGTGATGTTGTCGAAGATGTTGCCGCTGACCTGCCAGTAGCCGGGTAGGTCGGTGTAGAAGGTGCCCAGGACGTCGTTGGAGTCCTTGAAGTAGTTGTTCTCGACCTTGGCCCGGCCGCCGTCCCGGGAGTTGATCCCGGACTTGGTGAGGTTCAGGTAGTAGTTGTTGTAGATGTGGGCGGTCGCCGCCCGCAGCAGCGGTGTGCGGGATTCGATGGTCGAGTACAGGTTGTGGTGGTAGGTGATCGGGCCGTTCCCGGTGTCGCTGTCGCTGGACCCGACGAGGCCACCACGGCCGGAGTTCTTCAGGACGCTGTACGAGAGGGTCACGTACTTCGTGTCAGCCTTCAGGTCGAACAGTCCGTCGTACCCGGCGTCCTCCCCACCGGAGGCGATCAGGGTCGCGTGGTCGACCCAGACGTTGTGAACGTTGGTCTCCATGCCGATGGCGTCGCCGCCGTTGGAGGTGGGGGAGCCGGACTTCTTCACGTTCTGGACGGTGACGTTCTGGACGATGATGTTCGAGGAGTTGCGCAGGTGGATCCCGATCTGGTCGAACACCGCGCTCGAACCCACCCCGAGGATGGTGACGTTGCTGACGTCCTTGATCTCGATGACACCGGCGGCCGTGTTGCAGCTGCCGGAGACCTTGGCCGTGTTCCCCACGGTGATCGTGCCCGCGACCTCGATGACGATCGGGGTGCTGGCACTGGCCCGCCCGCACAGTGCCTGGTGGATCTGGGTTCCGGTGGTGGCCCGCACCGTCACCCCACCGGCTCCACCCGTCGTTCCCCCGTTCTGCGTCGCGAACCCCGACGCCGAACCCACCGCTGAGGCCTGAGATGCCAAGAACGGCACACCCATCACCGCCGCTGTCACCGATGCGGCCAGTGCCGAACGGAAGGGAAACCTTTTCGTTTTCGACATTTTCGTCTCGCTTTCGTCGTTGAAGGCTGAGATCGCTTTACTGTTGGACTTTTCGTGCTGGCGTCATTCGTGATCATGATCCGGCAGCTTGACGGTGTCGCTGAAGTCGGTGGTCGGGCTCGCGATCATTTGGATGAAACTGGCTTTCCAGAAAGACGAATCGTCTGATTGGTGCTCGCCGCGGTGAGGCTCGTCGTCGCGACCAGATGTTCACGGTTCTGTCTTCGGGGCATGGTGTCTCCTCATCGAGAACTGCCAGGGCGTCCGAACGTCAAGATCCGAGCTGGTGAGCGCTTACCACATTGGCAAGCTAGGCGCGGTACAGGCCTAAGTCAAACGCCATTGGGCTGTTGAAGCCATTCTTCGATCCGTGCGAGAGCAGTCGAGCGGCACTGCGGTTGTTCTGGCGGAAGGCGCTTACCGCCTCCTATCAGAGACGACGGTCGCTGGGTGCATCCGGGCTGCCGCTGGAAGCGCTCTCGCAACTGCCCGCTCGCGGCCGGGCGGGACGGTGAAACTCTTTCATCACAGTCGATCTTCGCGCGCCCGAACCCTGTCGTCTGAACACCGAGCCGAACAGGTCTGGTTCTTCTGAATGAGGCGGTCACCCGGTCCACGGCGTGCCAACCGTCCCTGACCAGGTGTGCTCGCCGTCTCCGGACCACTGATCCGAGGCGGATCGTCAGCTAACCGTCAGGTTGCACGTCGGTCACCCGTCCAGCAGTAACGGTCGGATACCGGGTGACCGGACGAGAGCCGTCCGGGAATCGAACCCGAGGGTGACATGGCATCTGCTTCGAACTGTCTCGCCCCTCTCGTCCTGCCCACCAGGTATCGGGGAGCCGGCTGGACGACCCGGGTGCCGGGCGAGGGGGTCCGGCGATGAACCGCCGGCAGACCTGGGGCCGGATCAGCCGGCGGCGAGTGATGGCGGCCCTGACCGTCGTGGTGCTGCTGGTTGTCGGAATGGTGGTGGGAAACATCTTTCTGACCAGTAGGTTACAAGATCGGGTCCGTGCCCAGATGCGGTGCGTCAGTGGTGATGATTCGATCTCGCCGACCGTGTCGACAGGAAGTAAACCGCTGCTGCTGGATCTGGTGTCCGGCACGATCGGGACGGTGACCATCTCCGGGTTCCCGGCGTCCGGACTGGGCGTCGAGAACAAGGACGGTCAGGCTCGGGCCGCCGGGATGCTGGGGGACAGCGACCTGACGCTCACCCTGCACGATGTCGGCCTGCGGGGAGACCGCACACCCACGTCGGCCGAGGTGTCCGCCACCGTGAGCTGGTCGGCCATCTCCGACCGGCTGAGCCAGGCCGGTCAGGCTGATGACGGGGACGATTCCGGTCAGGCGGTCGCAAACATGCTGGCAGGGGCGAAGATCTCCGAACGCGACGGGCAGCTCGCGGTGACCCTGCCCCAGCAGATGGCCGGGCAGTCGGTGCAGGTCTTGATGGTACTTGCGGTGTCAGAGGGTGACCTGACCCTGACCCCCGAGACGGTGGTGATCGGGCAGCGCGCGATCCGGGCGTCACTGCTGGCCGGCTTTGCCGGTGCCGGAGCGGGTGGGGCAGGAAGCGGCATCGCGAAAGCACTTCAACCCCGGACCATGGATCTCGACCTGCCGGACAACGTGTCGTTGCAGTCCGCCGAGGCGACGCCGGAAGGGCTCGCGGTGAAGCTCGGTGTCGATCCGGACCGTCTCGAGCAGCCGAAACAGGCGTCCAAAAGCATCTGCTGAAGCGCAATTCACGATGGTGTGGACCGGAGGAGATCTGGCCCGCCCAGCGTTTTCACTGCCCTACCCGATGAAACCCGACGAAATCCGATAAAATCCGATGAAGAGGAAAAGATGGGCACGCAAGACACACGGACAGAGCCGGTTTCGCCATCGGGTGGACCCCGGCCGGCCGGAACGGTTACGCCCCGGCCGGGGGCTCTGGGCCGCCTGGGCCACTTCTCGGCCCGGCACCGCTGGTGGGTGGTGGCGGCCTGGGTGCTGCTGGCCATCGTGACGCTGGTGGCCGGCCGGCAAGCAGGGGGCACCTATGCCGACGAGTTCTCCCTGCCGAACTCGCCATCCGTGACGGGCGCCGATCTCCTGTCCGAGCACAACCCCTCGGCCGGAGGCAAGAGCGGCCAGATCGTCTTCGCACTTCCCGACTCCTCGACGGAATCGCTGCAGGACCATCAGGATGTGATCGACGCATCGATGAAGGCGGTCGCCGACATCGATCATGTGCTGTCGGCGACCGACCCGCTCCAGCAGGTGTCCGAGGACAAGACCGTGGCCTACTCCACGGTCCAGATCGCCGATGACCCGAAGCAGTACGGCGACGATTACGTGGGGCTCTTCGACCAGGCCACCCAGACCGCGGTCGAGGACGGCATCCAGGTCAGCTACGGCGGGCTGCTCGGCCAGGCCGACCGGCCCAGCGGCGGCGAAAGACTGTCCGAGGGCGTCGGGATCCTGGTCGCCATCGTGGTGCTGCTGATCGGTTTCGGAAGCGTTTATGCGGCTGCTCTGCCCATCCTGACCGCCGTGCTCGGGGGAATCGTGGGTCTGAGCCTGCTCGGTCTGGGCGCCGGGTTCCTGTCGCTGCCGACGGTCTCGCCGACCCTGGCGATCATGATGGGTCTGGGCGTCGGCATCGACTACGCGCTGTTCCTGTCCACCCGGCACCGCCAGCAGGTCATGGACGGCGTCGATCCGATCGTGGCGGCGGGCCGGAGCGTGGCGACCTCCGGAGGAGCTGTGCTGACCGCGGCCCTGACCGTGGTGATCGCGCTGATGGGCCTGTACGCCTCGGGTCTGGGCTTCGTCGGCAAGCTGGGCCTGGCCGGCAGCGTCGGTGTGGCGGTGGCCGCCGCGGCCTCCCTCACCCTCGTCCCGGCGATGCTGGCGATAGCCGGGCACCGCATCGACCAGCTGAAGGTGCGTCGTCCGGTGGCCGAGCCGGGCGGCACCGGCTCCGTCTGGGTGCGGTATGCCGAAAGCGTCTCCCGCCGTCCGTGGCCGTTCCTGCTGGCCGGAGTGGTGGTCGTCGCGATCATGGCCGTGCCCATGCTGTCGATGCAGCTGGGTCACGTGGACGCTGGGGCCGACCCGCTGTCCTACAGCGACAAGCAGGCTTACGACGCGATCGAACGTGGGTTCGGCGCCGGCGCCAACGGACCGCTCACCATCGTCGTCCAGCCGCAGGACTCGATGAGCGCCGGCGACCAGGAAGACCTGGCGAACTCCCTGCGCCAAGACCTCGCCGGCGTGGACAACGTCGCCTCGGTCGCTCCCTTCACCGCGACCCAGGACGGCGCTCTGCTGGTCGGTACGGTCATTCCCGCCGAGGGACCGCAGGACTCCGCCACGGACGAACTGGTCGGTACGTTGCAGGACGAGATCCTGCCCAAAACCCTGGGTAACTCCGCGACCGGTTATGTCACCGGAACCCTGGCCTCACAGCTGCAGTTCCGTGACACGGTGGCCGCTCGGCTACCGCTGATCATCGTGACCGTCATCGCGGCCTCTTTCCTGCTGTTGATCCTGGCCTTCCGTAGTCCCGTGCTGGCGGTCAAGGCGGCCCTGATGAACCTGCTGTCGGTGGGTGCCGCGTACGGAGTCATCGTTGCCGTCTTCCAGTGGGGCTGGGGCGGCTCGCTCCTGGGGGTCAGTGAGAAGGTGCCGATCGAGTCCTACATCCCCATGATGATGTTCGCCATCGTGTTCGGTCTGTCGATGGACTACGAGGTTTTCCTGCTCTCCCGGGTGCGCGAACGCTGGCTGGAGACCAGGGACAACACCGATTCGGTGGGCTATGGCCTGTCCCGGACCGCACGCGTGATCAGCTGTGCGGCCCTGATCATGGCCAGCGTCTTCTTCGCCTTCGCGGCCTCACCCAACGTCGTCGTCAAGGTTCTCGCCGTGGGTCTGGGCGTCAGCGTGCTGATCGACGCGTTCGTCATCCGCCTGCTGCTGGTTCCCTCCAGCATGTTCCTGCTCGGGCGGGCCAACTGGTGGACGCCGCGCTGGCTGGACCGCGTCCTGGGTGACTTCACCCTGGAGAGGCCTCCGCTCGAAGGAGCCGACGGCTGACATCGCCATGACCCTGCGCGCCGGCCTTGTCGCTGGGGGTGAGGATTTGCGCTCCTGGGGGTCATCGGGCGCTGACTGCGTGGGGAAAGCTTGGGTTCGTTCATAACTTTTCAGTACAGTGCGGCTTTCGTGCCAAGGGGGGGCGAAGTGGTGGAGAGTTTCCGAGCAGAACCCGGTCAGATGACGCAGGCCGGTGACAAGGCCCGGGCGCTGGCCGATGATGCCGCGGCGATCAAGCCGAACATCGGGCCGGCCAAGAGCGCGATGCCGGGCAGCACATCGGCGGCCCTGATCGAGGCGGTGCAGTCGACCTTGGAAGGGACGCTCAAGGCCTGGTCCCTCGCGACGGACGGCTACGGAGTGGCGCTCGACGTGGCGGCGGCCGGGTACCGCAGCTCGGACCGCAGCGGCGTGCAGGGCTACCAGGGGGTCCAGGCCCCCGATGGCATGCCGACGCCGAGCAGCGCCCCGACCACGCCCAGCCTCCCGACCCCGGCACCCGGGCCGGCGCCGACCCCGGTGCCGACGGGGCAGGGCTCATGAGCGTGCCCTGGGGTCAGCTGAAGACCTGGAAGGAAGAACCGCTGGAGACCGGCTTCCAGGAGGCCCGGCGGATCGAGGACGAGCTGCAGCGGGTCGAGGAGGCCCTGCCGGGAGCCAGCCCTCAGACCTGGGACGGCACCGCCGGGCAGGCGGCCAAGCAGGCCGCCGAGGTACTCACCAAGAGCCTGGCCGAGCACATCGACTCGGTGTCCTCGCTACGCAAGGCCCTGGCCAGCGCCTCCGACGAGATGGCGGGCGTGGTCCGGGCGGTCGACGACGCCGAGGACTACGCGTCGCGCAAGGGTCTGACCATTGCCCACTCCGGCAGGGTGAGCGACGCGCTGACCCCGCCGACCGTGTACGGCGACCCGGCCGACGCGGCCGTCTACACGCAGGAACGTCAGGAGTACGTGGACGAGGGGGTCCGTCTGGTCGAGGCGGCGCTGACCAAGGGGCAGACGCTCGACGACAACCTGACCGACGGCCTGGGCCCGTTGATCTCCTACTGGAACACCTACTCGCCTCTGACCGACCTGGCCAGGAAGGCGGGAAAGGTCAGCATGGCCGTGGTGCTGGCCCGGTACGGCCTGGCGCCGTCCTCGGCCGCCCCCGAACGCGCCAAGTACCTCGAGAACCTGCGCAAGTACCAAGCTCTCAAGGGTGCTGCCCCGGACCTGTCCGACCCGAAGGTACTCAAGCAGTACAACAAGCTGGAGAAGGACGCCCTCAAGCTCTACAAGAAGGGTGCCGGCCTGCCGCTGGACGTGCGGCAGGCCCAGCTCGACGCCAAGCGGGCCCAGCTGCTGTACAAGTCGCTGCGCAAGCTCAAGGGCGACGGGCCGGCGATGAAAGAACTGCTGAAGAGGTACCCGGCACTGTCCGAGGCCGACGTCCTGGGCAAGGTCGGCAGGCTGGACAAGCTGACCAGGCCGCTGCGAACGGTCAGCCCGGTGCTGGCCAAAGTGCTCGGACCGGTGGCAGTGGTCTCCGGTGGGGCGGACATCTACTCCGCGATCACCGACACCGAGTCGGCCACCGACAACCGGGTGGCCCGGGGGATCGGTGGTGGTGCCTCGATCATCAGCGGCGGGGCAGCCACTCTGCTCGCCTTCGGGCTGGTGTCCGGCCCGGCGATGCCGGTCGTCGTGGTCGGCGCGGGGCTGGTCGCGGCCGGGGCCTGGGCCTACGAGAACCGTGAGGCGATCGGGCACGCGCTCTCGAGCGGGGCGGATGCCGTCGGCGATGCGGCCGGCAAGGTGGGCGACGGTGCCAAGAAACTCTGGAAGGGCATGTTCGGATGAGTGTTGAACTGGTCGAAGGCCCCTCGGCAGAGGTCGCTGCCAGCCGGCTCGAGCTGCTCACCGTGGCGCTCGACGGCGCGCTGGAGCTGGGCAGTTACACCGACGAGGAGCTGGTGGCGCTGGACGCCCCGGATGGCCGTCCGTTCGCGCCGAGTCCCTGGTTCTCCGCTCTGTCGGAGCAGGAGGGGCAGATCGCGGTGATCGCTGCGCTGCGCGGGCTGACCGCGCGGGGGGTCTACCGGGCCATCCCGGTGGACGAGGAGTCGGGCGAGATCACCTTCGAGGCCGACCCCGACCTGCTGGCCCTGCTCAGCCTCCGGCGGCAGGTACCGACCGTGGTGGTCGCCGAGCACCGGGCGCAGGAGCGGGTGCAGTGGTACGTCCTGTACAACCACCCCGAAGGGCTGTGGCTGGGTGAAAAGGTCACCCCGACAGGCCTTCACGAGTTCACCCTCGCCGATCGGGAACACTGGACGCGGGTGCTCGCCGAGTGGTCCGGCGCCACCGGCGCCGTCCAGGAACGCCCGGTGCTGGACGTGGTGGTTCCCCCGGTGAACGGCTCCGCGGCCGAGGCCGCCCCGCCGTACGTCGTGGCCGTCTGCGAGAAGTCCACGGTGATCACCCGTTTCGACGCCACCGGCGGAACGCCGAGGGAGACCTGGGGCAGCGTCCACACCGGGGCCGACGCTCACTACGTGGGCGCGGAAAGCCCCGGGGGTATGCACTATCTCGGTGCCACCGCCCGCGACGTGCGGGCACTCTGGGAAGACGTCCTGGAACCTCTGCAGGAGGTCTGATGGCCGCGACACCGTTCTTTCAGGTCGAGGGCCCGGACGACCCCGAGCTGGTTCCCGGCCTGGAGCGGTTCGTCATGCTCGATGCGTCGGAACTGGGCCGGGTGCGGGCCCGGTTCCGGACCGCGCCGACGGCCCGCCCGATGGCCGTGGTGCTGGTGATCTCGGTGATCCTGGCCGGCCTGGCGCTGCTGATCCCCGGGGCCCCGGAGAACGCCAACGTGGCGGTGGCGGTCCTGGTGTGCATGCCCGCGCTGTTCTACTTCGTCACCGTCCTGGTCGGCCTGGCCACCCGGCACTGGGTGCGGGACCGGGGGCTGGCCACCGGCTGGCACCGCCGGACCCGGCTGATGGTGCCCTGGGAGACGATCGACCCGGGTCGGGTGCACGTGGTCGAGAACGCCACCGCGGTGGTCTTCCACCCCGACTTCCAGGACCGTTCGCCCACCTACCTGAACAACCTGTCGGACCGGGCCCTGCTGGTCTGCGGCTTCAACTCGGCCACCTTCGACCCGTTGTTCAGGTACTGGCTGCTCGGCACCCCGGATCCCGAGGGACTCGCCCAGCAGATCGAGAAGGCCATGGTGGACGCAGGCCTGGAGGCACACGGTCTGGCCGCCAATGCTTCCCGGACAGCTGTGCGGGCGCGCTACCGCAACGGCGGGACGCCCCTGCTGGGCGACCACCGGGAACCCTACGACCCGGTACTGGGAGTGCCTTCCCCCGGCTGACTTCCGGGGCGGCCGAAACCCGCCCCGGGCCACCGGCGGTCGGACCGGTGGCGGAAGGGACGATCCGGGTCAGCTCATCGGCATGACCCGGGCGACCTTGACCGAGCTGGTGGTGCTGCCCTCGGCCGGGTAGGCCACGCTGCCGTCCTCGTACTCCTTGAAAGCCGTGTAGTTGTGGTCCTTCACGGCCAGCGTGAGCGGTGAGCCGATCGCGGCGCCGGTGGAGCGGTTGAGGATCTGGGCCTGGGTGCTGCTGCCGGAGCCCCAGCTGAGCAGCATCCGGTCGGCACCGTACTTCACCAGGTGCGGGTGCTGGGTCGAGGCTCCTGGTTGCACGGTCTTGTCGGCGGCGCCGGTGGTGAAGTGGGAGAGCTTGGCGGTGCCGCCCTGGCTCCACGCCGTCCAGTAGCCGGTGTCGGCCAGCACCAGGTCACCGCCGAACAGGGTTCCGTCACAGGTGCTCGCCGCGACCGTTCGATACGGGTTGGGCTGGGCGATGCGACAGTCGTTGTCGGTGGCGCAGACCGTGACGAAGTCCTTCTTGGCCGGGGCGTAGACGATCCGGGAGGTCCAGGCGTGACTGCAGCCCACCTCGAATCCCCTGCCCGAAACCAGGTTGCCGGTGGAAGCGTTGACCACCTGCATCCGGTCGCCCTCGTGGATGTCGACGCAGTTCCCGTTCTTCACGGTGATGGCCACCCCGAAGTAGGCGGCGTAGTTCGTGCCGTCGTAGGCCAGGCGGCCGTGGTGCTGGTACCACCAGACGAAGCGGGCGCCGTCGCTGTAGCCCTTGCGGCTGTCGGTCAGGTTGGTGACCTGCTGGTCCCAGACCTGTTGACCCGTGGTGTCGAACCGGATCATGTGCATGGTGTTGCACGGGCTGGACTCGCCACCGCACAGCGGGCCGGTGCCGCAGTCGCCCTTCCTGGTGATCAGCAGCACGCCGCCCGAGCTGTCGGCCTGGACGTCCTGCAGATCGAAGCCGTCGTAGGTGACGGGCGTGCCGACCAGTTGGTCGTCACAGTTCAGCTGACCGAGGTGCACCTTCTCGTCGGTGCCGACCCAGGCGAGCCACGACGTGCCGCCCGGGGTGGAGGCGATCGCCACCGGCAGCACCTCGGTGTCGCTCTCCCCGCCGTAACCCTTGACGGTGGTGGGCAGTTTGACGTCGGTGACCTTGACCTCGGCCGTGGCGGAGGACGTGCGGGCGCAGACGTCGGCGACGGGTGCCGTGGTCGTCCCCGGTGTGGCCGCGGCGGGACTCGTGGTTGTGGTGGGGCTTGCGGTTGCTGTGGTCGCGGTTGCGGTCGGCGCTGCCGTGGGGCCGGCGGTCGTGGTCGCCGTGGCGGAAGCGGTGGGTGTGGACGAGGTGTGCGGCCGGGAGTGCGGTGTCCGGTTGTGATGGGAGGGCTGGCGAGCAGAAGCGGACTGCACCGCGACGGTCGTACCCGCGAGGGCGAGGACGACAGCGCCGAGGCCCAGGGTCCAGATTCGCCAGGAGGGGTGCTTGCGCCTACCGGGCGGCTGGGGAGAAGTTGGCATGACGACAGGGTTTCGGGGGCTGTCTTAAGCACGTCTGGCGTACGGGCTAAATCCGGCATATCCACAGCCGGCTTCCAGAATCGTGTACTGTCCAGCCGGATCCCCGACCCGTGAAACCCGCGGTGTGACGGTCGGTATGTCTTTCAGGGGCGCAGTGTGTCCTTCCCCGGCCCGCCGCTGAACTTGTCCGTACCCGGCCCGCCGTCGAGCAGGTCGTTGCCACTGTTGCCGTAGAGGGAGTCCGTGCCCGCTTCGCCGTACAGCTTGTCGTTGCCCGGCCCACCGTAGAGCGTGTCCTTGCCGCCGCCCCCGCGCACCACGTCGTCACCCGCCCCGCCGCGCAGGAACTGGGAGCCCACGCCGGCCAGGATCGTGTCGTTGCCCCGGCCGCCGTCGACATCGCTGTAGCTGCCGGTGGTGGTGAGGGTGTCCGAGCCGTTGCCGCCCTGCACGGTGGAGACCGATCCGGTGGTGATCTGGTCGTCGCCGTTCTGGCCCCAGACGAAGCTGCCGTCGTTCGTGGCGGAGTGGCTGCTGTCGAAGGTGTCCTGGCCGTCGCCGAGCCAGAACTCGTTGAAGTAGTAGACCTGCGTGGTGTTGTTGTGGAACTCGACCGCGTCGTTCTTGTCGCGCAGGTTCATGCCCAGGCTGCCGTACGGGTCCGGGCTGTCGACGGGCTCGACCTCGCAGCGAATGCTGGTGTGGTCGTCGCCGATCGGGTAGGAGCAGCCCTTGCCGATCTTCACATCAACCGAATCATCAATCAGATAGACCAGTTTCGTTCGTTCGTCGTTCCAGGACACCGAGGCTACGACATGGTTGGTCTGGCCCTTCGCGGCCTGGTAGGTCAGCTTCCAACCGTGCGCGTTGACGCTCGCGGTGGCGGGGCCGGGTGCGGCCTGCGCGGTGCCGGCGGTCGCTACGAGAAGGGCCGCGGACGCGGCGCCCACCACGCCCACCACACGGTGCCGGGTGATGTGCCGGGAGATGTGCAGGGTCATGACAGGCCTCCAGAGTGACTACTCTTGGTACTGACGCTGGCACGTTACGCCACTGCGGCGGGCGGGGCAGATGTTCGTCACACATCCGCCCGGGAAGCTCGAGCGGTGATGAGGGCGGTCGCGGACGGCGACCTTCGCGGCCCTGGCCTGCAGCAGTGCGAAGGCTTCACCCGGATGGGCGAGCGGCTGGGCACCGCTGCACCGGCGTATCACGTCCCGGTTGGCGCTTGGCCGGGGCCGGGGCACGATGGCAGGGTGGGCGGCCTGTTGCGGACGAAGAGGGATGACCGACCGATGAAGATTCGCCGGGCCCGGGTGGTGACGCTCGCCCCCAGCGGGCGCGTTGCCATGATCGAGCGCTATGTGCGCGGGCACCGCTTCCTCAGCGTGCCCGGAGGTCGCCTGGAACAGGGGGAGTCGCCCGAGCAGGCCGCGCTCCGGGAGATCCAGGAGGAGCTGGGGCTGCGCATCACCCTGGCCGGCCGCCTGCCCGATCACGAAGGCCAGGCCTACTTCCTCGCCGTCGTGCCCGAGGAGGCCCGGCTCGTCATGTCCGGCCCGGAGGCCAAGCACGAGAACCGGAACAACCGCTACACGCCGCGCTGGGTCGACGCGGCCACGCTCGACGGTCTGCCCCTGCGTCAGCCGGTGCGCCATCTGGTCACCACGGCGTCGATCGCCGTCGCGGCCACCATGGCGACAGTGAGACCCATGGTGGACGTCGACGAGACCGCCGCTGCAGGCGTCCCTCATTCTGTGCTCGGGGAGCCGGTGATCGACCTCACCGACTCGCTGCTGGTGCCCGGACCCCTGCCGGATTTCGACCCGGCCGCAGCGACTTTCGAGTTCGGTCAGCGCATCCGGCGGCGGTTCGTGTTCCGCCGCCGCGACGACCACCGCAGCAACCGCACGGCCGAGCGATTCGGTGTGAGGCGCTGAGGGACCGGAGTTGCCACCCCCCCCGGCGATGGCGTCGAGCAGTCGTCGCAAGAACTCTGACGCCACCACCGGCTCGTGTTGATGCGGCGTCCCAGAGGTGGTTGCCGGGTCTCGTGGAAATGGACCAGTGAGATCAAGCTCTCCGCCGGGGCTTGCGCCGACGGCGGGAGCCCCCAGTGGGGTCATCGTCCACCCTTTTCCCGATGACGGCAGAGATCCGGGTCGGTGGAGGACCTGCGGGCGGGTGGTTTCCCTCTTGTCCCGGTTCGTGCCGGAGGTCAGTGTGTGGTGGTGAGTTCGGCGTCGCTCGTCGTGACCGCGCCCTCGCCGTCCGTGCCACCTTCGGGCACGCGGCAGTGGTCGCGTACTTTCGCGTCGACGCTGGCGCTGTCGCTGCTGGGTGCGGTGTTCATGGGCCCGCTCTGGCAGGAGTATCCGGTCGTCGCCTTCGGTAGCCTGCTGTTCGGGGCGATGCTCACGTGTGCCGGGGTGATCCTCTGGGAAGAGCCCGGTCACCGGCGCGCCGCCGTGCTGCTGGTCGCGGCGGCGTTGCTGTGGGCGCTGGGCTGGAGTGAGGAGTGGGCCTTCGGGCCGCTGCCGTTGCTCTCGGGCCTCTCCAGCTTCCTCGCGCTGTCGCTCGCGGTGTGGGCCATGTTCCGCTATCCCGATCCGACGCTGATGAACCGCGCCGAAAGGGTTTTCGTTGCCTCGCTGGCTTTCGTGCTGGTCGGGGGCATCCTCGCGCAAGACCTCACCATGCGTCCGGAGTGGAAGGACTACGACCCGGGCACCTGGTGGGTCACGCTGTACGCCGACCGGGGCCTGAACGATGCGGTCATCCGGGTCGCCAGTGCCGGGCAGCTGGTACTCGCGGTGCTGTTCACGGTGCTGTGGATGGTCCGGATCCGGCGGATGCGGGGTCTGGACCGGCAACTCTTGGCCCCGATGGCCCTGGCCGCCCCGGCCACCACGCTGGCGGCGGTCATTGTGCCGGTCGCCCAGCTGCTCGAGGTGCACGGCGACTGGAAGGACTACACGTTCGCCCTGCAGGCAACCCTGTTCGCCCTCGTCCCGATGGCCTTCCTGGCCAGCGTGGTGCGAAGACGGCTGGCCGACCAGGCGGTGCTGTCCCTGATCCGGCAGGTGCAGCGTCACCCGACCCCGGAGGCCGTGGAGAACGCCCTGCGCGAGGCTCTGCTCGACGAGTCGCTGCACGTGCGGTACTGGGCCCCCGAGCTCAACACCTATGTCGACACGACGGGCGCGCCCGACGGCAGCACCCCGATCGATGAGAAACGCCTGTTGTTACCGGTCGCGTCGGCCTCCGGTGCCGCTCTGGCGGTCATCGACACCGACCCGGCCCTGCGCCGGCATCCCAACCTCGTCGCCAACGCGGTGGCCGCGAGCGGCCTGGCCCTGGAGAACGCCCAGCTCCAGGCGGCGGTGCTCGGCCGGCTCAGCCAGGTGCGCTCGAACCGGATGCAGGCGGTGCGGGCGGGCGCGGCCGAGCGGCGGCGCATCGAGCGGGATCTGCACGACGGTGCCCAGCAGCGCCTGCTGGCCCTGAAACTGTTTCTGGCGGCGTCAGACTCGAATGATCTCACGGAGACCTCGCGGGAGCGCCTGAAGGGGATCAGCCAGGAGATCTCCCGGGCCCTGGACGAGCTGCGCGATCTGGCCCGCGGTATCCACCCGGCCCTGCTCAGCCAGGCCGGTCTGGGTGCGGCGGTCGAGGCGGTCGCCCAGCGTCAGCCGGGGCCGGTCGACGTGGCCCTGCCCAGTGCGCGATTCCCGGCGGCCACCGAGGAGACCGCCTACACCCTGATCTGCGCGGTGCTGACGGCGGCGCGGGAGCCGACGGGCAAGCAGGCGCGTCTGGAGATCCGGGGGCACGAGTCGGAGGGGGTGCTCATCATCGAGATCGAGGACGACGACGCCCGCCCGGCCCAGTTGCGCCTGGGGGCGGAATTGCCAGGGATGATCGATCAGGTGCGGGCGCTCGGTGGCGACGTGATGTTCTCCGCGCTCGGGCACGGTGGCTCGTTGATGGTTGCCGCGGTGCCGGGGGTCTGAGACGACGAACGGCGGCGGGCCGGAGCCCGCCGCCGTCCATCATTCTGGTTCTTCTACTGACCGGCGGACACCGTCTCGCGGTGTCCCGACGGCGGACCGAGCTTCTCGAGCAGGGCCTCGCCCTCGATGTCGAGGTTCGGCAGCGCGCGGTCGAGCCACGTCGGCAGCCACCAGATGCCCTTGCCCGCGATAGCCATCACGGCGGGCACGATGAGCATGCGCACCAGGAAGGCGTCGGCGATGACGCCTACGGCCAGGCCGAATCCGATGGTCTTGATCATCACGTCGTCGCCGAGGGCGAAGCCCGCGAACACGCCGAACATGATGATCGCGGCCGCCACCACCACGCGGGCGCTGTGCGAGAAGCCCTCGATCACGGCCTGCCGGGCCTCAGTCCCGTGCACGTAGGCCTCGCGCATGCGGGTCACGAGGAAGACCTCGTAGTCCATGGCCAGGCCGAACAGCACACCGGTGAGCAGCAGCGGCAGGATGAACACGACCGGGGTGGTGACGTCCAGGCCGATCAGGTTGTTCAGCCAGCCCCACTGGAACACGGCCACCGTGGAACCCAGCGCGACCCCGACCGAGAGCAGGAAGCCCAGGGCGGCCTTGAGCGGCACCAGGATCGAGCGGAACACCAGCACCAGCAGGATGAACGCCAGACCGACGACCACCGCGAGGTAGAGCGGGAACACGTCGGTCAGTTTCTGCGAGATGTCCACGCCGACGGCCGTCTGGCCGGTGACCATGGCCCGGGCACCGGTGTCGCCCGGCAGTGACGCCAGGTCGTCGCGGATCGTGCCGACCAGTTCCTTGGTGGAGGAGTCGGCCGGGCCGCTCTTCGGGATCACCGTGATGCTCGCGAAGTCCACGGCCTGCAGCTGCTGCGACAACGCGCTCTGCACCGCGGCGTCCGGAGTGCCGGCCGGAACACCGGACAGCCCCACGCTGACCACGTCGCCCGAAATACCTTGCAGCGTGGTGAGGGCGCTGTTGGCCGCGCCGAGCGGGTCGGCCGCACCGGCCGTGTCGACGATGACCGTGAGCGGGCCGTTCGCCCCGGCGCCGAAGTTCTCGGCGATCAGGTTGTAGGCGATGTTGCTGTCACTGCCGGCCGGGGCGGTGGACTCGTCCGGGATCGCCAGCTCCATCTGGGTGACGGGGATGGAGATCACGGCGGCGAGGGCGACACCGAGCACCAGCGCGGGCCACTTGTACCGGCTGACCCCCTCGACCCAGCGGCGGCCGTTGGTGCGTACGCCGTCGTCTTCGGGGTCACGCTGCTTGAGGAACTTGATGCCGCCCTTGAGCACCCTCGGCCCGGCGAAACCGAGCAGCGCGGGCAGCAGGGTGAGGGCGATGAGCACGGCGATCGCGACCATGACCCCGGCCGCGATCCCCATCTGGGTGAGGAACGTGATGCCGGTGATGCTCAGGCCGACCAGCGCGATGATGACGGTGAGCCCGGCGAAGATGACGGCGGAACCGGCCGTGCCGACGGCACTTCCGGCTGCGTCCGGCAGTGATCGGCCGGTGCGCACCTCGTGCTGGTAGCGGCTCATGATGAAGAGCGCGTAGTCGATCCCGACCGCCAGGCCCAGCATCGAGCCGAGCGCGGGTGTGACCGAGCTGAGCTCCACGAAACCGGTCAGTGTGGTGATGCCCGCCGCGCCGATACCGACGCCGATGATGGCTGTCAGCAGCGGCATCCCGGCCGCTACCAGCGACCCGAAGGTCACCAGCAGCACCACGAGAGCCACGGCCACGCCGACGATCTCGCCGGTCGGGGCGGCGGCCTCGGCGGCCACGGCATCACCACCGAAGGCGGCGGTGAATCCGGCGTCCTGGGCGACCTCCTTAGCCTTCTCCAGGGCGTCCTTGTCCGCCGCGGTCACGTCGACCGCGGTCACGGTGTAGGAGAGGGTGGCGAGACCGACCTTCTTGTTCTCCGAGTACGTCACCGTGGTCAGCGGGTTGACGCCCTCGGTCTTCTGCACGTGAGCGGTCGCGGCCGCGGCCAGGGACGCGGAGATGACCTTCTGGTTCGCGTCCGTGTCGAGGGTCTGGCCCGGCGGGGCCTCGAACACCAGACGGGCCGTCGCGGCCTCTGCGTTGGTGCCGGGGCTGCGCTGCTCGATGAGGGCGAACGCGTCGGTCGACTCCAGCCCGGGCAGCGAGAAATTGTCGTTCGTCTGGCCGGCGAGGGTGGCCGAGCCTGCGCCCATGAGGACCAGGAGGGCGAGCCACACGGCCGTGACGATCCGGCGGTGGACGAACGACCACCTGCCCAGCCGGAACAAATGCCATGCCATAAAAGGCGCAACCTTTCGGGGGAAGGGGGAAAAGGTCACTACGCAGTCAGCAGTGACTGCCCGATCGGCACAGTATCCCGAAGTGGAAGTCACTACCAAGATGACTCTCGCTGTTAGTCTGCGCGTCATGGGGCTCAGGGAGCGGAACGCCGCGCGCACGCGCGAGATGATCATCGACACCGCGCTGTCCTTGTTCCTCGAGCACGGGTACGAGGCGACCAAGATGGAAGACATCGCCGAGGCCGCCGGGATCGGTACCTCCACGCTCTACCGGTACTTCCCGACCAAAGATCTGCTGATCATCGAGCCCCTCGCCTTCCGGGGAAAGCTGGCCGAGCGCCTGCGGAACCGGCCCGCCGACGAGCCGATCGACGTGGCCCTGGGCCAGACCATGCTCGGGCTCTTCGTCGAGCCCCGCGGTGACCGCGAACGCCTGCGGCGCATCAACTCCGTGGTGGAGAGCGCACCGGGCCCCCGCATGCGCCTGCTGGAGGAGTTCGTCAAGGAACGCGTGCTCCTGGAGGGCGCCATCGCCGAGCGCCTCGGTCGCGCGCCCGACGACGTCTACTGCGTGATGACGGCCCGGCTCGCCGCGGCCATGCTGGAGTACATCGCCGAGCTCACCTGGAACGTGCCCGGAGACGACAACGCCGTGGCCGAGCAGCACGTCCGCGATGTCTTCGCCTCGGTGACCTCCCAGATGTCCGCCGAACCCCCGGCGGTGCCCGTGCTCACAGCAGCGACCTGACCTCCGGGGCCGCGATGCCCTTCACCCCATCCCTCACCGCGGCCGCCGGGTCCGCAGCGAGCGGTGCAGGATCTGCGGGTTGCCCAGCCGACGACGCAGCTCCTTCTCCAGACCGGCGATCGGGTAGAGGTTCTGCGGTGCGCGCGGATCCTTGATCTCGCTGCTCGCGTACCGCACCAGCACGGCCTGGCTCAGGTACGCCAGCTCGACGGCCTCGGTCACGGCCAGGTCGGCGCTGCACTCCACCCGCACGATCCCGGCCCAGGGCGCTCCCTCGCGGTAGGGCAGACGCAGGTACCAGGAGAACCGTTTCCAGTTCGTGCCCATCCGGAAGACCGGTGTGCGCTGCCCGGGTTCGAGCTGCGCGACGAGCCGGTTCTGTTCCACTTCCAGGTACCGGCTGTGATGGGTCTTGATGTAGCCGAGGGTTCGGGGGAGGTGCTGCCGGCCACGCAGCGGGCCGTCGACCACCAGCAGGTCGCCCTCCTGCTGAGAGGGGTCGAGCTGGTCGCGGGCCGCCACGGCCGTCACCACCTCGAGATCGGCCAGACGCTGTTGCAGCTCGGCCGACAACAGCTGCGGCAAAGGGGTGGCCGGGTCTGCGTCGGTGATGTGCGCCTGATAATTCCCGCCGGGGGCGTCGATGGTCGAGGCGGTGACCGCCGTGGTGAACAGTCCCCGCCGGATCTGGCTGCCCACGACCCGGGCGGTGTTCCCGGCCGCAGTGTGCTGGCACAACGTCACCCCGGAGGCGTACGACGCGCAGAGACCGAGCGCGGCCCCGTCGTCCAGACCGTCCCCGCCGTCCAGCTCTTCGGGCTGGCTGATCCAGATCCGGGCGTCCACACGCCGCACCCCGTCCACGAAGAGCACGGTCTGCGGATGCTTCACACCCGGTCGAGGGGAGACCGCGCGCCACCGGTCGGCCGGGACCTCGATGTCCACCTCGAGCTCGGCCTCCGAACCGGCCAGCCCGTCCTGCTCCTCGGTGGCGAAGGTCGTGCCGTAGCTGGGATCCCATGCCTCGACCGAATAGGTCATGGGGACGGTGATCGTCACAGGTTCTGCCTCTCCACCCTCGAAGTCTGAGCATCTCGCCGCACGTTGAACCGCACGGGCACCCGGTCGGCCAGCGCCGGCACGTGCGTGATCACGCCGACCATCCGCTCGCCCCGCGCCAGGTTCTCCAGCGTGCCCGCCACCGTCTCCAGCGTGTCGGGGTCGAGCGTGCCGAAACCCTCGTCCAGGAAAATCGAGTCGAGCCGCGCACCGCCCGCGCTGGAGAGCTGCGACATCTGCGACGACAGGGCCAGCGCCATCGCCAGACTGGCCTGGAACGTCTCCCCACCGGACAGGGTCTTCACCGAACGCCGGGCGTCCGCGTCGGTGTGGTCCACCACCACCAGATCGCCCTTGTCGTCGTGGTCCAGGTCGAACTGCCCGTTGGACAGGCGCAGCAGGGTGTCCGACGCCTCGATCACCAGACTCTCCAGCGCCGCCGTGGCCAGCCAGCGCGGGAACTTGTCGGTGCGCAGCAGGTCACCGAGCATCTTCGCGACGTGTGCGTTCTGATCCTGCGTCTCCCGCTCACCCACCACGGCCGCGGCCTGCGCCCGCCGCTCCCGGATCCGCTCCAGCGCGGCCCGGGCCTCGGCGTGCGCACCGGCCACGGCGGCCGGCGCGGTGGTCGCCAGGTCGTCGCCGGTCACCGGGATCGCGTGCTGCTGGAGGACGCCCATCAGCTCACCTCTGAGGGCCCCGACCTGCTCCCGCCGGATGCTGGTGGCCTCGCTAGCCCCGGTCAGCTCGGTCTCCCGGGCGTCCGCAGCCGCTGAACTCCAGGCCGTCAGACCGGTCCACGCCTCCAGCAGCCCTTCGGACGTCAGCTCCGGAGCTCCCAGTTGCACCACCTCGTCACGGGCGCGGCGCAGCCCCGCCCAGCCCTCACCGAGCCGGCCGTCGAGGTCACGCAGCTTCCGCTGAGCCTGTTCGCGGCCCTGGCGGGCCGAACGCAGGGCAGCGTCGGTCTGCCGGGCCGCCACCTCCAGGGCATCGATCTGCCGGATCTGCTCCCGCGCGGAATCTTCCGCCGGTGCGTCCACGAGATCGGCTGTCAGCCGGGCGATGCGCTGCTCGGCCTGCCGCACCCGCTCGCGGATCCGTTCGGCCCGGGCCAGCACGTTCGACTCGGCCGTCCGGGCCTTCCTCAGCTCGGCCTCGCCCGCCTCCAGCTCCTTGCCGGTGCTCTGCCGTTCGGCCTCGGCCCGCTCCAGGTCGAACCGGGCCGCGGCGAGCTCCGTGGCCAGGACCCCGGACCGCTCCGAGGCCCAATCGATCAGCCGGTGCCAGGCCTCGACCAGCGAAAGAGCCTCGACCGCAGGAGCTCCCATGGCCACCAATGGATCCCGCGCCCGCCCCAGCTCACCCCGGATCCGGGCTTGCGCGGCGGCCAGCTGCTCTGCCTGCCGACGCGCCCCGTCGGCCCGGGCCCGGGCCTGCCGCACCAGGCGGCCGGACTCGCGCTGCCGGGCCTCGAGCGCCTCCAACTCACCCAGCAGCCGCTGCGCGGTCAGAAGATCAGGACACGCCCGGGGGACGTTGACCCGCAGTTCCTCCATCCGGCGCTTCGCCGTCTCCACCTGCGACTGCGCCGAACTCTCGGCCCGCGCAGCCGTGTTCCAGCGCGCCCGCGCCTTCTCGAGCGCACCCTCGGCCGAGACGATGAGCGCATCGGCAGCAGCGAGTTCGGCGTCCGCCGCCGCGAGACCCGGGTGACCGGCCGCCCGGGCGCCCGGACCCACCGTGTCCACCTTCGCCGGCGTCTCGATGGACGCAGAGACGACCCTGGGCACCACGGCCACGTTCTGCGCGCAGACCGGACAGTCCTCGCCGGCCACCAGATGCCCGCGCAACGTCGAGGCCGCGTGCCGCAGCTGCGCCTCGTCACGCCGCTGCCGGGCCTCACGCACCGCCGCGACGCCCTGGTCCACCGCGGCGGAGGCCTGCTGGGCCGCCTCCCGGGCCTTCTCGGCGTGGGCCTCGAGCTCCGCCAGCCGCCCGCCGAGCGTGGCGAGCTCTTCCAGCGTGACCTGGGCCCGCTCCAGCGGCACCCGCGGGGGACCGGCCTCGATCGCGGCCGTCGCCGCCTCGTCGGCCTTCTCCGCCTCGGCCAGCTCGGCCGTCGCCGACTCCAGAGCGGTACCGGCACTCGTCAGATCACGGTCCAGCTCGTCCAGACCCGACGGCAAGGACGGTCGCGTCAGCAGCTGGTGCTGGGCCTCCAGATCCCTCACCCGGCGCCCCGCCTCGTCGGCCGTGCGCGCAGCCCGTTCGGAGGCGGTCTGGGCCTGCAGGTACTGAAGCTCCGCCGCCGTCACCAGATGCCCGGCCGCCACGTGCTGGTCGTGGGCCTGCGCCTGCGCCCCGCTCAGCGAGGGCAGTTCCACGGTGAGAGCGCCCAGCTCGGTGCGGTCCTTGACCGTCCGCTCCAACGGACCGCGGGCAGGAGCCGCCGAGAGCTGTTCCCGCGCGGCCGTGTCCGCCGCCTCGGCCGTGGCCTCGGCCGCGCTCGCGATGGAAGCCGCAGCCGACGCCTCGGACACCGCGCGGTCGATCTGCGACACCCCGTCGGGCACGACGATCGCGGCCAGCCGGTCACGTTCAAGCCCGAGCCGCTCCTGCGTGCGCAGCGCCTCGGTCAGCGCGTCCTGCGCCGCGGCCAGTCCCGGAAGCGCAGCCCGGACCTGGTCGACCAGCCCGGAGACCTGCTGCTCCCGGGCGGCCGCGGCCGTCTCGGCCTCGGCCGTGGCGTCTCCGAGCTCGGTCAGCTGCCGGTCCAGGTGCTCCACCCGGTCGCGGGCTGACTGCGCCCGCTGGTTGGCCTCGCCCCGGATCAGCTCGTAGTGCTCGGCCCCGATCAACCGCAGCAGGATCTCCTGCCGGTCTTTCGGGGTGGAGTGCAGGAATTCGGCGAAGGCATTCTGCGGCAGCACCACACACTGCCGGAACTGCTCGAACGTCAGGCCCAGCAGCTTCTCGACGGCCTCGGTGACCTTGCTGTCGGCGGCGATCGACACCGTGTTCTCGTCCGGATCTCCCCGGCTCTCCAGCGACGGCAGCCGTTCCAGACGCTGGTTCTTGGCGCTGATCGAGGCGCCCGTACGCCGCACCTCGCGCGCCACCACGTACCGGTGCCCGGCCAGCTCGAACACCAGCCGCACCACCGCCCGGTTGCCGTGCGGCGACAGCGCCATGCTGACCGCGTTCTTGCGTCCCCACCGCGGTGCCGACCCGAACAACGCGAACGTCATCGCGTCCACGATCGTCGACTTGCCCGAACCGGTGGGCCCGACGATCGCGAAGTAGTCGGCCTCCTCGAAATCGACCAGGGCGCGCTCCCGGAACGAGGCGAAGCCCTCCATCTCCAGCAGGACGGGCCTCATGCCGACAGCTCCGCGCCGTCGGCCGCGTCAGAGGCCGTCACCTCGTCGCTCAGCTGCGCGAACAGCCGCGACACCGCATCGTCTTTCGCCCCGGACTGTTCCATGTACCGCTCGAACAGCTCCTGCGGGCTGCCCGTGGTGCGGTCACGGTGCCGTGCGGAACGCTCGGCCGACCCAGTGAACTCCGGATCGATGCGCACCTCCAGCGCGTTCGGCAGTACGTCGCTGACCGCCTCGCGCAGCCCGGCGCGGGCCGGCTCCCGCACCAGCACCCGCAGGTAGTCGTCACCAAGGTCTCCGGCCATCGCCTCCAGCTCGGCCACGGTGCCGTTCACCGTGCGCAGCCGGCGGGCCGAGGTGATCGGCACGTCGGTGACCTTGGCCGGGGTCGACGCCGTGGCCTCGACGATGCAGACCACCGACGGATTGTCCTGCTCCCCGAAATCCACGGCGAGGGGAGAGCCGCTGTACACCACCGGGCAGGCCGCGGGCAGGGTCTGCCGCCGGTGCAGGTGGCCCAGCGCGGCGTAGCTGCACTCGGCCGGGAACACGGTGGCCGGCACCGAGTACTCGAAGATGGACTGGGCCATCCGCTCACCGCCGCCGAACGCCCCGTTGGTCATGGTCAGATGGGCCATCGCGAGATTCACCGTGTCGTCGTGGAACTCGCCGCACAGGGCGCCCAGGATCTCGCGCACCATCTGGTCGTAGGCGCCGGAGCTCTCCGCGGGCGTCTGCGTCATCAGGTGGGCGGCCCGCACCGCATACCTCTGGGACAGGAAGGGCAGCAGGGCCACGGCGGCGTCCTGCCCGTCGGACCGGGCCTTGAATTTGACCACACCGCCGGATCCGGGCGGCCGGATGTTGCCCAGCAGAGTGATGCCGGCCCGGCCCATCAGCGGCCGGTAGGCGTCGAAACTGCCTGGATGATCGTGGTTCCCGGCCAGCGCGATGACCTCACACCCCAGGTCGCGCAACGACATCAGCGTGCGCACCACGAGCTGCTGCGCACTCGCGCCCGGCACCGCGTTCTCGTACAGGTCTCCCGAGACCAGCACGGCGTCGACCTCGTGGTGACGCGCCACCTCGACGATCTCGCGCAGCACCGCCTTCTGCTCGTCGAGCCGGTCACGGCCCTTGAGCTGCTTCCCGACGTGCCAGTCGGACGTGTGCAGGAACTTCACGGCGGCTCGACTCCTTACGAAAGAGCAGGATCAGAAGGGGGGTTCGTCGTCCTCGAAAGTGGGAGGAAGGCGGGTGAAGACACTGGGGGCCGGATCGGCGGTGCTGCCCCGACCCGAGGGTGCGGGTGGAGCCACGAGGTCTCCCGGGATGCACTCGGACAGCCGGGTGGCCCAGGCCGGGAAGGGGAACTCCACGGCCAGCGGCACCGGGATCTCCGGCTGGGTGACGAACATGGTGCCGGGTTTGGCCAGGGTGGCCCGCTGCCGCTGCGAGGGTGGCAGGAAGCCGTACTCCGGGCGGCTGGCCTCGGCCGGGTCGAGCCGGCCCACCACCTTGATACTGCTGTTGCTGATGATGCGGCGCTCCACCTCGCTGGCGGTCTGCTGGGCACCGATCAGGATGATGCCGAGAGACCGCCCGCGCTCGGCAATGTCGAGCAGCGTGTCTTTGATCGGGCTGTTACCCTCTCGGGGCGCGTACTTGTTCAGCTCGTCGATCATCGTGAACAGCAGGCTGCCCGTGCCGGAGGCCTCCTTGCGCCGGGTCTCGGAGGCCAGCACCACGCCCACCACGAACCGCTGACCCCGCTCCTGCAGGTTGTGCAGGTCGACCACGGTGATCTGCTGGCCCTCCGTGGACACGACGCGCTCGTCGGACTTCTGCAGATCGCCCCGCAGGATCTCGCGCAACGGCCGCACCGACGAGATGAGCCGCCGGATGAAGGCGTTCGCGGTGCCCTGCCCGATGGCCGGGCCGGCCCAGGTGCCGCGCGTGCTGTCGTCGCTGAGCTTCTCCACGACGAAGTCGACCAGGGCCTCGTAGGTGCGGATCGTCTTGCCCTCGATGGTCACCGCGCCGTCGACCCCGGCCGCCAGGGCCTCGAACTTCAGGCGGGTGGCCACGTTGTGCACGACCATCGTGTACTGATTGCGCTCGTCCTCGACGTCGGCGAACACGTACGGCAGCAGGCCGTCGGCGCAGAACTCGGCCAGGGTCCACCAGAAGGCGCAGACACCGCTGGTGCGGCCGGTGACGTGAGGACGGCCCGTGGGGTCTTGCGGGGTCGGGGGAGCGAAGAACCCCACCGACTCGAACGGCACCGCGGGCAGGCCCAGCCCGGCGTAGTCGGCACGCAGGTCGTCGTCCAGGCGCACGTTGGTCTTGTCGAGGAACAGCAGGTCTTCTCCCTTGACGCTGAACACCAGCGCCTTGGAGTTACGGCCGCCGCCCCCGAGCACGCCGGAACGGAAGATCGAGTGCATCAGCCACAGCGCGAAGCTGGTCTTGGTGGCGACGCCGGAGATACCGCTGATCGAGACGTGGGCGCCGCGCACACCGTTGAGGAACTCCAGGTTCAGGTACACCGGCTGCCCGTCACGGCCCAGCCCGACCGGAACCTTCTTGTCCATCTGGTCGAAGTACAGCGCCCGGGCCCGTTCCTCGCCCTGCGCCCGGCGCACCGGCTCACCCGGCCGCGGCGGCACGTAGACCTCGGGGTCGACGCGGGTGGTGGTGATCTCGGCGATCTCCTGCACCTGGGCCGGGAGCACGCCGTCGGCGATCAGGAAGACGTCGGAGCCGAAGCTGGCCCCCTCGTGCCGCGAGCGCACCTCGGTGACGATCCCCGACGTCATCACCGGCCCGACCCCGGGGATCAGGCGCTGGGTGACCACCACGTCGTCCAGCTGGAGGTAGGCGTCGGGTGCGACCGCGACGTGGAACTTCAGGGGTGTGGAGTCTTCGGTGCCGACCACCAACCCGACCGCGTCGCTCACTGGTGCATCCCTCGTTCCGTCAGGTCGTGCGTGCGTTGCTCTGTCTGTGCTCGGTCTGTCGAAAAGAGACTAGGGAAGACCACCGACAAGATGGCTCCGGACTCACCGGGAACACGGTCGTCAAAAGGTGCATTTCGGGCCGCTACGCTGAGGTGTATGACATCGCCGCAGGTGGAGACTCTGCTGTCGTCCCTGAATTCTCAGCGCGAACATGTGCTGGGAATCCTGGAAGGACTGCCGGAGGAAGACCTCCGAAGGCCGGCCCTGCCCTCCGGCTGGTCGTGTCTGGGCCTGGTGAGCCACCTGACCCACGACGTGGAGCGCTTCTGGTTCCAGGGCGTGGTCGCCGGTGTGAAGGAGGCGCAGGGGTCCGACGGCCATCCGGACTACTGGCAGGTGCCGGCGGGGAGTGAATCGTCCATCATTCTGGACGACTACCGAACCCACATCGCCCTCGCGAACGAGATCATCACCCGGACCGCGCTCGACCGGCCACCGGCCTGGTGGCCGGACTACTTCCCGGTGCGGCACCGCGACCTGCACGAGACGGTACTGCACGTGATCACGGAGACGGCCTGCCATGCGGGACATCTCGATGCGGCGAGAGAACTTCTCGACGGTCGCCGCTGGCTGGTGCTCTGACGGTGGTCAGGCCGTCGCCCGCCAGCTGTAGGTGGCGTCGGGCTCGTTCTCCTCGTTCCCGCTTCCGTCACTGCTCCCGGTCAGTTCGAACCCGTGCGCGCGGTAGAACGCGATCGCCTCGTGATTGCGCTGAAAAACGTTGAGGCGTAATACCGGGGCCACGTCACGGACGTGGTGCAGCAGCGCCGTCCCGATCCCGCGACGGCGGACCTCCGGGAGCAGGTACAGGCCTTCCAGCAGGTCGCCCTCGAGCACCGCATATCCCAGCACCCGGTCGTCGACCGCGACCCACACCTGGGAGCTGGGCAGGACGACGTGGGTGATCCAGGCCAGGGTCTCCTCGTCGCTGTGCAGGCGCGGCAGGTAGGGCATCGTCACCGCCCGGGAGACGAGATGTATCTCGGTGATGGCCTCGGCATCCGCGACGGTGGCCGGTCTGACCTGGACGGTCACGGTTTCTCCTTCGCACCGGAGGGCCACCACCAGTTGGCGGGGCCGAGAGCGGCGACCAGCGCCGGGGCCAGTATGCCCCGCACGATCGTCGCGTCGATGATGATGCCCAGGGCCAGACCGGTGGCGAGGATTTTCACGTCGGCGGTGGGGATCTGGCTCAGCGAGACGAAGGCCAGGAACAGGATCAGGGCGGCGCTGGTGACGAGGCGCCCGGTGCGGGCGACGCCGTGCACGGTGGCCTCGTCGGTGGTGTGGCCGGCATCGTGCTCCTCCTTGATGCGGGAGAGCAGGAAGACCTCGTAGTCCATGGACAGGCCGAACAGGAAGGCGAAGATGGCGATGGGGATCCAGACCGTCACCGCGCCCGAGGGCTGACGGTCGAAGAGCAGTTCGGTGCCGTGGCCACCCTGCCAGATCCAGACCGTGATGCCGAACGCGGCGCCCAGCGAGACGACGTTCAGCAGCAGGGCCTTGGCGGGCAGCACGATCGAGCGCAGGGCCACGGCCAGCAGCACGAACGTGACCACGACGATGGCGATGACGATCCACCCGGCGCTGCCGTACACGGTGTCGATGAAGTCCGCGTCCTGCGCCGGGATACCGCCCACCCGGGCTCCGAGATCCTCGGCGACCGTGCGAATCTCGGCGGCCACGGCGGCACCGGACGAGGAGTTGGCGTCGTCCTGCGTCCAGACGTCCACCACGGACTCCCCGGCACCCGAGCGCCACTGTCCGGGCGCGGCCACGCCGCCCACCCCGTCCACCGTCCGGATCTTCTCGACCACCTCGGACGGTGTGTCGGTCAGGATCTCGATCGGTGCGGAGAGCCCGGCCCCGGGACCGTTGCCGTCGAGGCTGCGGACGGCCGTGGCCGCCGGGCCCGACCCGGCGGCGAGCGCGTCGTTGGTGGCCTGGCCGAGCCGCAGCCCGAAACTCGGCACGGCCAGGATGATCAGGACGGCGGCGGACGCGATCGCGCAGACCCAGCGGTGGTGCACCACGAAACGGCCTACGCCGCGCCACAGTCGGCTCTCCGGATCGGTGGTGCGCCGGTGCGGCCAGCTCAGACGCCGACCCAGGATCAGCAGCAGCGCGGGCAACAGGGTGAGCGACGCCGCGACGCTGAGCACCGGGATGAGCAGACCGGTGTAACCGACGCTGCGGATGAAGGGCACCGGCACGGCGATGAGAGCCGCCAGACTGACGGCCACCGTGATGCCGGAGAACAAGATTGACCGTCCGGCCGTCGACATGGCCGTGCGCACAGCTTCTTCCGGGGTGGATCCGTTCCCCGTCTCCTCCCGCCAGCGGGTCACGAGCAGCAGGGCGTAGTCGATCGCTACGCCCAGGCCGATGAGGGCGAGAAGATATTGGACGACGAAACTGACGTCGGTGAGTGCGGTCAGTCCCCAGAGGATCAGGAAGGTTGTCAGGATCGAGGCGGCGGCGATGACCAGCGGCATCAGGGCCAGGAACGATCCGAACACCAGGGCCAGCACGATCGCGGCCCCGATCCCACCGGCGAGGGTCTCGGCGAGCGCGTTGCCGCCGGTGTCGCCCTCCGCGAAATTGAGCGCGTCCCGGCCGGTCACCACGACGGGCGTGCCCAGCTCCCGGGTGAGGTGCTCGGCGGCCGGCCGCAACTGCGCCAGTGCCGGGGCATAGGGCTGGTCCGCGGCGACGGGGATCGGATAGACCAGTACGACACCGGTTCTGCCGTCGTCCGCCAGCAGGTCGCTCTGATCGGCGTAGGTCGCGACCCGCGCTCCCGGCGCGGCCTTCGCCACAGCCTCCGCGATGGGTGCGGCCGCCGGTACCTCGCTCGACCCGTCACCCACCACGAGCAGCACCGGAGCCCCGACACCCCCGGACCCGAACGTCTTCAGGATGTCGACGTTGGCCTCGTACCCCGGCTGCCCCGGAAGCCCGAAGTCGAAGGTCAGCCGCTGGGTGGCCTGCGGCGCCGCGAACCCCCCGAGCGCGGCCAGCACGATCCACAGGGCCACCACCCACCAGCGTCCAGCGATCACCAGGCGGGAGAGGGCAGTCATGGGCGTTCCTCCGGCAGCGTCAGGGACTGGCCAAGATCACGTACTCACCACGGGCACGTTACCCATACCGACCCGGCGTTGCCCGCCGAGGACCGTGCGGGTGCCGTACACCCAGAGATGTATCAGGGGTCCGATCTCCGGGCTGACGATTTCGCCCCCGTGGATTCCTACCGTTGCGGACATGATTTCCTGCAGGCACCTGACGAAGCATTACGGCGGCAGGACCGCTGTCGAAGACCTGAGTTTCGATGTCCGGCCCGGCGTGGTCACGGCATTCCTCGGACCGAACGGGGCCGGCAAGTCAACCACCTTGCGGCTCATGCTCGGACTGGATCACGGCGAGGGTGTCACCACGTTCGACGGCCTACGTCTGCGCGAGGTGGACGATCCGGCTCGCACCGTCGGTGCAGTACTCGGCGACCGCTTCTGGCATCCGGGCCGCACCGCACGAAATCATTTGCGCATGCTCGCCATCGGGGGCGCCATACCCGAGCGACGGGTGGACGAGGTGCTCACCCGGACCGGGTTGTCCGACGCGGCGGACCGGCGGCCGGGCGTGTTCTCGACGGGCATGGCGCAACGATTGAGCCTGGCCGCGGCACTGCTCGGCGATCCGGGCGCGATCATTCTCGACGAGCCGGAGAACGGGCTTGACCCACAGGGCATCCATTGGCTGAGAACCCTGCTGCGCAGCCTGGCGGACGAAGGACGCATTGTGCTCGTGTCCAGTCATCAGCTCGCCGGGGTGGAGACAGTCGCGGACGACGTGGTGGTGCTGGGGCGTGGCCACGTCCTGGCCCAGGGAGGTATGGCGCAGTTCGTGTCCGGGACCGGTGCCCCGGGACTCGAAGAGGCCTATCTGCGGGTCACGGAAGGAGCCGTGGAATATGTCGCGGAATCGGGGGACCGGCATGTCTGACCAGCTGCGACATCAGTTACGGCCCGCGTTGGCGATGGAGTGGTACCGCCTGCGCACCCTGCGCAGCACCTGGCTGATCACCGGTCTGTGCCTGGCCTCGTCGGTCGGGCTGGCCTTCGCGGTCGTCATGGTCCACGACGGGCCGTTCGACGCCGATCTGGCCCGGTCGGTGCTGAACCCCGGGCAGCCAGCCCCGCTGGCCGTCCTGCTGGGCACGCTCGGGGTCCTGGCCTGGGGACACGACCACCGGTACGGCACGATCAGACCTCTTCTGACTCTCCTGCCCGACCGTCGTGTCCTGGCACTCGCCCGCACCCTGGTCATGACGGCTTACTTACTCAGCGTCGTGCTGGTGTGTGAGGCAGCGGCCTGGATCGCCGGAGTGCTGGCGACAGGCGGTGGCCTGGCCCGCTTCGCCTCCGACGGCCTGGTGCAGCGCAACGGTCTGGGTATGGTGGTGTTCGGCCTGGGGATCGGCTGGTTCGGTCTCGCGCTGGGCGTCTTGCTTCCCTCGCTGCCGGCGGCGATCGCGACGTACGTGATCTACCCGGCCGTGGTCGAGCCGATGGTGGCGATGCTTGTCGGTCAGGCGCATGAGGAGGCGCGACTCTGGCTGCCCTTCACGAGTTTCGGGTCGCTCATCGGAGTGGACGAGGGTGGGCCCTCGCCGTTCGTCGCGGCTGCGCTGTTCCTGGGCGTGATGATACTGCTCAACGTGGCCGGACTGGCCCGATTCCGTACCCGCGACGTCTAGGCTCGGGACATGAGCGACTGGCTACGCCGGTTCATCCGTGACCACCCCGTCCTGCCTGATCTGATAGTGGTGGCTACTGCTCTGGTCGCGGCCGGGGCCTCGGTGTACTACGTGGCCGAACAGATGGGATGGGGCTGGGCCCTGCCCCTCGCGATCGCGCCTGCGCTCGCTCTGTTCCGGCGTCGTCAGGAACCTTTCGCCGTGTTGGGAGTCGGGGTCGCGGCGGAGCTGGTGCAGTGGGTGTTCGGGCTTCCGGTCAACGGGGCACAGGTTGCTCTCCTGCTCAGCCTGTACACGATCGCCCGGTGCGAACCGGCCCGCTCCGGCCGGGTCGCGCTCGGGGTGTGCCTGGCCCTGGTCATGATCGCTCCGCTACGCCAGCCGTACCAGGGGCCGGTCAACACTGTTCTCCAGTTTCTCTGCGTGCTCGTGGTCTGGGTTCTCGGCACGAACGTTGCTCTTCGGCAGGGGTATCTGCGGGCTCTGGAAGAGAGGGCCTCCCGGCTAGAACTGGAGCGGGACACCGCGGTACTCACCGCCACGCTGACCGAGCGCGCCCGGATCGCTCGCGAGATGCATGATGTGGTGGCCCATCACGTGAGTGTCATGGTGGTGCAGGCCGAAGGGGCGAGCTGGGCTATTGACACGGCGCCGGACCAGGCGCGGGCCGCGGTCGTAACGATCGCCGACACCGGGCGGTCGACTCTGGCTGAACTCCGGCGTCTTCTGGGAGTGCTGAGAGGCAACGAGGGGAAATCCGCTGCGCCACAACCTGGTCTTGATGACATCCGGGCCCTGGTCGAACGGTTCCAGCTGAGTGGACTGAACGTCGGCCTCGAAGCAGGACCGGATCCGGAGTTGGTGCCGGAAAGTGTTCAGCTGGCGACGTACCGGGTCGTGCAGGAGGGATTGACGAACGTGCTGAAGCATGTGGGCGCGGGAACACCAGCCCAGGTGGCTGTTCGTCTCGCCGATGGGGAGATCCAGGTGGAGATCAGGAATGAGGGACGCGGAAGTCCGCCGATCGTCTCCGTCGATGAGAGGGCGGGTCACGGACTCATCGGGATTCGTGAGCGTGCTGCCCTTTTCGGTGGTCGGACGGACATCGGCCACGATCCGCACGGCGGTTTCGTCGTCCGGGCCTGGTTCCCGGTGGGCGTGGCATGATCCGGGTCGCGCTGGTGGACGACCAGGAACTCGTGCGCACCGGTTTCCGGATGGTGATCCAGGCTCAATCAGACATGGAGGTGGTCGGTGAGGCCGCGGACGGGCTGAAAGCCCTCGATCTACTGAGGGGTGTCCGGGCCGATGTCGTCCTCATGGACGTACGGATGCCCCATCTGGACGGGGTCGAGACCACCCGCCGCCTGCTCGGAGCCGGAAGCGCACCGCATGTCATCATCCTCACCACTTTCGACCTGGATGAGTACGCCTACGCCGGGCTCCAGGCCGGAGCGAGCGGCTTCCTGCTGAAAGACGTTCCCTCGGCCGAACTGCTGTACGGGGTCCGGGCTGTGGCCGGTGGTGACGCCATCGTCGCCCCGAGCACCACCCGCCGCCTGCTGGAGCATTTCGTGCCGCAGTTCGATGCTGCAGCCGGGGCGCATCAGCACCGCGGTGCCCGGCTCGATCTGCTCACCGAACGGGAGCGCGACGTTCTGGTCCTGATGGCGCGGGGCCTGCCGAACAGCGAGATCGCCGAGTACTTGGTGATCGCGGAGGCTACGGCCAAGACCCACGTGCACCGCATCCTGACCAAACTTGGTCTACGCGACCGGGTGCAGGCTGTGGTGCTCGCGTACGAGACCGGGCTGGTCCGCCCGAGCGGCTGACGGCCGGCCGGTTACGGCAACCGAGAGGACGCAGGAACTGCAGCCCACCACCCGGCCAGTACCCCGGGCGGGACGGGCCGGGAGAACAGGAAGCCCTGGCCGTACCGATAACCCAGTTCCTGCAGGAGGCGGCACTGTTCCTCGGTCTCGATGCCCTCGGCGACCGAGGCCAGGTCCAGGGCGTTGGCCATCTGGCTCACGGCGGTGGCGACCGCGGCCTGCCGGCCGACGGTGGTGATCGACTCCACGAACGAGCGGTCCAGCTTGAGCGTGGTGACCGGGCAGGTGAGCAGCAGGCCGAGCGAGGAGGCCGCAGTACCGAAGTCGTCCAGGGCGAGCCGGACGCCCATCTCGCGCAGGCGGAGCATCGCGTCGGTGGACTCCTGGTCGCCCAGGACGGCGGTCTCCGTCACCTCGATGCTGAGGTTGGCCGCCGACATCTCGTTCTCGGCGAGCACCTTCAGCACCTCGTCGACGAACGTTCCGGTGCGCAGCTGACGACCGGCGACGTTGACCCCGATGACCAGGTGGTCGGCCTGGGGGTGGGCCTGCCGCCAGGCGGCGCCCTGGCGGCAGGCCTCGCCGAGAGCCCAGCGCCCGATGGGCACGATCAGCCCGGACTTCTCGGCCAGCGGGATGAAGTCGGAGGGGTTGATCAGGCCGCGGGTGGGGTGTTGCCACCGGATCAGGGCCTCGACACCGGTCATCTCCATGTCGTCCAACCGCACGATCGGCTGGTACTCCAGGGTGAACTGTCCTTCGTCGAGAGCGGTGGACATCTCGCGGACCAGGTCGGCCTCGCCGTTGATACGCATACCCATCTCGTCGGTGTACAGCGCCCACATGCCCTTGCCCCGCTGCTTGGCCTCGTACATGGCGATGTCGGCGTTCTTCAGCAGGGTCGACGGATCGAAACCGGTCTGGGCCACGGCGATGCCGATGCTGGCCCGGACGGCGACGCTGTGCTCGAGCACGTCCACGTCGTCGGCGAAGTTGCGCAGGATGTTCTCCGAGACCGAGAGGGCATCGCTGAGACCCGCGGCCGGCAGCAGTACCGCGAACTCGTCACCGCCCAGCCGGGACACCAGGTCGCCGGGCCGGACCGCTCCCTCGAGCCGCTGGGCCACCGAGACCAGCAGGGCGTCACCCGCGGCGTGGCCCATGGTGTCGTTGACCGTCTTGAAGTCGTCGAGGTCGATGAGCAAGACCGTGTGGGGCAGTTCCGGAGGGAGCAGACCCATCTCCTCCTGGAACCGCGTGCGGTTGACGAGGTCGGTGAGGGCGTCGTGCGTCGCCTGATAGCGCAGCAACGCGTCCTGGCCCTTCAGATCTCCGAGCGCGACGTCGAGACGCCGGATGAGACGGGTGTTGTCCTGGAAGGCGATCAGCTGCCGCCCGGCCACCAGGGCGGTGATCACCATGACGCCGGTGATCGCTCCCCACAGCTGGATGGACACGTCGGAGGGGAGCACCAGGAAGAACATCACGAAGGTGAACGCGACCATGCTGTACGGCAGCAGGCTGTAGGGCCGGCGCTTGGGGCGCGGTTCGTTGCCCGAGATCCGGACCGTGACCTCCTGGATACGGGGGCCCACCGCGATCAGGAGCGAGGGCATCAGCCGGATGGCGAAGGCGTACGGCTGGTCCTGCTGGTCGAAGAGATTGAGCAGGAAGGTGCTCAGTCCCTGGACGATCGGGGCGGCGACCATCGGCCAGGCGGCGATCCGGTCCATCGGCGGTGCGGGGCACAGGGCCACCTTGGTCGCCGCGAACGCGGCCACGATCACCAGGGCCACGGTGAGACTGGCGGTAGCCCGGTCGGTGCTGCGGTCGATCGGGTTGACCGCGAAACACCAGGCCAGTACGGCTCCGCCGACCAGGACCGTGGCCGAGTCCATCCAGAAGATGACCTTCTCCCGGCCCGACTGCGGCCCCTGGGGGAAGATCAGGCAGGCCAGTACGTTGCTCGACATACCGACTGCGAAGAACGCGCTCTGGACGGCACCGCCGTCCATCGAGGGCCGGTCGAGACCGAGCACCATCGCCGACGCCTGATAGCTGTCGCCGATGGTGAAAGCGGTGCCGGCGAAGGCGATGAACGACCAGAAGCGCCGGTACCGGACCGGTGCCAGGTGCCGGAGACGCCACGCGCCGACGGCCAGCGCCGCGTCCATCGGGAGCTGGCCGATCCAGTAGATCTGGGCCCGGCGGGTGACATCGCCGGGAAAGGCCAGGAACAAGAAGGCGAGCACCAGGGTCAGGGCCACCAGCGCGCGCAGCACCGGATCACGCAGGAGACTGGTCAGCGGACGCAGCGGTACAGCCTGCTCAGCCACCGTCGAGTCCTCCTCGCGAATACCTATGCCCCACGTCATCGGCTTCCGCACCGTGATTCTTGACATCTCAGGCACGGAACGGGCCCCTGGCGTCCTGAAGGATCGGGGACGGGTGTCCGTGCATGAGTTCCTCTCCCACCGGGCGTGTTGCTGAGGCAACTAGTTCCGGGCGATCCATCGACCGGAGACCGGCGGTGTTGAGTCGTCACCGTCTCCCTGAAGGGCGGACACCCAGATGGACCAGTATGTCACTCTGGGTCAGAACGCCCAGGTCGACGGTTCTCGAGGGTTATGCCGGTAACTGCCCTTAAGTACTATGGGCGGCTCCTGAGATGGGGGAGGGCCATGATGAAGGGGCAGTTCAGTGTGCTCGTGGGGGAACTACGAGCATCCGGGGGCAAGGCCGAGTCGGCGGCCGGTGTGGTCGGCAAGCTCGATCCCGGCAGTGAGCTGGAATCGGCGGGGAAGGGGATCCCCGGTGCCGACAGCATCACGGCGCTGACCCAGGTGGGCAGCAAGTGGGAGAGCCACCTCACGTCCTGGCGCGACCAGATGCAGACCTTCGGCGAGCACCTGGACGTCGCGGCCGACGACTACCAGCGAGGGGACGACGTGGGCGCCGAAGAGTTCTCGAAGCTGGTTCCCGGGGGTCCCTGAGAGCGGCGCACGTCCTCGTGGCAAGGGGGCGTGCGCGATGTGTACACCTGGTACAAGCGGTACCGGATGTACCAGGTGTACACATGGCGAACCCGGCCACCCGGGATCGGCCGACCTCGAGGGCCCCGCCCTACGGGTGAAGGGGCGAGGCGGAAGAAGAGCCCTCAGTTCTCCGGGATCACGGTGTCGAACCGCTCCGGACGCGGGACGTCCGGGTCCGGGCCACTGCGCACGCCGGCGTCGAGGGCGTCGATCGCGGCCAGGTCCGGCGCGGACAGCTCGAATTCAGTCGACCTCGACCCGCTCCCGGCGGCGGTGCTTCATGGCGTAGAGCCCCTCGTCGGCCCGGGTGCTGAGGTGCTCGGCCGATTCTCCCGGCCGTCGTTCGGCAGACCCCACGCTGAATCCGACCCCTTCCGGGTACGACCAGGCGGCCGAGAGCCGGTCCAGGATCGCCCGGGCGACCTCCGAACTGCCGCGCGTCAGCACGGCGAACTCGTCGCCACCGATCCGGCAGGCCAGGTCGGTGTCCCGCACGGAGGCCGTCAGCGACGAGGCGAAGGCCTGAAGCACCCGGTCCCCGGCCGAATGTCCCTGGGTGTCGTTGACCCCCTTGAAACGATCCAGGTCGAACAGCAGAAGGAGGGCGTCGTCCTCCAGGTTCGCCATGGCCTGCTCGAAGGCCCGCCGGTTCGAGACCCCGGTGAGCGGGTCCGTGGTCGCGGCCCGGTCGAGCTCCTCCACGTGCCGCACCCGCATCAGTACCGGCCCGGCCTGCAGCGAGAGCAGTTCCATCACCTGGGCGTCGAAGGGGTCCAGCTCGTTCACCGGCCTCGTCCAGAAGGCCACCATCACCCCGGCCAGCTGGTCGACGACCTCGACCGGGAGGAAGAGCGCCGAGGCCCAGCTCGTTTCGTTCCCGGTCGTCGGCAGGCTCACGGGAGAGTGCCGGGCATCGGGGACGAACAGGGGACGCCGGTCCCGGGTGACGGCACCGATGCCCGACTCGGGTGGGTGGTCACCGGACTGCACCGCGGCCACTTCCGAACCGAGCCCGGCGCCGCCCCGGGCGGTCAGCGAGGTGTCCCGCGCACTCGGCGGGCCGAACCGGTCGGCCACCAGGGTCACGACCCCGTCGGCACCGAGCAGGTCCAGCGCCTGCTCGCTGACCAGGCGGGCGGCCTCCGACTCGGAGTGGGCCGAGAGCAGTGGCCGCACCCCGGCGTGCAGGTGCTCCAGTTTCACGCGTTGCCGGTGCTGAGCCGCCATCGCGGCGGCGATCAGCTCACCGATCAGGGCGGCGAACAGGATCGTCCCGGTGATCTCGACCAGGCTGTCGCGTTGCAGACCGAACCCGGCGACCGCCGCCAGCAGGGCCAGACTCACCCCGGCCACCTTCGCGGTCTGCCCCGGTCTCAGCACCAGCCCGGCATACCCCAGGGCCAGCAGGTAGATCGCCTGGTAGTGACCGAGCATGTTCGAAGAGCCGGAGCCGAGCGTGGTGAAGAAGGCGCTCGGCAGCACCGGCCAGATCAGCACCGAGTCGGGAACGCGCTGCCAGGGCAGCACCATCAGGGTGAGGGCCACCACGGCGACCGCGATCGCCACGACCGTCTGCGACACCGGCGGATCGGGCGTCTGCCAGACGATCAGCGCACCGTAGACGGCGCCGCCCAGGTAGAGACAGGCCCCGATCCGCCCCTTGCGCTGCCGCTGGGAGTCGGCGTCCAGTCCTGCGGCGAACCAGCGACTGAGACTCCCGAACAGACCCGTTGCCGCGCGTCGGCTGGCTGCGCGGTCCTGGCTCACCAGGTGCCTGTCGGCCTGGCCGCTGAACATTCAAGGATCTTGCCGACCTCAGGCCACCCAGTGGTGCGTCCCGGTCCACAGGCGTTAGATGAAGGGATCAAGGCTAGGGTCGGCCGTCCTCGCCTACGGGGTCGTCGTCCTCAATCCCTGGTCGATGAACCGCACCATCCAGGTGAAACTGTCGTCGACGTCGATGCCGATCCGAAAGCCGCCGGTCGCCTCCAGGATCGCGAAGCCGTGAAGAATGCTGCGCAGCAGCCGCAGTACGTGGATCTCCTGATCGGGATCGAGCCGGTACCCGCGCAGCATGGCGGTCCAGGAGGCGAGCAGCCGGTCGACGGCCGGGTGGAGCGGGTCTTCGGCCCCGTTCGGCCGGGCCACGTTGCCTGCCGTGTACCGGCCGGGGTGTTTCAGTGCGTACGTGCGCATGGCGTTCGCGCCGGCGACCAGGGCATCGCGACCGGCTCGTCCCCGGGTGGCCTCACCGATCGTGTCGGCGATCTCGGTCATCGCGAGAACCGCGATCCGGTGGGAAAGATCGGCCTGGCCGGTGACGTGCTTGTAGAGCGAGGGCGCCTTCACCCCGAGGCGTTCGGCGAGCAGGCCCATGCTGAGCCGGTCGAAGCCGACCTCGTCGGCCAGCGCCGCGCCGGCCGCGGTGACCGAGCCCGCGTCGAGCCCGGCTCTAGGCAAGGGAGAGGTTCTTGGCCAGGAAGGGCAGGGCCAGGGCGACGACCTCGTCGGGGTTCTGCGCGTGCGGGTAGTGACCGGCGCCCTCGATGACGGCCAGTTCGCCGAGACCGGTGGGCAGGTCGGCGAGAATCTTCTCGCCCTCGGCGCGCGGGTCGACCCAGTCGGGGTCGAGGCTGCCCTGGATGACCAGCACCGGGCACGTGACGTTGGGCAGCTGCTCGCCCGCGTCCGCCGGGTTGGCCTTGCACATGGCCTGGAGGGCCTTCATCCGGCCGGGCTCGATCATTTTGGCGTCGATGCGCGCCATTTCGCTGTCCCAGTCGGCGGGCTTGGTCGGGTAGGCCAGGGTCAGGTACTTCTTCCAGGCGGACAGGCTTCCGAGGACGAGTGTCAGGCCCAGCTGGGTGGTGCCGGCCCGGTAGCGCTTCGACCGGAACAGCGCGCCCAGGGAGACCGACTGCTGGCGGGTGAACGGGGCCAGCTCGATGGTGCCGGTGATCAGCTCGGGTGCGGTGGCGGCGGCGATGGTGGCCGCGCCCCCGCTGATCGACTGGCCGATGATCACGGCCGGTCCGCCCAGGTGCCGCACCACGGCGACCAGGTCACCGGCGATGTCGGTGCGGCTGTAGCCGTCCCAGCCCAGGCTGGAGTCGCCGCAGCCGCGGATGTCGACGTTGGCGACCCGATATCCGGCGGCCACCAGGGCCGGGACCATGAAGCGGTAGGAGTGCCGGCTGTCGCCCATGCCGTGCGCCAGAACGACGAGGGGGCCCTCGCCGGTGACGTCGTAGGCGAGGGTGTTGCCGGCGATGTTCAGGTGCTCGGTCATGATGTCCTCCGTGGCGTCGGCTAATTCCGTTAGCTAAAAGCTAGTGGCATTAGCCAGCGGTGTCAACGGGCGCGCTCTCCTGGGAGATTGGTGATCACAGAACGACCTGCCATGATTCTGCGGCTACTGGGGAACGGACGCCCCAGGCCCTGGAGGATGTGAACGTGAAGCGGTCGCTGCTGGTTCGGTCGGTCGTCACCATGTCGGTGGCCGGACTCCTGCTGACCGGGTGTGCGAGAGAGAGCGAGACCCCGACCGCCGCGGCCTCGTCCCCTGCGGTCGTGACGCCCACCGCCCCGGTGTCGGTCTGGAACGTGGACGAGGAGCAGGACGCCACGTGGACCCGGCAGCTGAAGGAGATCAAGCAGATGCTGCAGCGCGTCCACGGCGCCAAGTCGACCAAGGCCGCCGAGGTTCGCACCGAGCAGATGATCGACCTGGAGAAGGTGCTGACCGAGATGGCCGCGGCCGGTGGCCCCGAGGGCGTCGGGCACGTGGCCTGTGAGGTCATGCCGATCCAGCTGCTGTCCTACGAGGACAGCGACTCCGCCGACATGGTGAGCATGCAGATCGGCGCCTACTGGAGCACCGCCGTCGCGGCTGCCGCGAACCAGCCCACCGCGAGCTTCAAAGACGTCGAGCTCGACGCGCGTATGAAGCAGGAGTGCGACGACGTCCATCGCGACGTGCTAAAGACCATGGGCCTGCGCACCCTGAACAAGATGTACCACCTGGACCGGGTGCAGACGACGTCCTGAATGCACTCCGTGACGGAGTAGCTCTTTCGGAGTATCAGAACCGCTACGGCCTGTCCGATGGATCAGTCAGGCCCGGAGCAGTTCTGGGACAATCTGGAAGGAAACTCTTCATGCGTCGTGCCCTCATTGGCGTCGGTGTCGTTGCCACCCTCGTGGTCGGTGGTGCCTCATCGGCCGATGCGGCGGTCAAGAACACGTCGTGCGTCACCAACGCCGAGTTCGGCAAGGTGAAGGTCGGCATGTCGAAGGCCCAGGTGGCGAAGGTCATCGGCGGCAACGGCACCCGGGCCAGCTACGAGACCAACGCACAGGGCTACGGCGAGGAGGTCCGCACCTACAAGGCGTGCAACCTCCCGACCGCGACCGTGCAGGTGGTCTTCGGTTCCAAGCAGGACCTGCCGGCGCCGAGCGTCGGGTGGGCCGCTGCCAAGGTGTGGGTCGAGGGCTGGAAGTAGTTCTTGTAACAACGGACGAGGTGGGCACCCGGAGATCGCCGGTCTTCGGGGTGTACCTGGCCGTGTCCGCCCGCAGCGGAGCATCCACCTCGTTCGTGATCAGGCGAACGTTCCCCGAATCGGCATGATCACGCAGGACGCGGTTGACCTTCCCCTGGGGGGAAGTACCACTCTTCCCGTTGTCGGGTGCGGTTCCGGGTGGCGGGAGGTCAGGCGTGCAATGGTGGACGATCGGGGCATTCGCCCGAGCAGCCCGGCTGTCACCGAAAGCGCTGCGCCTGTACGACGAGCTGGGTCTGCTGCCCCCGGCCCACGTCGACCCGGTCACGGGCTACCGGTTCTACGCCCCGGCCCAGCTCGAACGGGCGCAGACAGTGGCATGGCTACGAAGGCTGGGGATGCCCCTGGCCCAGATCCGTACCGTGTGCGACCTGGATCCCGGGGAAGCGGCCCACGAGGTCGCCGCGTTCTGGGCCCAGGTCGAGGCCGACACCGCGGTCCGGCGAGATCTGGCGGCCGTTCTCGTCGATCGACTGACCGGACGGCAATCGGCTGGGTCCGGCCAGGGCGGTGCCCTGGAGATCCGTTACGCGGCGGGATCGGACATCGGCCTGGTCCGCGCCACCCACCAAGACACCGCCTACGCCGGGCCCGGTCTGCTGGCCGTGGCCGACGGGTTCGGCCGCGGTGGTGCTGAGGCCAGTACCGCTGCGGTGCAGACACTGGTGAAACTGGCTGACGGAGAGCACCTTCGGTCCGGTGACCTGCTGAATGTCATGCAGGATGCGGCCGCCCGGGCGAACCAGGCCATTGGTGAGATCATTCCGGCCGGTGATTGCGAAGAACGGTCGGGCAGCACCCTGACCGCGATGCTGTGGACCGGCTCGGCACTGGCCATGGTGCACATCGGAGACTCCCGCGCCTACCTGCTCCGGGACGGCGGGTTCTTCCAGATCACCCACGACCACAGCCTGGTCCGGTCCCTGGTCGACGAGGGCCGGCTCACGCCCCCCGAGGCGGACAGTCACCCCCAGCGGGCCCTCCTGCTGAAGGCGCTCGACGGCCGCACCCCCGTCGCGCCGCAGGTCGGCCTGCAGGATGCCCAACCGGGTGACCGGTTCCTGCTCTGCTCCGACGGACTGTCCGCGGTCGTCCCCACCGAACAGATCCGCACCCTGATCGCCACCGGCGGCGAGCCCCAGCAGACGGTCGGCGAGCTGCTGGCCGCCGTCCGTGAGGCCGGGGCCCCCGACAACGTCAGCTGTGTCGTGGCCGACGTGACGAGCAAGCCGGTCCGATGAGCCGGTCGCTCCGCACCGGGTCGTACCTTCTCGACCCGCGTCCCCTGAGAATCCCAGCCTACCGCCGACTCTGGATCGCATCGGTGATCTCCGCCGTCGGTGGTTCCTTCAGCCTGATCGCGATCCCGAGTCAGCTGTTCGCCCTCACCGGCTCCTCCAGCACCATCGCCGTCGCCTCGGCCACGTCCTTCGTCGCCCTGGCCGTCGCGTCGCTGTGGGGCGGTGCGCTGGCCGACACGATGGACCGCCGCCGTCTGCTCCTGCTTGCACACACCCTCCAGGCGTTGATCTACCTCCTGCTGTGGGCCCTGGCCACCCGGGAAACACCTTCCCTGGCAGCCCTGATGGTTCTCGTCGGAGCCCAGGGCCTGGCGTTCGGGGCGAGCATGACGATCACGGGCGCCACCGTGCCCCGCGTCGTCCCTCCGGAACTCCTGCCCGCCGCCACCAGTCTCAGCTCCCTGGTCCGTTACACCGGCTCGATCATCGGGCCGCTCCTGGCAGGCCTCCTGATCCCCGCGGTCGGCCTCGGCCCGCTCTACCTCTGCGACACGATCGCGCTGACCGCCGTGCTGTGGGCCGTCTTCCGGCTCCCGCCGATCCCACCCGTTCCGCGTCCTGTGGGCCGCCCCCTGATCGGGCAGGTGATCGACGGTTTCGGCTACCTGTTCGCCCAGCCGGTCCTCGTCGCCGTCCTGGCCGTAGACCTGGCCGCCATGGTCTTCGGGATGCCCGTCGCCCTGTTCCCCGAACTCGCCCACCGCCTCTACGGCGGCCCCGCCGAAGGAGGCCCGGTCCTGGGACTGCTGTACGCCGCCTACCCCACCGGCGTGCTCCTGGCTGGTCTGCTGTCGGGAACCTTCACCCACGCCCGCCGGCACGGCGCCTGGATGGCCTCGGCCGCGATCGCCTGGGGCCTGACCGTGGTGTTGTTCGGCCTGACTCCACACCTGGCCCCGGCCCTGATCGCCCTCACCGTCGGAGGCGCGGTGAACGTCGTCCTGAGCACCTTCCGCAACGTCATCACCCAGGCCCACACCGACGACGCCCTCCGCGGTCGGACCCAGGGCTCCCTGACCATCGTGCTGGTCGGAGGCCCACAGCTGAGCAGTGTCCTGCACGCGCTCGCAGGATCGGCGATCGGTGCGCGCTGGGCCGTCTGCCTGGGCGGCCTGCTCACCATGGCCGCCGTCACCGCGATCGTGCGCGCCGTCCCGTACCTGTGGCGCTACCCGACTGTCTGACCGCCGTGACCCATTCGAGATTCGTCCGTTTTTTAAATCCTGTGCGAAGTCTGTGTGTTTATCCCTAAAGTCGAGTCATCGGCGGCGTCGGGGCGCCCACAGCAAGATCAATGCAAGGGATGAACAGTGACCACGCGTTCCAAAGTCATGGCAGTCGCAGCGTTCGGCCTGGTGGCAACGGTCGGGATCAGCGGCTGCGCAGGCTCTGAATCCGATGGCGCCGACGGTGCCGGGGCCGCTGGGAGCACCCCGAAAGACAAGGTCCTCGAAGCTTTCACGAACCACACGAAGCTCTCCAGCGCCGGCTACACCCTGGCGCTGAACAGCACCAAGGCCGATCTGCAGAAGATCAGCGCCGCGCAGCCGAAGACCGGCGGTGACGACGTGATCACAGCGTCTGACATCAAAGACTTCGAGCAGGTCCTCGGCGGCAAGCTGGTCGTGAACCAGACCGCACCGGATGGTCAGACGTTCGCCGACATGCTGAAGGTCTCCGACCTCGGAGCTGACAGCCTTTCGCTGCTGAAAGACCCGGCCAAGGCTCAGGCCGCGGTGAAGGCTCAGGGGTCGATGGCGATCTCGGCCGTGCTGAACGATTCCAGCCTGGTCGATTTCGTCACCATAGACGGCGTGATGTATCTGCGCGCCGACGCTGAGAAGATCGCCACGATGTCCGGCCTGGGCAGTGTCAGCGACGCGCAGGCCCTGCTCGGTCAGCTTCCGCCGAGCATCGCCACCCCGGCGAAGGCTGCGCTCGACGGCGGCTGGGTCTCGCTCGACCTGATCGAGTCGCTCAAGGTGCTCAACCAGCAGGGCGTGCTCGACGAGCTCCCGAAAGAGGCTGTGACACCGTCGATCGACCCGAACCGGGTGCAGACCCTCGTCGACTCGCTGCAGGCCGCGGTCGAGGCTGACGCCCAGGTCACCGAGGTCGACGGCGGCGACCAGGGTGACGGCTACCGGGTCACGGTGCCGATCAAGAAGATCGCGGCCGCCGTGCAGGACGACCTGATCGCCGTCTTCGGTCAGAGCACGGCCGACGGGATCAAGAAGAGCACCGGTGAGATCGGCGAGAACGAGACCGTCACGGTCGACCTCTTCCTTGAGGACGAGAAGCTCAGTGGCCTCAACATCGACCTGGTCCAGTTCCTCCAGAAGCCGGTCAAAGACGCGACCCTGGCCGTCACGGTAGACATCGACCCTGACGCCGCCCCGGTGAAGGCTCCGGACGGCGCCACCGTGATCGATGTGAAAGCCATCCTGAACACCATCCCGGCGGACACGTTCGCCGGGATGGGCGCCGGGCTCTGACCATCTGAAAAACCCTGCTAAGGGGCCGGAACCGTCTGGTTCCGGCCCCGTTCCTCATCGCTGCTGATCCACCGATCGCAGCAGGATCTCGTTGACCGCAACCTGAGCCGGCTGCGTCACCGCGAAGACGAGGGCGGCCGCGACGTCCTCGGGGGCCAGGGGCCGCAGGGCTGCCGCGAACTGCTCCACCGCCTCCCGTGTCGGGGAATGTGTGATGTGGGAGGCCAGTTCCGTCGTCGTCGCCCCCGGCTCGATCACCACGACACGAACTCCCCGGGTGGTCACTTCCTGCCGCAGTGATTCCGAGAACGCGTTCACTGCGGACTTGCTGGCGTTGTAGACACCGGTGAGCGGTCCCGCCAGACGGCCGTCGACCGAGGACACCTGCACGAGCGTGCCCCGGGAGTTCAGCAGGTGCGGCAGCGCCGCGTGCGTCATGTACATCAGCCCCAGAACATCGGTGTTGATCATGCGTCGCCAGTCGTCGGTGTCGGCGCCCTTGATGGGGCCCAGCAGCATCACTCCGGCGTTGTTCACGAGGAGGTCGAGCGAGCCCCAGCGACGGACGCACTGGTCGACGGCCGCACGGCACGTCGCCTCATCGGTGACGTCCAGTTCGACGACCATGGCAGTGCCACCGTCCGCCTCGATCTCGGCGGCCAGCTGTTCGAGCCGGTCACGCCGCCGCGCGGCCACAGCGACGTTCGCGCCGCGGGCGGCCAGCGCCCGGGCGACAGACGCTCCGATTCCGGAGGAGGCCCCGGTGACAAGGGCTACCTTGCCGAGCAGTTCGGTATTCATGACCGGCAGCATGCGGCGGACCACCGCTCGGGCAACAGAACCCGCCGGGAGGGGACCCAGCAGGGCCCCTTCCGGCCTGCCCGTTCTGGCCTACGCTCCTGGCATGGGTGAGAGCAATCGTCTCGGCGAGTTCCTGCGCGCCCGCCGCGAACTGGTATCGCCTGAAGAGGCCGGGCTCAGCATCCGGACCAAGGGCCGGCGGGTGCCCGGCCTGCGGCGCGAAGAGGTGGCTGCGCTGACGGGCATCAGCGTGGAATACCTCACCCGTCTGGAGCGGGGAAAAGACAGCTCACCCTCACGCCAGGTGCTGGATGCGCTGGCGGCGACGCTGCGCCTGGAGGACGAGGCCGTCCGCCACCTGCACTCCCTGGTCTGGCCGGTCGCCGTGCAGCCTCCGACCGTGAGCGCCGACCAACCGGTTCCGGCTCTGGCCCGAGCGCTGATGCGTTTCGACGGGGAGATCTCCTACATCCTGGGCCCGTACTTCGACGTGATCGCGTGCAGCGCAGTGGCCGATGCCTTCCTCGGCCGGGCCGGCCACGGCAATCAGCTGGAATACGTCTTCCTCGACCGTGAGGCCCCCTCCACCTACCCGGACTGGGACGCCGTGGCACTTGAAGCCGTGGCAGCCCTGCGCAGTATGGCGCGCGGGAGGGAGGGCGATCAGAGGCTGCATTCCCTGCTCGGACGCCTCTCGGCGGGCAGCGACGCCTTCCGGCAGCTCTGGGCCCGCCACGACGTCCACGGTCATTCCTCCGGCACCAAGCGCATTTCCAGCCATCGTTTCGGCACGATCACCGTGCTGTGGGACGCGTTCATGACCGCCTACCCGACCGCCCAGACCCTCGTCCTCTATACCGCCGACCCGTCTACCGACACCGAGACCATCCTTGATGCGGTCCGTAGGTCAGTGACTGTGTAATGCGTCTGATCCACGGATGATTGCCTACGAGTGGCGGGCCGAGTTCACCAACGAGGCCCTCAAATCCCTTCACGCAGAGGCTTTTGGTCCTGGAGAGACGGCCGTCGACTGGTACGCGCAGGTGCACCGGCACAGTCTCGGCTGGGTCTGCGCACACGAAGACCGTCGGCTGGTCGGATTCGTCAACGTGGCCTGGGACGGCGGTGCCCACGCTTTCCTCCTCGACACCATGGTCGCTCGCGATCGACGGCAGAGCGGTGTCGGAGCTGAACTCGTGGCCACCGCTGTCCGTGGAGCCCGGGCGGCGAACTGCGCCTGGATCCACGTCGACTTCGAAAAACATCTGCAACCGTTCTACTTCGAGGCGTGCGGATTCTCGCCTACACGCGCGGGCCTTATCGCGTTGCGCTGATGCGGGAGAATCATGGCCATGGACGATCTGCTGTTTCCCGGGATGATCGACCCGCTCCATGACGAGGCCAAGAAGAAGATCCTGCTGACGGCTCTGCACGAGGTGCTCCGACGTGGGCGCGGGAAGGTGGTCGTCAACTACCAGCCGCCAGAACTCGGGCGCAATTACTGCCGGGTCGGCGTGAAGTTCGACCATGGCCCCGCTCTGTGGATCCTGCTCAATCCGGCAGCCGGTCTGGTGGCCGCGGCGGAGATGGGCAGCGGCCGGGAGGCGGACGAGATCGTCCAAGGGCGTCGGGGTTCCGGGTCGCCAGCGCCGAGGAGATGAACCAGCCGGTGCGGGAACAGCATCTACGCAAACTGGACGGATACCGGCAGTGGGTGGTCTATCACCAGACCGAGACCCTCGGTGGCGTTTTCTTCAACTGGTACGACTGACGTTCGGGCGCACCTTGGATAGAGTCGTGCCATGAGCCTGTCCGAACTTGTGGGAACCTGGTCTGGTAGCAACGGTTTCCGGCTGATTCCGGCCGATCCGCTCGTGGAGTTGCCGGCCGCGGCCTCCGTGACCACTGCCGCGGGCGGCCACCTGACCCTGCTGGCGTACTCCTGGCAGCATCCCGACGACGGCCCGCAAGACGGTCTCGTCCTCATGGAGCTTGCTGGTGAGGATGATGCGGTAGTGGCCACCTGGGGTGACTCGTGGCATCGGAAGCCCGACACCATGTCGTTGTCCGGGACCCGGACCGCTGACGGACTGATCAGCCTGGAGGGCGAGTACGCCGGCGAATGGGGGTGGCGCATTCACCTCGGAATCGGTGAGCCACGCGAGCTGCTGATCAGGATGGAGAACGTCATTCCCGCAGCTCACGCCACGTCTGAGATGCCCGCGGGTCCTTACCCCGTGATGATCCTGCAGCTCCGATGACCGTATTCACCCTCAACGATGTCGCCGACGGCCTGCGCGCGTCCTGGGCGGCCGATACCTGTTCACCTGACGATGTTGAACGTTCCCCCTGGAGCCCGGAGAACCCGGCCTGGGGTCACTGCGACATCACCGCTCTGGTCGTCAATGATCTCTTCGGTGGCGATCTGGTGATGGGCGAGGTGCATCTCAACGGTGAGCAGCACGGATATCACTGGTGGAACCGGCTGGAGAGCGGCCTGGAGATCGATATGACCAAGGAGCAGTTCCGCCTCGGTCAGACGATCAGCTCGGTGCAGGTGCGCAAGCGTCCGCCGGGGCCGTTACGACGGCGCCGTGAGGAGTACCTGTTGCTGCGGGAGCGGCTCGCCGATCGTCTGGGTGCGCTCCCGCACGAGGCCGACGGCACCCAGCGTGACGAGCAGGATGGCAGTCAGTCTCAAACGAGCTGAAGAAGTTCTCGGGCAGCGTCTTTCGGCACCACGTAAGGAACTGAGGCGTCGACGCTGAGGCAGAGCTCGCCGGCCAGGGTCAGGAACACGACGTCGTCCTGAAGTAGGTCGATAGTGGGGTGGATGAGCCAGCGTCGCAGCTGCTGCCGATCGATGACCGCGATGTTCCGGTTGCCGATGTAGAAGATCACCATGTCACGCCGGACGTTGACGTCGACGGTCGCAACCGAGACTCCGAGGCCGTTGCCCAGGTCTATTTCCAGCCACCCGATCCAGGGCGCATCTAATGACATCGCTGCGTGCCTACTTCCCGTGTCCTGAGCCGGGTCCCTCGCCTGGGAAGGAGGGGTTCACGAGGCGAGAGACCCGGCGATCATGGGAGGGACCCTGGTGGCCTGGAGGTGCGGGCTCCAGGCCACCAGGAGGGTGCCGGGCACTGCCCCAAACCCCCGTCTTCGAGCGTGCTCCCCGATGACTGCACCCGGCGGATCGCGCCCCTCGGCTTGCTTCCGAGTGATCCGCCGCGACCAAGATTGGCAAAAACCCGAACGGTGCGCAAGATGCTATTTCGGCCTGTCGAAGTCTTGAAAGTTTGATGGGGCAGGTCTTTTAAACGGACGAGCCAAAGTCTTCCATTGTCGATGGAAGGTTCATTCCACAACGGTGGTCCGGACATGTTCACCGCGTGACATCGCTGCTCGACATGCGAGCATTCTGGGCTCGGGTAACCATGAGCCGGTGGCTGTCACGGACGTTCTTCTGGCTGTCCGACGGCGGCAGAACGGCTTGTTTGACGTTGTTTCGCTGCAGCCGTCTCGGGCTCCGGGCATAGACCGGGCCCGACCTCGGCTCGCCCGGTGCGGCCAGGGCGGGACGGCGTGAAGCAGCTGGTCTATCCGGCGCCCGAGCCGCGGTCCACCATGCCGCGTCACTACGCAGTCGCCCTGTTCCTCGCGAGCCTGATGGCGTACGTGGCGCTCATGGTCCTGATCGGGATCTACCTGAGCTGGACGTCTGTCTTCACTGCCACATTGCTCGGCGTGTACTTCGGCTACCGGCAGCGCCGACTCAGGACGATCGTGACGGCCGAGGTCATCGCCGTCCGCACCCTGGTGGGCTCCTGGGCTCTGCCGGTGGCTCAGGCCGAGGAACTCATGGACCGGAACCTGGGAGGCGACCCGGTCTACGTTCTCAGTAGAAGCGGGCGCAGGCGGTGCCTGCCCCAGGTGAAGCCGGCCGATCTGAGCGACATCAGCGAGCTGACTGGCCTGCCGATCCGGTGGAGGGCTAGATCTTAGATTTGGCAAAATCACAAACGGTGTGCAATCTTCTACTTGTGCTCGCGGGCATGCAGAAAGCCTGCGGGGGGTGGTCTTTTAGGTGGACTGGCCGACACCTTCTGCTTCGGGTGTGAGGGCTCGCTCCTGACCGAGGGGGATGAGGTGCAGACCGAGATCACGGGGTCGACTGTTCCGCGACGTCAGCTCGGCAGATACATGCGCGATCTGCGCGGGCAGGCTCGCATGACGGTTCGGGCCGTGGCCAAGGAACTGGAGTGGTCGGAAGGCAAGATCTGGCGTATCGAGACGGGGAAATCGTCGATGCGCAGTCACGACGCCGAGTTGATGTGCCAGATATACGGGGCCAGTTCCGAGATGACTAGTGTGCTCAGTGCTTTGGCAGGGGAGACAAAAGCACGCGGCTGGTGGCACAGCTATGGCGACGTGCTTCCTAAGTACTTCGACGTCTACATTGGTCTCGAAGAGGGAGCGTCCGCCTTTCGTTGGTACGAGACGGATCTCGTTCCTGGTTTGTTGCAGACCGAGTCCTACGCGCGAACTCTCGTGGAGGAGGCTCACGCCGATGCAAACGAGGCGGAGATTGATCATCGTGTTCGTGTTCGGATCGGTCGTGGAGCGTTGCTGACCAGGGCGACCGCGCCGCCGACATTCCAGGCAGTGATCAGCGAATCGATTCTGCGGCGCCCCGTAGGTGGCGCAGAGGTCATGGCAGCCCAACTTGATCATCTGGTCCAGCTGAGCGGATTGGACCATGTTCAGTTGCGAGTCTTACCGTTCAGAGTCGGATATCACGCTGGCATTCATTCCGGACCCTTCATCACCCTGCGATTTCCGGTGACTACTGATGGGCGTGAGAGCGAACCTCCGACCATCTACGTCGAGTCGCTCACCGGTGCCCTGTATCTCGACAAGCCAGCTGAACTACTGCAGTACGACGCTGCGTGGCAAGGAATCTGGGGGTCATCCTTGGGTGCCTCCGCGTCCGTGAATCTGATGAGACAAGCCGCGAAGGAGTTCAGATCGTGAATGGCCTTTTAGAGGGAGCCGTGTGGCGCAAGAGTAGCCGAAGCAATGGCTCGGGTGCTTGCGTCGAAGTGGCGTTCTTGGGCGACGGAGATGTCGCTCTGCGAGAAAGCGATGATCCCGGAACGGTTGTGATCACGAGCTCAATCAAGTGGGATGCCTTCTTGGCGGGTGTCCGCAACAACGAGTTTGATCGTCTCAGAGATTGAACTTACTTCGTTATGGCAGACGGTGGCCGCGCGTGTCCTGGAGGAGAAGGACGAGGTGGTCTTCCACCCGGACTCCTACGGGTACCGGCCGGACAGGTCCGCGATCGATGCGGTGGGCCAGTGCCGGTGGCGCTGTGACCAGGACGACAAGAGCCGCATGACGGGAGACTGCCGTGTACGGTTCTGTGAGGGCCCGGGGGCGAGATTCCTCCTGGCTACCGGGCTCACTCAGCTGGATTGCCAGAGGTAGTCGAAGTGATGGAAAGCCAGTTGTTCTCCGAACTGGCGGAAGTTGTCCTCGACGTTGATGATCAGGACCTCGTCGGAACCGCCGTTCAGAGGCCCGCGCAGGCCACGGCCAATCATCTGCTGATACAGGTTGGTAGTGAAAGTGGGGCGTGTCACGTAGACAGCGCGCACTGCCGGCGCATCGAATCCTTGCGCGAAGACCCCGTAGTTGGTCAGCACGCGCAACTCTTTCTTTCGGAACTGGTCCACGTAGTGGCGGCGGGCCGCCTTGTCTGTCTCGCCCGAAACTGCCATTGCAGGAACGCCTTTGTTGCTCAGGATCGCGGCTAGGGCACGAGCACTGTCCACCGAGGGCGCGAAGAGCAGAACGGTCCAGTCGGAGGGAAGGCCGAGAATGGACTCAACGATGGTGCGGTTTCGCCGATCGTCCCTTCCCAGACGGTCCTGTAGCGAGGGTGCGACACGCCTGCGCTCACGCAGCTCTCGCAGCTCGTCCACGCTCAGGTCGATCTCGGCCCCTTGTAGCACTTCGTGCCGGACCTTGGCCAGAACCCCCATGGCCTGCAACTCTTCGTGAGGGTCCCCTTCGAAAGCGTCGTCCGTGAGTAGGTTAGTGTCGTAACGGCCGACCAGACGCTGGGTTTCCTCAGAGCTTACGCCGCGGAACGGTGTCGCGGAAAGACCGATCAAGGGCTTGCCGGATGCGCGGGAGCGTCCGCGGCCCAACCATTCGAGCAGAGGGGTGTAGGACTGCGAGATGGACGTGTGAGCCTCATCGATAATGACCACGGTCGCCTCGCGCAACCATCGATACTCGTCCCGTCGGTACACACTCGTCATCTTGTCGTCCGTGGCGACCACCACGTGGAAGCCGTCCTCGTAGGGTTCAGCGTCGTTACCTGCCCAGAGCCGGCTGACTCTCAGTCGTTCGGGCGGTCCTACGGAACGCCAGATCAGAGACCAGGTCTGCACGGCCTGCTCGCAGAGTTCGTCGCTCTGAGCCAGCCACAGCACGGGCCCACGCAGACCTTCGAAGGCTGCCGCGCGGACGACGGCCTCGACGGCGACCCTGGTCTTACCGGCGCCGGTGGGCAGAGAGACCATGCCTCGGTGGTGTTTGTCCTCACCGCGAAGGACACGTCGGATCCGGTCGGCCACGCGAACCTGGTATTCGTGCAGGTCCGGCAGTAGTACTGGACCGTCGACATCGACGATGGCATCGCGCTCGCCGCCGCTGAAGCCGGCCAGCTCCGAATCGAAACCGAGGTCAGTGACGTAGCCTCGGGCCTGTCCCGATCCGGCCCATCGGCTGGGCGGTTCCAACCCTCGACGTTCCAGGGCCGCCTTGAGGGTCGTGAGTACTTCCAGGCCCAGTGCCGCTCGCGCGGCAGCCGCCAGTTTCGTCCCCCGTAGTGGTCCTTCGTCCTGCTCGATCAAGGTGATGGCAGCTGCAGGTATGGCGCGACGCAGTTCGTCCTCGCCGACAGCGATCAGGAGACGTTCGTCGTCATTCTTGGCCTCGCGGACGGCCTTGGTGCGATGACGGGTGGCCGAGCGGCTGGACTCGTGAACGATGATCTGTTGGTATGCGTCGCTGATCCCGAGTTCCAGCTCGGCGTTGATCCGGCTCAGTAGCGGGCCGAGTTCCAGGTCGACAGTGTAGATCTGGTGCTCTAGGAGAAGGAAGTCTTTTCTCTGAGTCTCCTGTCCGCCGGGGGTCACCCTGCGGAACTCGATCTCCTCGCAGGGCAGCACCTCGTAATGGTCGACGGGTTTGCTGGTGTGATCGCGCAGTGCCGGCAGCAGGTCCAGCAGAGGCAGCGGTTCCCGGGACGGGACATGGTGAATAGCCGACGTGATGTGTCGGGCGGCGGGCTCGAGACCCCATGCTGTGTGGAGTTCTTCGGCCTCGGCAGCGCTGGTGACCCTGACCACCGCGATTCCCTGCTGACGCAGGATGTGGAAGTCTTCCGTGGTTGCTACGGCACAGATCTGGGACGTGGATGCCTCACGTTGTCCTTCGAGATCGTCGGCCCACAGTGTCGCGGGGGGCTCGATGTGCTTCACCGCAAGGGTGTACAGGCGACCGCGTTGATCGGTGGACAACTGCTGAGCCTTGCTCAGCAGATCCGCCCAGTCGGCGTCGGTCAGGTCTTCGAGCCCTTGCATCAGCTCGTTAAGAAGCATGTCGGCTGCTCGCGCCACCGGGAAGAGATCTTCCGGCAGGCCGGGAACGGGCGCGAACGCCTGCCGGGCCTGTCGCGGTCCGAGGGATGTGGGGATGCGACCGTGTTCGAGAACGAGGCCGATCACGGGATCTGCGACGGCCTGTTCGGGCCGCTTGTCGGCCCGGACCTTCCAGACCGCTGGACGCAGGAACGCCATGACGATGGTCGTCATGGCTTCCCTCCCGGATTCGGAAAGAGTGTTGAGCAAATCGAGGTGTGAGGGAATCAGGTGCTCGTCGACGTACACGTTCTCGCGCTTGGGCACGCTCACTCCCTTGGGCAGCCCTTGCCGGTAGACATCGACAATGTGTTCCCTCCAGCTGTCGAACCACTCATCGTCCAGACTCGGGGCCCGAAGCTCCGGGCGGTCGGACATGCCGATGCCTCGCAGAGTCCTCAGGTTTCCCCGGTGAAACTGGTTGTCCAGGGATGCGTGGCCGTCGGTCGTGGCGCCTTCCGGGATAACCGCTCCCGGTAGAAGAATCTGCGAAGCGTATCTCCAGTCGCCGGTCTTCGTCTTGACGAGACAGTTCATCCTCGGGTCCTCGATGTGCTCGCCGAGGATCTTCTGTACGAGCTCGCTTTCGATCTGAGCGGAGGCTCGCCAAAACTTCTCCCACTGGCTCGCCTCGGGATGGTCCAGGTCCATACCGTCGAGGATCGAGTGCAGAGTGCCGGCCAGGTCCAACTGCGAGATACCCAACATCTCGAACAGCTCCACCACGTCCGGGTCCTCAAGCAGGTCCGGATGCACGAACGTTGTCGCTGCGACACCGGGATCGCTCACCCCGCCCAGGAAGACGCGACCCTTGACCGGTGGGACCAGGTTGCCGTCGGTGGTCAGGACGATGGCCGCCGACCGGCACGCCTCCAGGTGCTTGGGCTCCTCGCGAATGATGCGCCAGGTCAGACGTAGCGCATTCTTCGAGCCGGCTACGGCATTGGACCCCGAGGTCAATGCCTGCAACCATTCGGTGATCGTTGCTGTGTTGTCGAAGGCCGCGAGCCGTTCGACCTTGGCCCTGCGTTCGGCTGCTCCGCGATCATCGACACCGTGGTGGACCCATTGCTCCGGATGAGGTGCTCCCTCCAGCCAGAGTGCTTTCCACGAGCCCTTGAGAGCCTCCGGATGCATCCTCAGCCTGGGCGGGAGGCGAAGAACACCCAGGGCATCCGGGACGGAGGCCGTTCGTTGCAGAGCTCTGACCACCGGTCCGTTGAGAACCTCGTCCGCCCAAGAACGGTGCTCCCGTCCGCGGGCCGGATAGACATCGAGGACGCTGGCCGGGTCCTTGCGATCGATGAGGTCGGGCACACTCGATCCGACGAGCTCGGGCAGGACCTCGGTCAGCAGCTCCTCGTTGAAGGTTCCTTCGATCAAGGTCTGACGGTCCGGGCTGAGCTTCCACGGAGCGTTGATGATGCCGCCCAGGGTGGCGGATGAATGCGTGGGGAAGAACGCCCAGAGCCGCCCGGTCCCCGTGCGTTCCTCCGCCGGTACGGCCCACACCATGCGGATGAGGTCCCGCTTTGCCATCTTCCCGGCGTCCGAGCGCGCCTGCGTGGAGGGCTCGTGGTCCTTGGTCCGTACGCTCCAATAGCTCAATTTGTCGTCGGCAGACAGCACCCGTTCGCTGCCCCGGTCGAAGATCACTGCGATCTGTCGGACGCGGCCACCGGTGCGGGCGTCGCGTAGCACCAGGGTCTGGATCTGAGGGCTGAAGAGCAGGAACTGCTCGGGGAACTGGGCGAAGTCCTTCCTGAGCCAATCACAGCTCTCGCGCAGTCTCAGCCTGACCACCGTCGTTGCCCAGGACATCAGCTCACGCAGGTGCTCGTCCTCGTCGGCGAGTTCTTGCGGGTCGAACGGTTCCGGCAGTCGCAGGACCGGCCACGGTGCGACGATCGGGCCCAGCACGCCCTGGAGTTGTCGCCGTGCCGATTCGCGTTCGAACCGGATCGAGAGTGAGCGCGAGACGATCTCGACCGAGTCGGAAAGTTCTACGACCGACTTGAAGCCGAGTCCGAAACGTCCGATCTGCTGGTCGCTCTTGTCAGACATGTTCGAGAGCGTCAACGCATCGACGCCCTCCGGCGTCAGCGGCGTGCCCTCGTTCGCGACGTAGAGGAAGTCGTCGCTCAGTCGAGCCTCGATCCGAGCTTGACCCGAACCCTCCGGTCCGGCGGAGGTCAGGGCGTCCGCACCGTTCTGGATGAGCTCGAGGAGTTGCTTACGCCCGTAGCCGCCCTGGGCCGTCACGATCTCGATGTTGGCGTGCTCGGTGACGGACTTCGGCTTCTCCAGGTAAGCCTTCAACGACCGTTGTATCTCGTCGCGCAGGTGCTGTGCCAGCGAGCTGTCCGGGCCGTCCCAGCCTTCCAGGGGCATGTGTCTCCTCCGTCGTCGCGAAGCGCACTCCATCCCCTTCGAAGGTCGCCACGGCTGGACGAGTGATGTCGGCGCTCTTGGTCATCGGCCGTTCGAGAGGTGGACATCACTGCCCAGATGCTGCTCACCACCGGTCGGAGTATCGGCGGCCACTGACTGCTAAGCAGGGCGGACCCGCCGCCCTGCTTAGCAGTCAGGCGAAATAGGCGGGAACCTCCTCGGTGCCCCCGCCTACCACCATGGCCCGGTCCAGGAAGCTGTTGCCGTTCTCGCAACTGACTTCCGGCAGCAGCAGACAGGAGTGGCATGCCGCCAGGTTGAGGCTGTCCGCCCCGGCAGCGTCGGCCTCCATGCACAAGGGGTCGGCCGAACACCATCGCTGGCGTTCCAGCAGGGCATCGAAAGTCCGACGGATGTTGCGCAGCTGGCCCAGTTCCACCAGCCCACCCAGACTGCCCGCCGCATCACTGGTGGCCGTGTAGATCAGCAGGCCTGCCGTCGTGTCCGATACGAACAGGCGCTCCCTCATCGAGGACGCCGGGTATCCGGCTTCCAACGACCACTCGTTGATCAGGGCGTGCGCGAGCGTATGCACCAGCACGAAGCGCGCAGTGACCTGGGACTTCGGCGCATCCTTGCCGGGCGGTGTGCGACGGGTCAGAAGCTCCTGATGCCGGTCGCGGATGCGCCGGGCCCGCGAGCCAGGAGCGGTCTGCTCGGCCCAGGCTCGGAGACGATCGTCGTTCAGCCGGAGGAAGACGCCCTCGCCGGAGACCTCGAAGCCGGGGAGCCATGGAAGTTCCTGCAGGGACAGCTTGGCCTCGCGGGAGCGGTCCTCGGCCGGCGAGAGCGCCTCGATCCTCGTGAACGACTTCAGTACCCGCACCTCGCGCAGTCGGTTCACGAGCATCACCTGCTCGATCCCGGAGGGCGGGGCGGCCTGATCATTCCCCTCGGGGGGTACGCACTCGAATATCTGGTCGAGGTCGTCCGGATCCGGTGTGCTCGGGCGTGAGAGCTGCTCGAACTCCTGTTCGCGCAGGACGTCGGCTGCTTCGAAACCGGACAGTGTGGAGGGGTCCGCTGCGTGTCCGGCTTCGAAGTCGGCGTAAGCCTTGGCTGCTTCGATGATTTCCTCGGAGGTGTACCTCAAGAGTCTCGGTTCGACCGTGCGGATCCGCTTGGCGGCGAAGGCCTTCTCATCGTCCGAGGTGTCCTTGAACCACTCGTAGTGTGGCAGCAGCGCGGCGTACAGCGTCTGGGAGAAAGGCGGGATCGACAGTGCGGAGGCGATCACCGGCAGCCAGACCGAGGATGAACCTCGCTGCAGCACCCGAGCGGGCCGGTCGCATCCCTGTTCGGCGGCGTCCCTGCCCAGCCACGGGCGCCGCCCGCGGCAGCGGTACCGGATTGCCTGCATGGCCTGACGTCCCATGGCGCCTTCCATCGAGGCGGACTCGCCGCATGAGCAGCCGATCAGGATGGACCGGAGCGCCGACGTCCGTCCGGTGGTGCTCAGCCTCAACCGGGACTTCGGGGAGTCCGGGCAGTCGGCCCCGGCGTGTACCCAGCGCCAGTAAGGAAAGTCGTCCAGGTGCCCGTTCTCACAGGCCACGACGAATCGTGACGGGGTCAAGGGCTCGCTGCACGCCGAACACGTGTTCTTGCCCGCCGGGGGAGCGAAATTCTTGCGTTCCCTCAGATTGTTCTCGCACCCTTGGCCTGTCTTGGGGTCGACCCCCGGGCAGGAGTACCACTCCGGGAACAGCCGGGCCCGGACACCGTCACCGTTCTCTCCGTCGGGAGGAAGGCGGAAGCCCCGGGGCGCCCGGAGCCTGGTCTCGAGGCGGAATTCCCGTAAGAACGGCTCGTCCGGCTGCGGTTGGGGCCAACTGTCCAGTCCGCTGACGACGTATGACTGCTCCCCGGCCGCCAGCATCGAACCGATGCCGTAGGTGGTGACGAGTTGGCTGCGGCGTACCTCCCCGACCTCACCGATGTGCTTGGACGATTTCTCTGCGGTCTGAAACTTCTTTCGCACGGCCATGTGTTCATCGCTCCAGGTAGACGGAGCACTCGACGTCGACGTCCCGCATGCTCCACATCGTGTCCTGCGCATGGACCAGGTCGTCGTCCTGGCCGAACGCCTTCAACAGGGCGGGGCCGCGTTGCTTCCCGTCCCACTTCTTGTACTCGGCCTCGTAGACCAGGGCATCCGATGCGGCCTGGTCCACCCAGTCCTGCAGGAAGAACTCCAGTTCCTCACGTACCGCATCGGCCAGCTTCTCGATCTGCTGCTCCTGGCTGAGGTTCGAGGACGTCCTGACCCGCTCGACGATCTCGTCGACGACCTGTCGCGCCTGGGGCAGGAAGTCGGCGATCTGCGCGGCAGCCCCGTTGGTGCGGGCAACTGGGTGGCGCACCCTCAGCAAGCCGACGAGGACCGCGTGCAGCGCCCGGTCGCGCGCCCGGGAGGCCCAGGGTGTGACACTGGTCGACTCCACCTGGCGGTAGAGCGCCGAGTGGTACCCGGCGAAGTTCTCGTAGTGCGAGCGGTCCCGCGACCTGTTGGAGTTCAGCATCACCAGCACCAGTCCGGGGTCGCGACGCCCGACCCGGCTGGTCGCCTGGATGTACTCGGCGGTCGCCTGCGGCTGGCCCATCACGGCCATCAGACCCAACCGTTCGACGTCCACGCCGACAGAGATCATGTTGGTCGCCAGCAAGACATCGATCACCCCCTGGCTGCCGTACTCCTCGAACAGCTCCTTGAGGTACTCGGGGATCTTGCTGGAGTCCTTGCGGCTGGTCAGCTCGGACAGGTTCTGGACCAGCCGCGTGTCGACCTGGTCGCGGAAGGCCAACTGCTGCAGGCGTTCGTCGACGTCGGAGTTGACCTGCAGTTCGGCGGCCGAGAGCAGGCGCAGGCTGTTGAAGTAGCCGACCAGGGTCCAGTAGGCGTCCCTGACGCGGTCGGGGCCCTCGAGCGTCTTGGCGTGGTGCAGCAGGGCCGCATAAGTGCGGATGAGCAGGGTCGCCTGGCTCGTGCTGGAGGTCATGACCCCGACGTACAGGCGCGTCGCCTTGTCCTCGCGGGATCGTTCGACGGCGAACCACGAGTCACGGGCATCGAGCCCTGCGGGCGGGAACTGTCGTACGCGACGGTCGAACAGGGCCCGCCCCTGTTCGTCGGCGCGACGGATGGTCGCGGTCGAGGCCACGATCTTGGGGCGCTCGGCCGCGATGTCCACCGCGGTTTCGTAGAGTCCGGCCAGCGACCCCAGAGGTCCTGAGATCAGGTGCAGCTCGTCCTGGATCACCAGCTCGGGCGGCGGCGTCCCTTCCGGTGCGCCGGCCCGGTTGAACAGGCTCGCCACCTCCCCGCGCCAGGCGACCTGGGCGAACTTGTCGGCCGTGGCGATCAGCAGGGTTGGCCTGGCGGTGTAGATCGTCTCGTCCACGACGTGCACCGGAAGGCCGTCGTGGAACGCGCACTGCGGGTTGGGGCAGGTGATGGACAGCTGACCCAGTTCGGCCAGCACCTGGTAGTCGGTGTGGTCCATCTCGTTGCCGCACCAAGGGCATGTGCGCAACTGGACGGGGTTGAGTTCGGTCAGCTGTTTGCGCTCGGCCAGGGCGGTAAGGCTCTTCTGCGCCTGCGCGAGCTTGTTGGGGGTGGCGGCCTTGCCCACCCACATGCCGATCGACATCTCCTCCTCTCCCAGGGACGCGGGCTCCCGGCGGCGTACATCCTCCATGGCGCAGATCAGTGCGGTTGCTCGCTCAAACTGCTGCAGGGTCAGCAGTCTGAGCGTATAGCGCATCAGAACGGTCACCCCGCCGCCGATCTGGGGCCGTCCGTGACGAGAGGCCCTGATCCTTCGCAAGAACGTCGTGAAGGCGACCAGTCCCAGGTAGGCCTCGGTCTTGCCGCCTCCGGTCGGGAACCACAGCACGTCGGCGATCTGACGGTCCTCGTGCTCCGGCTCAACGATGCCCCGCAGGCACAGCAGGAAGAAGCCGATCTGGAAAGCACGCCACCGGGGAGCAGCGAGGTCCGGCTGTCCCACGGCGCCGTCGCGGATCCACACGGTCCGGGCCCGTTGCTGGGCCATGACCTGGTTGCTCAGACGGAAGGCCTGCCATATCTCCGGACGGGTCTCGTCGCCGAGGATTTGGATGCCGATCTCCATCCTGGCCAGCGTCTCGTGGCAGGCGTCGACCTGTTCTTGCGCGACCCGGGCGAACCGGGAGCCCACCAGTTCGCGGTACTGGTCGGTGAGGTCCGCATTGATCCACGTGCGGTAACCGGCGACCAGCGAGGTGAGCGCCCGCAGTACCTCCGCCTTCTCAGCCTGCGCGAGCCACTGCATCCGGGGCACGTCGACCGCCGGGTTGGCATCGGTCAGCATGAGCTCGTGCAACGGCACGAGGGCGGTGGAGACCTCGGCGCAGTAGGCCGTCCCCCCGACACCTGCCTGGCCGGGGGCCGGGGGGTCCCAGGTCCACCTGGCGGCGCAGGCGTGCCCGACGGCGAACAGCGGTGCATGTCGGTAGAACATGTCGCTGCGCAACGTCTCGTCGTCGGTAGCGGCAGCCCGCGGACGCTCGGCCAGCGCCGGGGTCCCACCCTCAAGGGTGACCACGATCTGCGGCTGAAAGAGGCAGGCGCCGTCCATGAGGACGTCGCGGGCGACCTTGGCCCGGTTGATGAGCGAGACGGTGACCGAGACGATCCCGTCCAGCGCCGGTCGGCACCTGACCCTGACCTCGGCCTCCACATCGGGGAACGGGAAGGGCTGGTCGCCCGGTGTCGTGACGTCGACCGAGAACGTCCCGGGGGTCCACGGGCGCCTGCGCCAGCGGTACTGGGAGGTCTCGGTGGTCCGGCGCTCGGCGCGTCGTGGCTCCACCCGCTCGCCGTCGCTGTTGACAGCCTCGTAGCGGCCTGCGCTCACGGTGAGCAGCACGCTGCCGGCCCGGGCCAGATCAACCGCAAAGGTCAGACCCAGCGCCGAGGGCAGGACCCGGTTGGCCAGTGGGACCGCGTCGTCCACGACGTCGTCGCGCGACTCGTCGCCAGCTTTCTCGTCGAAGTCCTGTGCCGCGTTCTTGATCCCCCGGCCTGTGTCGGCCTGCGGGTGCAGGACACCGACGACGTAGGCGTTGGCTGGTTCCTCCTCGATCTGTTCGTGCTCGCCGCCGACCGGTCCGACCAAGTCTTCGGTCACCCGCTGTACCAGCTGCTTGCGGAAGCGGTAGTGCTCGCCGTGATCAGCCACGGTCGTCCTCCTCGGACTTGTCGAACGTGAACCGCGCCAGACCCGTGAGTCGTGGTGCCAGCCAGATCCCCGACGAAGCGAGGCCGGCCCGGTTACCGGCGGCCTCTCGTCCGGCGACGGTCTCCACCTGGGCGATGCGCACGCAGCGCAACGCTTGCGGGACGCGCTTGCCGCGCCCCAGCCACCGAGACATGTCACGCCCGAACTGCTCGGACGTGACGCCGATGCCCTGGCCGCGGTGAATGATCGAGTAGACCGGCCCTCCCGTCGGCTCGAGCCCGACGATGTTCAGGTCAACCTCGTCGCCTGCTGCCACCTCGTCCTTGAGGTACTCCTGCAGAGCGGAGGCAGAGCCCTCGAGCAGGTACGTGCCTGCGGGATCTTCGACGTGCACGTCACCCGGTCCGATCTGGAGTCCGGTCCGGAAATAGCTCTGCCTGCCGGTCCGACCCCATCGGTTGGTGCCAGGTGCTTGCCTGACCGCGAAGTCCCAGCCGGGCTTACGCAGCGCCAGACGCAGGATGTTCTCGCGAGCCCGGGTCAGACCGACATACAGCAGCCGTGCTTCCTCGGCCGGGTCCCAGTCCTCTCGGTCCGACTGCGCAGCTCCCGGGTCCGTCACGACGACCAGGTCGAACTCCAGGCCCTTGGCACGGTGCATGGTCGAGATGACCACGCCCCGGGCGTCCGGGTTCTCCCGCAACTCGTCCGGAAGGCGTTGCTGGGCGATGAGCTCGGCAAGTCTGGACAGGTCGAGGCTGCGTCGACCGGAGGCCGGTGCAACCCGCAGGAGGAGCCGCCACGCGGTTTCGATGTCGCCCGGTGATGCTAGGTCGTCGAAGGCCTCGCGGGTGAGGACCCGGACACCCGAACGGAACAACCGAGCGATCCAGGCCGGGACGGCCCGGTCCCGGAAGTCCCCCCGCAACTGATGCGGGACGCCTTGCTCGTGGAGAGCATCGGCGACCTGCAGCGCCTGCCCGTTCGTCCGGGTCAGGACCGCGCAGTCCGGCGTCTGACGCAGCAGGTCTGCCAGCATCGGTTCGTTCAGCGACTCGATCGAGAGCCGATCCTGGAGCACGTCCCGCAGGTCTGCGTAGAGCCGTGTCGGGGCGAGCGAGGACCGTCCCTCGGCCACCGCGAGCAACTGCGGCGCGAGGTGTAGCGCCGATCGTGCAGCCGTGGTTCTGGCGCGGAAGTTCTCGCTGAGTTCCAGCTCGAGCAGGTCGTCCCCGAACTCCTGGCGTAGGCCACGCAGGAAGGCGCCGGTCTCCGTCGCCCGTTGGGAGGCCTCGGTCTGGAAACCGTAGATGGACTGGGCCAGGTCGCCGACGACGGTGAAACCCAACTCCATTCGGTGCAACAGGGCCTCGACCAGAGATCTGCGGGCGCCCACGAGGTCCTGGGTCTCGTCCACCAGGACGTGCTGGATCTCGGACAGGTACTCGTCTGCTTCGCCGGAGCGAATCAGAAGTGTGGCCTGCGTAACCCGTTCCTCGAACGGACGCGAACTCCACGCGCCCTCCGGTGAGAGGTTCACCAGCAGTTCCAGCGCCCAGCTGTCGAAGGTCTTGGCGCGTGGAGGACGTTCCAGGCCGATGAAGGCCTGCTGCAACCGGGCCACAGCCGCTCGCGAGAAGCTCAACACCAGGATGTTGCCCGGCGAAACGTCTAGCTCGGTGATCAGCCAGTCGACCTTCCTGGCCAGCGTCGTGGTCTTGCCAGCACCCGCGCACGCCGTGACCACGGTCAGTGAGTCCGCCGGTAGCTGCACAACCTTCGCCTGTTCAGCGGTGAGCTCGACCTGCTCGTCGGGACCGGTCATCTGTTCCCCCACAGGTGGTCGAACTGGTTGAACGCCAGTTCCTTGCCGAAGTTCTCGATGTTGTCCTTCACGTCGAGGATCAGGCACTCCTTCTCGCCACCGTTGCGTGGCCCGCGCAGGCCCCGACCGATCATCTGCTGGTACCGGATCGGGCTGTAGGTCGGTCGGGCGATCACCACCGCCCGGGTCGCCGGGGCGTCGAATCCCTGGGCCAGCACGCCGTAGTTCGTCAGGACCCGGATACGTCGCTTGCGATAGTCGTCGATGCGCTGTCGTCGCTGTCCGTCCGGTGTGAAGCTGTCGATCACGCCCGAGGCGATACCGAGACCGTTCAGCTCCGCGGCCAGGTAGCGGGCGTGATCGACCGAGGTGGCGAAGACCAGGATCTGCCAGTTCTTGTCCAGGCCCTTGATCTCCTTAATCAGGGCATCGTTGCGCTCCTGGTCACGGCCCAGCTGTCGTTCGACCTCCGCCGGGAGAATTTCGAAGGTGCCGGCCTGATCGAGTTGTTCGGCCGACAGGCTCACGGTCCCACCGCGGATCTCCCGGTGCTCGACGTCCGCCAGAATGCCCTGCTCCCGCAGCGCTTCGTAGGGATCCACCCCGCCGAAGACGTCCTTGCCCAGGAGGCGGTCACCGAAACGCTTTCGTAGTGGGTCGGACTCGTCGTCGTTCGTACGATAGGGGGTGGCGCTGAGCCCGATGAGAGGCCGGGCCGTGTGCCGGTGACTGATCCCCAGCATCTCGAGGATCGACGTGTAGGTGCGCGAGATCGCCCGGTGCGCCTCATCGATGATCACGAAAGCGGGATGCTGGAGCCACTCGTAACCGGGCTGTTCCAGGCGCCGTACCAGCTGGGCATCGGTGGCCACGACGAGGTGGTAGTTCAGTTCGACCTTTGAGGCGTCCCGACCGCCCCAGAACCGGGCGATGGAAAGTTTCTCGGCAGGTCCCACCTTGGACCAGACGAACTTCCAGCTCTCCACGGCCTGCTCGCACAATTCCTCGGACTCGGCGATCCATAGGATCGGCCCTCGGAGGCGTTCCTGCTTCGCCACCCGGATAGCGGCCTCGACCGCGACGCGGGTCTTGCCGGCGCCGGTCGGCAATCGCAGCATGGCCCGGCTCGGGGTGTCGCGGGTGAGGACCTCCGCCATCTCCTGGGCGATGAGCTCCTGGTACTCGTACAGGCGGGGATAGGCCGTCGGGCCCTCCACCTCCTCGAAGTCAGGCACCTTGGGCGGTTCGAGGCCGGCGAACGACTCGGGCAGGCCCAGCTCTGCCACGAAACGACGGGTGCTGGTCTGACCGGTGAAGGAGCGCGGGGCATCGCCCACGCGCTGGACGATCTCCTTCTTGTGACGGCTGAGCAGCCCGTCACCGTGCGCGTCCAGAGACAGCTTCGCGACCTCGGCCGGTCGGGCCCTGCGTCCCGCGCGTCGCTCGTGCGACTCCAGCAGGCCACCGGGCAAACCGGCCTTCAGCGCCTCCTCGCCGACCAGCTCGAGGACCTTCTCTTCCCGTGACTCCGCGCGCATGGCACGGCGTTTGACGTCCGACTGCGCCTGACGGGCCTTGTGCTCCAGCACGGTACGACGACCGACGGCGCCCAGGCCCAGACCCAGTGCGGCATCAAGCTGCTGCAGAAGCTCCTCGTCGTCAGCGGGTTTCAGGACACGGACGACCTCGCCCTGCACGACGTAGGAGCGGTCCTCGGAGCGTTCACCGTTCGGGGTGCGCTTGATCTCCTGCAGGGCCTCGCACTTCACGACGGTGCGCCGTCCGACGAGGGACCCCTTCATCTGCAGGTAGGGAAACATCTCCAGGATCAGGACCGGTTCGGACTCGTCCACCGCCTGGATCCGCTTCTCGATCACCGAATCCGCGCTACGCATGCCCCAGGCCTCGATCATCCGGGCGGCGCTTTCGCCGTCGGGGGCCAGGAGCGCCGGCAGGCGCTCGGCCCGCAGCTCCTCGTACTCACCGGCGTCGCTGGTGACCGTGATCTCCTCGTCCGGGATCTGGTCGCTCCAGTCCTCGCCGACGCGGCAACGGGTGGCCACGCCTTCGGGCCAGTGCGTCGAGCCGGTCAGGGTCAGCGCGTAAGCCTGACCCACGAAGGCGTCGTCGGTGCTGGTGCCGGCTCTTTGCAACAAGCGTTCCCACACCCGGACGGGCACATCCTCCAGACGAGCAGGGAGCGAGAGGACCTCCGCCACCGCTGCAGGGATGTCGGCGACCGGCAGCATCGCCGCGTGCCGGGCCAGAACGGGTGAGACGCACTCGCGTACCGGCAGGACCCCTTCCTCCGTCTTGAGGTAGCCGTGCTTGCGGGCCATCCAGACCAGTGGCGAGGGCAGGGAGGCCGCCGTGCTCTTCTGGCGACCCACCTGACGTTTCCACCGTGCGATCAGGCCGCGCTCGGGCAGCGCTCGCAGGAAGGCGGCTCGGCCTTCAGGCGAGAGGCTGCTCAGGAAGTGCAACGGTCCCGCCGGCGCAGCCCCTTCGACCTGCATCGTGCTCACCTGAGGTCGGGGCTCGTGCGCGTCGAGGCTCGCCACGTACACCTTCCACGCGTACTCCCGATAGTCCTCGAACCAGGGCTCCTCGTCCGGTGTCTGCGCGTCCACGGGCCCGGTCAACGCGCCCAGGAGTCCCAGCACATGGCGATCGGCCAGGTGATGCCTGAGGTCGATGGTCAACGCCGAGTCCGCACCTCCGGAGTCCGGGACCACGACCCCTGGCAGGAGACACTGTCCGATCTCGCGGAACGTGCCCGCCAGCGTGGCCACCTTGAACCGGGCACGCTGCGTCGCAGGGATCCGCCCGATCAGGTACTGGAGCTGCTCGAGCGCCACGGACCGGGTCAGGCTCCAGAAGGCATCCCATTGTTCGTCGCTCCAGCCCGTGGTTCCCTGGTCGAGCAGCGCCGCGAGGCGACCAGCACCGTCCGCCTCCCGGATGCCGAGGACGTCGAGTGCGCTGCCGAGGCCGAAGGCCTGAGCGATCTCGTCGTGCACGTACACCAGGTCCTCGGTGAGGCCGTCGCCGATGCCCTGCCGACGGAAGACCTTGCCCCGTACCGGCCGCACCAGACCATGGTTGTGGGTCAGGACGATCTTGGCCTGCAACGCCTCGGCAGCCAACGGGCTGCCGGTGTTCACCATGCGCGCGACCATCTGGACAGCAACGCTCGAGGAGGCCGGTGCCTCGTCGGCGACCAGAGCCTGTAACCATTCGACGACGGACGCAGGTTCACGACCGGCTCGGCTCATGATCAGGTTTACCCGGGCGCGCCGGTCCGTTGTCTCGGTGAGGGGATGGGTCCAGTCCCGGGGACGATCCGGGTAGGCTGCCCAGGCCTTCAGATACTCGTCCAGAAGTTCTTTCGGCGGTTGGCGCAGTTCTGTCGGCAGCCGGAAGCGGCCGTCCTGGTCGATCACCGATGGTTCACGGGCTGCCCTCGCATAGATGGCGGCCGTCAGCCGTTCGTCAGCGAACTGGGGCGCCTCGCGGCCACGCCCTGGCAAGTAGTCCAGGTAGAGACCGGGGTCCTCCTCGGTGGCCAGCATGGGAAGTGAACCTACGACCAGATCGGCGGACGCCTGCAGCAGCTCCTCGTTGAAGGCGTTGCCGTCGAAGATGGCCTGGCGATCCTCCGAGGTCTTCCACGGGGCGTTGAGGATCCCGCGCAGAGTGGTGGCGAACTTGGTGGGGAAGTAGGACCAGAAGACGCCGCGGGTCCTACTGCGGGTCACCGGCACGGCCCAGGCGATCTCCACCTCGTTGCGGTTGTGCAGCTCGCCCGCAGCTTTCATGGCCTGCGGCCCGGGGCGGTGCCGGTGACGGAAGACCTTCCAACGGTGCGTGGCGGCGTCGCCGTTGGCCTGCTCCTCCTCCAGGTCCGTCGAGACACCACTGACCTTCTGATAGATCTGTCGCGTCACCGGTGCGCGTCCACTGCGGTCCTCAAGGATGACCGACCCCACGTGGGGGGAGAAGAGCAGGAACTCCGCAGGAAACTGCCGCAGGTCGAGGGCGAGGCGGGGGACGGCGTCCGCCTTGAGCGGCAGGTGCACCACCGTGGTGGCCCAAGCCATCAACTCGTTCAGGACAGGGTCCTGGGCCCGCCGGGCGTCGACGTCCAAAATCTGCGCCATGCGCAGGACCGGCATCTCGCTCGCGTCGGGGGCTATCTGCAGGATCGCCTCCCGCGACCAGGCCCGGTGAAAACCGAAACCGAACGAACCCTCCGTGTCCTTGCTGAAGAACTGGGGAGCGTCGGTCACGGTGAGAACGGATTTCACCCCCACCCCGAAGCGGCCGATCTGCCCTCCGCGTTTGCGCGAGACGCTCAGCCGGAGAATGGACTCTGCCCCCTCGGGGGTGACTGGATCGCCTTCGTTGGCGCAGTAGAGACTGTGGGGCGTCAGGACGACGTGAATGGCGCCCAGCTCGGTATTGCGCAGCTCGTCCGCGCCGTTCTGCACCAACTCGAAAATCTGCCGGTCGCCGTAACCGCCCTGGGAGATGCGCCGCTCGCCGTTGGCATGTTCCTCGATCAGTCCCGGGTCGGCCGTATACGACGCCAAAACCCGCTCATTTTGTTCGGCCACAACGTCCAGAACACGCCGGAACCCCTTGTTGCCCGCACCGCCCACGACCCGCGTTCTCCTCTCACCTGCACCGTGCGGTGCACGCTAATGCTGGGCGCCGACAAACTGGTCTGCTGGTCACGTCGATCGCTCAACTACTCCGATCGGGCATCCCCGCCGACGGCTTGATCGGCCGTATGAGTCGCACAGCCACGACCGTTCAGGGATCGAGTCATGACGTTTCGATTCTGTCCCTTGGAGGGCCACAGTTGACCACTCATTCGAGGTTATTGTTCGGAAAGCTGGCAGATGCGTACTATCGGACGCGGTGGGTCACTATCCAGCCGGCGGCGCCCCGGTGGAGAGGTACGAACGTCCGTGACTGATGTCTACGAACAGAGCTTGACCCTGCAGTTCGATCCTCTGACGATCGAGCACCTGGGATACAAGATGTATTCGCACCTGCCCAACGCTCTGGCCGAGTTGATCGCGAACGCCTACGACGCTGACGCCACCTTGGTACGGATCATCCTGGCGGAGAGTCCGGACTCACGGTCGGTGACGGTGGAGGACGACGGTCACGGCATGTCCGTCAGGGGCCTGAACGAGAAGTACCTGCGGATTGGACGCAACCGCAGGGTGCTCGGGGAGCAGCTGTCGGAGTCCGGTCGCCGACGTGTGGCCGGCAAGAAGGGCCTCGGAAAGCTGGCGCTGTTCGGGATCGGCGAGACGATCGAGCTGCGGACCCGGCGAGAGGGATCGCCCCAGGAGTCGCTGGTCCGGCTCGACTGGTCGGAGATCAAGAACTCGACCGGGAACGTCTACCACCCGCAGCTTTCGAGGGTCGAGGCCAGCCGGGCGACGTCGGGTACCGTCGTAACTCTCAGCAACCTGCGTCGCCGCACCTCGGTCGTGGCCCAGGATCTGGCGGTCAGCCTCGGGCGGTTGTTCATCTATCGGGACAACGACTTCCGCATTGAGGTGGTCGACGCCGGCGGCCGGACCCACCACGTCGACCGCCGTTCCCGGATGGACAACCTCGAGCGCGACGCCGAATGGAGAGTTCCGGACGACCTGCCCGCTGAGCTCAAGGCCCGGCTGCCGGACGCGTCCGTGACCGGGCGCATCGTGGCGACTGCCAAGCCGGTCCCGGTCGAGCAGCGCGGTCTGGCCCTGTACGCGCACGGGCGCCTGGCGAACGAACCTGAGTTCTTCGGTGTCTCCGAGTCCAGCTACGCCTTCTCTTATCTGACCGGGTATTTGGAGGTCGATTACATCGACGAGCAGGAGGCCGACGTCATCTCCACGGACCGTCGTGCGATGAGCTGGGACAGCGGATCCTCCGCCGGCCTGCGCGCCTTCCTGCAGGACTTGCTGCGGTGGATCGCCCACGAACGCCGCACGGCCCGTCGCACGGCAAACCGCAAGCGACTGGTCCAGGAGCACGGGGTCGACATCGACGCCTGGACCGGCACCATCAAAGGGCCTGAGAAGGAGGCCGTGCAGGATGCGGCCGAGATCCTGACCTCGGCTGACTCGGTCATCGGGGACAAGGACCGCTCGTCCCTGATCGAGAGCCTGCGCAAGATCGCACCCGAGTACGCGGATCTTCACTGGCGGCACCTGCACCCGAAGATTCAGCAGGCGGCGGAGAACTTCTACCGGATCGAGTACTACCACTCGGCCCTCACTGAGGCCGCGAAGCGTTACGTCAACGACCTGCGCGAGCGCACCGGCCTGAGCGGTCTCACTGCGACTCAGATCGTCAACCAGTCGCTGTCCGAGGGAAACCTGAAACTTGACGTCTCAGCGCCTTTTCTGGCAGAAGGCTTCGACAAGAACACCTTGGACAGCATGCGCGAGGGGCAGTTCCAGTTGTCGAAGGGAGCGGTCTCGGCCTTCCGGAATCCGTTGGCGCACGAGGAGGAACAGCGTCTGCAGGCGGCCGGTGCCCTGACGGCGCAGGACTGCTTGGACGGCCTGAGTATCATCTCGCACCTGTACCGGCGGATGGAGGCAGGCTCCCCGTCAGCGAGCGAAACCTAGGCGGAGCCAACCCTGGGGACCGCGAGTCGCTCAGATTGGCAAGGAGCTCTGCTTCGCCGGTTTCGGTCTCCGCTTCTTCGTGGGGTCGGCCGGCGTGCTCCGGGCAACCACCCTGTTCTTCGGCTTGCGCGACTCCTCCCAGGACATCGACATGGTCGCATCGAGCTTGGCCAGGTCGATCTCGTGGCCCACCGCGGCAGCGAGGACATGAGCCGCCAGGCGAGGCGGGATGGCGTTGCCGATCTGCTGGGCGATGTTCGTCGGCTGCCAGGGGTAGTCGTGCGGGAAGGTCTGCAGCCGACCCATCTCGGAAATGGTGAACCGGTCGTTCACGTCGCGCCGAATGCCCTTGCCGATCAGACGGTTCCGGCTGACCTTCCCGGTGACGGTGAAGGCAGGCATCCCGGAGTCCCGCTTCCCCCGGGCTGCCGGATCTCCTCCGGTGCCGTAGTTGGAGATGACCGTGAACTCGGACTTGCGACCCAGCGCTTCCCCCATGGTGACCCAGGGCTTGAGGCCCTCGCTCTCGGTCGGTCGTGCCTCGCCCTTGCGGAAACGGTGGTGCGTCGGCGCGGGGAGTTCCACCTCGTGCTCGAGGTTGGCGATCAGAATGGCGCGGCGCCTGGTCTGCGGGACGCCGTACTCCTCGGTGTGAAGCACCCCGACATCTACGTTGTAGCTAAGATCGCGCAGCACCTCGGCCATGGCCGCCCAGACCGGAAGAACGGCCGGGACCTGCTCCAGGACGATGGCCTTGTACGGCGTGGAACCCTCGGTGGTGGCCCTGGTCATGATCCAGTGGAGCGGCTGAAGGACCAACCGGGTCCGTTCGTCCAGATCTTTGCGGACCTTTTCCACGCTCTCCAGGGCCCCCATCGCCTTGATGGCGGTGCAGACGTCGTGCAGCACCCGCCGTCCGGCACCGGCACCGGCCACGGTGAATGTCTGGCACGGGGGCCCGCCGACGAGGATCTGACGCTCGCCGAAGTCCACCCCTAGCGGGTCGTTCGCCTCGACGTCGCCGATCTCCGACGACTCCAGGATGGCTTCGTCTCGGGTGTTGCGGGCGCTGGGGTCCCATTCGACGCCGATCGAGTCGATGCCCAGCCAGGCCGCGGCAACATCCAGTCCGCCTGGGCCGGCGAAAAGGTCCACCATGCTGTTCCGGTCAGGTGCTGCACCGGATGCAGAGGTAGACGTCATAAGACCGAATGCTACCGAGCCGTGGGAGCAAGGTCAGCCACCCCGTACGACAATTCGCACCTTACGCCCCGCCGGGTCCCGATCGGCGCTGCAAGACCAGTTCTCCGACCTCCACCGCTGCCTCGTTCGGCAGCTCGTGCTCCCACACCCGGCGCACGCACCACCCTTGTTCTTGCAGATGCTGTGTCGTCTCCAGGTCCCGAGCACGGTTCTTGAGGATCTTGGATCGCCACCACTCGCCGTTCGCCGCTGGCCACGTCCCATGCTCGGGGCAGCCGTGCCAGAAACACCCGTCGACGAAGATCGCCACCTTCACCGAAGTGAACGCGATGTCGATCGTGCGCCTTCCCAGGCCGGGGACCTTCAGCCCGACTCGGTAACGCAGTCCGGCCGCATGCAGCAATTGCCGCAGTTCAAGTTCGGGGTTGGTGTCCTTGCGGACCTGTCGTCGCATACGGGCGGAGACTCCGGCTGAACTAGGGACCGGCGGTTCAGGCACGTCTTCGATTCCAGATCCGACGTCATTGTTCGGTGTCGAGTCGATCACTTCCAGCTCCCTGACGTCACCTTGAGGCTAGGTTAGACGGACCTTAATAAGGCCTTGGAGGGTTCCCTTGGACGGCATGTACCCGGTTTTCGCGGACCACGCTCGACGCTTCGGTGTAGAGAAGGCCATGGGTCGATTCTCCTCCGCATTCGCTCCCGAGATCCTTCAAGCCTTCGAGGCGCAGTGGAAGGCCGATCTGGAGAAGGTCGAGAACGGCGGGGTGAAGATCATCGCGGTCAACCGCGAGCCCTGGTATGCCGGACCCCACGACGACCAGTTCTTCTGGCCGGCCCTCGCGAGCAAGTTCAAGGATGAAGGCTGGGACGAAGAGCGCATCAACTCGGTCGACTCCTCCTCCAGCACCGTGGTCGCGCACACCCCCAACCCGGTCTCCAACGCCTGGAAGACCAGGGGCCTGGTGGTCGGGTACGTCCAGAGCGGCAAGACCACGAACTTCACCGCCGTCGTCGCGAAGCTGGCTGACGTCGAGTACCGAATGGTCATTGTCCTTTCCGGTATCCACAACGGTCTGCGGCAACAGACTCAGCTGCGCCTGAACGAGTATCTCGTCGAACTGAACGACGACAACTGGGTCACCATGACCTCGGACACGAGCGACTTCGTCAAGCCCACCTCCAGCTTCCCGGCCATGCTGGGCAAGAACAAAGTTGTCCTCGCGGTCGTCAAGAAGAACGTCGCGGTCCTGAAGAAGCTTATCCAGTGGCTCGAGAAGACCAACGCCCGGAAGGCCCTGGAGACCGCGCCCGTGCTGGTGATCGACGACGAGGCGGACCAGGCCTCGGTCGCGACCGGACGGATCAACCCGCTCATCCGTCGGCTGCTGGAACTGATGCCCCGGTCGACCTACATCGGCTACACGGCAACTCCTTTCGCGAACGTCTTTATCGACCCGTCGGACGACCAGGATCTCTACCCGAGGTCGTTCATCCTCAACCTTCCTCGGCCGGTGGGGTACTTCGGCCCGGAGAAGATCTTCGGACGGGACACCTTCGACGTGGACGAGGAGGAGGTCTCCGGCCCGGACGGGGCGCCGCCGGACGGCTACGACATGGTCCGCCACGTCCCTGAGACCGACGTACCTCTACTGAGGCCGGGTGGGCGAGAGTCCGCCGAGGACTTCGTGCCGACGATGACGACCGAGCTCAAGGACGCGGTCCACTGGTTCTGGCTGGCCACGGCGGCGCGTCGGGCCCGCAAGGACCTCGGTCACAGCACCATGCTCATTCACACCTCGCTCAAGATCGCGGTGCACGAGTCCTACCGACCTTCCTTGGAAAGCATGCGCGACAGGGCGGTCCGGAACCTGCAGGATCAAGACCCCGCTGCGTTGGATCGTTGGCGTGTGCTGTGGGAGAAGGAGTCCGCTCGTGTCCCGACCGAGGACTTCGGTCGGGTCCAGAACTCGTTCGAGGAGGTCCTGAAGCACCTTCTCGAGGTACTCTCGGCCACCCGAGTGATCCTGGACAACTTCCGAAGCGCAGACCGTCTCGACTACTCTGACCCCTCGGTCGTGGCGATCGCCGTCGGTGGGAACACCCTTTCGCGAGGACTCACGCTTGAAGGGCTCGTCGTCAGCTTCTTCATCCGGGCCGCTCGGGCCTACGACACCCTGCTGCAGATGGGGCGTTGGTTCGGGTACCGGACCGGTTACGAGGATCTGCCACGGATCTGGACGACGCCGGAACTGGCTTCGTCCTTCCGCCATCTGGCCCTGGTCGAGCACGAGATGCGTGACGACATCGACCGGTACCAGCGCGAGAACCTGACCCCGCAGGAGGTCGCGGTCCGGATCAGAACGCATCCGTCCCTACTCATCACCGCGAAAATGGGAGCTGCGCAGCCAGCTTTCGTGTCCTTTGAAGGACGACGTCTGCAGACCCGCTACTTCCGTACCGACGACGCCCACTGGTTGGAGGCTAACCGGAACGCGGCAGACACCCTCGTCAACGAGGCCATGGTCGCCTCCGAGCCGGAGAAGCTGGCCACGGCGACACTGCTGCGCGACGTCCCGGTCTCCCTGATCAAGGCGTTCCTGAACAGCTACCAGGTGCACGGGGACTCCCCGGACCTCGATCACAAGATGCTCCTTCGATATATCAACGCCAGACTGATCGATGCGCAGCCTTCGCTGGAGAAGTGGTCCGTCGCCCTGGTCGACGGCGATGCGAAGGAACTGGTGCCGATCGGCGGTCTGCAGGTCAGCCCGGTCCAACGTGCCCGGCTCAACGACGACGATCCCGAGCGTGCCGACATCAAGACCTTGATGAGCAAGCAGGACCGCGTCCTTGACCTGGGCAAGTCGACCGGCGAAGCGCGCGCGATGAGCGAGGACAAACTGGTCGAAGCGCGTAACGCCGACCCCGTCCACCGCGACCGGGGTCTCCTCGTGCTGTACGCCATCGACAAGGTGAGTGCGCCGAGCAAGGACGAGAAACCTAAGAAGCCGGGCGGACGTCCGACGCGCGCGCCTCTGGACGCCCTGGACACGGTGATCGGGCTGGGGATCGTCTTTCCGGGTGACCGCACGGCCAAGAAGAAGGTTCAGGCTACCCACGTTGCCGTCGACCTGACTGATGTCGAGAGCGACGACGTGGACGCCGCGATGGACATGGATACGGAGGAAGCCGGATGAGCGCCCTTGAGCGTGCCTGGGCCGTCCTTTCCCCGCCCAGCAACAGTCAGTACGCCTCCTTCTCGCTGGATCTGCAGCTCGGTGAGTCGACGGTGCGCGTCGCCGTGGATCGCGAGGGTGTTCGGCACCTGCTCGTCCCGGCTGCGGGAGAAGGGCTGGTCTCCGACAACCGGCCCTCGGTCCTGCAACTGAGGGTCCAAGATCTGCAGTTCGGCGGCGATTTCCACACTTACGTCGATCTGTCCTGTGCCGATGCCGAACTACACAAAGAATTCGACGAGGTGGTCAAGGACGTCCTGGACGCAGTGGAGGAAGCCGAGCATCCGGGGGCCGAGACACTGCGCACAGTGGCCCGTTGGCGCCGCCTCTTCCGTTCCCGCCTGGTGCGAGGGCTCTCACTCCAGGCCAAGATCGGTCTGTTCGCAGAGCTGAGTGTCCTATCAGCGCTGCTGGACCGCGCCCCGTCCTTGTCGATCGACTGCTGGACCGGCCCTCTGCGCAAGCCGCACGACTTCGAGATGCCCGTCCGCTGCCTGGAGGTCAAGGGCTTGGGTCTCGAGAGAGATGGCTTCACGGTGCACGGTCTGGAACAACTGGACACGCACGAGGACCGTCCGCTGGATCTCGTCGTCGTCACCGTCGTTCCTGACCCCGAGGGAACGTCGCTGGAAGAGCTGATCCAGCAGTTGCGTGAGCGCGTCTCCGGACGCGGTGAGTTCCGCCGTCGGCTCGTGGCCTCCGGTTGGTCCGAGGACCAGGTGCAACCCGCGGCGGACTTTTTCTCGATCTCCTCTGTGGTTCACGTGGAGGTCACCGATGCCGTGCCCCGTCTTGTGGCGCGCGACCTTCTCGAGGGACGACTCCCGAACGGTCTGTCCGAGCTGAGCTACCGCGTCGACCTGGGTGAGTTGATGGCTCATGCCTCGGGCATCTCGTTGCCCCAACTGGTCGAGCGGGTGCTGCCGTGAGCGGTCAGCACGCCGGTCGGTGGTGGTCGCAGCCCTTCGCGCCCGAAGGTTCCGCCGCGGCCGAAGGCATCGCCAAACAACTCGGCCGCCCGTTGTTGGACCCGCTGACGATCCTGGTGCGCGAGGCTGCGCAGAATAGTTGGGACGCAAGGCGTCCGGGGGTGGTGGACTTCCGGATCAGCATTCGTCCGCTGGGTGAGTACTCCCAGGCGTGGCAGGACTCATTCCTACCGGCTCCTCCCGAGGAGTCCGGCATGACCTTGGCCGAGCACCTCGGTCCAGAAAGCATCGTGCTCACCGTCTCCGACCGCAACACCGGTGGTCTGGGCGGGCCTTTGCGGGCGGGCGAGAGGGCCAAGGAGAACGAGCACGCCGACTTCGTGCAGTTCCTACGCAACGTGGGTGAACCGAGCGATCACAAGTTCGGCGGCGGGACCTACGGTTTCGGCAAGGGGATCTTCTATCGCCTCAGCAAGGCGGGCACCGTCCTGGTCAGCACCCACACGGCCGGCGGCGAGGGCGAGGAACGTCGGCGCCTGATGGGAGCTGCTCTGGGGCACAGCTGGTACCAGCAGGAACGCCGATACACAGGGCGCCACTGGTGGGGATCTGTGGCGGAGGACAACGTCCCCGATCCGCTTCTGGGTCCCGACGGATCCGAGCTGGCTCGTCGCCTGGGGTTGCCGGACTTCGCCGCGGACGAGACCGGGACTGACATCGTGGTGATCGGGGCCGACCTCGGGACGGTTGGTCAGGACCAGGGCACCCGCTCCCGGACAACGTCCGAGGCCGCCACCTTCTTGATGTCCTCGATCCTGTGGCATCTGTGGCCCAAGTTCATCCCGGACGACAACGGTGATGTCATGCGCTTCTTCGTCGGCACGGGGGAGAAGCTGACAGCAGTTCCCTCTCCGGCGCGACTGCCGGAGTTCAAGCCTTTCGTCGCGGCCCTGAAGGAGGTACGCGGCGGGCGAGGAAAGCAGTACACCCGCACCGTGCCCCCGAAGAATGCGGGGGCTTTCCACCTCACGCGCTTCCTGAACGATGCGGACAAACCCTCGCGGGCGATGATCACCGAGGCGATGCCGTTCTCCGGACCGGTCCGTCACGTGGCGCGGATGCGCGCGCCCGAGCTGGTCGTGGACTACTTCGAGGGTCCGGCCGATCCTGACAACGCCTTCGCCTACGCCGCGGTCTTCAAAGCCTCTACCGACGCGGACCAGGCGTTCGCGGACTCCGAGCCTCCGACGCACGACGCCTGGATCGCGACCGGGCTGAGCGGCGCCCCGCGCGGTGTCGTCGGGAAGCTGAACTCGCGCATCCTCAAATGGATCGACGACGAGTTGGGTCCCGCGGTAAGCACCGGGGACAGCGACTCGAGCGGGTTGGGCAACTTCTCGATGCGCCTGGCCTCGCTCATCCCGTCGGTCGGTCTGAACGGGGGTTCCTCAGAAGACGATCACGATGACGACGAAGACGACAGGACCTCCGGAGGCGGTGACGGGGGATCGGCGTCAGGACGTGCAGGTCCCGGCCGGAAGCCTCCCGCACGTGGGCGGAGGAGTTCGGCTCCGCGCCTGGTAGGCGAGCCGAAGCTTCAGGTGCACAACGGTGCCCCTTTCCTGGTAGCGAAGGTCTTCGTCCCGGAGTCGGTCAAGGCGCGGATCCTCGCCGCAGAGGTCAAGGTTGTCCTGGACGGCGGTGCGGCAGAGAACGACACCCCCCTCGGGGCAACGGTGCCGGAGATCAATCAATGGCAACCGGTGGCCGGTGGACCCGCTATCGCAGGTCCCCGCATCTACCTGTCGGCGGGGGCTGACTCGGAGTGGTGGCTGTACGCGTCTCATGTTCCCGACGCGGTCGTGCGTTTCCGGGTTCAGGAGGTCCGCGACCATGCCGGGTGAAGTTCTCCCGTACCTCGTGCCGACCCGCGACACCGTCTCCTGGGGTTCGTGGGAACTCGGGGAGGACGAGTCATGGGTTCCGCTGCCTGCTGAGCTGGAGGGATGGGACCCAGGCACGGACCTGTTCGTGCGACGCTCGGTCAAGGTCGACGTGCTGGCGTTCGTGAAGGAGACCGCTCTGGCCCCTTCCCACGTCCGGGTGACCGCTTCGTGGACCAGTTCAACCACGGACATGACCGATGCCTGTTCGCCGGTCCTGCTGAACGCCGACGGACATGCGTATCTGCACTTCAAGATGGACGGCAAACGGATCGCCGGGGTGCTGACCCTGCGGACCACCCTGACGCTGGCTCACCCACCGCAGACCAGCCAGCTGGGAGTCGCGCGGATTCCCGGATCTGTTCTGGCCCAGGACCAGAGGCAGGTCTCTCTGGACGGTACCCCCTCGATGTTCCCGGTCCACGAAGTTGACTTCAGCGGAACGCCGTTGCCGCCGGAGGCCAGTTGGCACCTGGAGACGACGACTGACCTCGACGCCCCGTTCTACGGAACGTTCCAACTCCTGCTCAACAGCCGGGACAAGGAGTTGTCCACCGCGGTCCGCAACCCGAAGGACAAGCGTCAGAAAGCCTTGTGCGACGAGTTACAGGCCGGCATCGCAGCCCTGATGCTCGAGCTCGCCGTCCGAGAACGTGACGACCTGCTGGACCGGACGTGGCCGTCGGACTCGGTGGGGGAAGTGCTCTCGCGCCTGCTGATCAACTCCGACCTGGTCAAGGACGTTTACCCCGACTCTGCCGGCATGTCGAGATTCCGCTCCCGCATCGCTCAGGCCGTTCGTCGTTCAGGGCAGGGTAGGCAGTTCACATGACCGTCAACTGGCCGCAGCTACCCGTCTCCGTGGCCGAGGCGCGTTTCGCGGAGATCGCTGCCGAGACGGGCGATCTTTACTCCGCCAGTCGAGATCCCCAGCAGGTCTACAGCCCGGTGGGGTCCCGGGTGTCCGATCAGGTGGTGCAAAAGCTCATTGACGAGATCACGGAAGTCGCCGCCAAACACGGATTTCCGCAACCGGCGAAAGCTGATGCCCGGATCCAGTTCGACCGGGACGCAGCCTTCGTCCTCGGGCAGCAGATGAACATCAGTTGGGCCGACGCCGGCAACCGGGCCATCTGGTCGTTCATGGCTCTGGTTCCGTTGCCGCACATCACCCGTTGGAGGTTCGGCACCGGTTATGACGAACGTTGGATCGCCAGTGATCTGACCCGCCACACCTGGTCCCGACTCTGGTGGCACGCGACGGTCTTCGCCGAGGATCGCGCCCTCCTCGGCGCCTTGACCGAGAGCGACCTCAACCAGTTGCTCGAACGCCGGTCCATCGGCGGGGACCCACGTCTGACTCGGGAGGTGGCGCGCGCCGTGGTGGCTGCGGACGGAAGCGGCGTGCCTCGCCGTCTGCTCATCCGCGACGCGACGCGACGTGTCCGGCGATGGCTCGCCTTCCTCGACGTACGTTCCTTGGACGACGCCGGGATGAAGGAGATGTGTTCCCTACTGGTCGAGGAGACCATCCAGCACGTGCGCAGGAATCCCGACGCCTCGATCCTCGAGAGCGAGTGACGGCTGTGCCTCTGATCCTCGCCCAGAACGAAGTCAGCCTCTCCGGTCATGCGTACGGGGACAGAACCGGGATCTCGTACGAGTACCCGCCGCGCTACCGCAGCGTCATCCAACCCGGGGAGCGCTTCATCTACTACATGGGCAGGCGTCGGCTCACGGGGAGCAACGCTCCGCAGGCGTATTTCGGTTCAGGGCTGATCGGCCGAGTGCAGACCTCGTCCTCGGACCCACAATTGCTGGAGTGCGAGATCCTGGATTATCGGCCGTTTGCGGAGCATCTGTACTTCAAGAAGACGGACGGCTCCTACCGTGAATCGCGGGCAGCAGAACAAGGCGGCTATTTCCGCAACGGCGTGCGCATCGTGAGCGAGGCCACGTTCGACGAGATCCTGGTGGCGGCCGAAGCCCTAGCGCCCGAGGACCAGATCGCTTCCGGACGGATATCGGTTAACTATGTCACCGCCGAAACACGTGACGAGATCGAGCGCTACTCGGTCGACGTCGCCAAGCGGGAATTGATCACCCAGTTCCCCGGTCAATCCATCCTCGAGATGCCGCACAACAATCCGGGTTACGACATCTGTGTGGGCAATCCGCTGAACCCGACCCGGTTCGTCGAGGTCAAGGGCACTCAGCGCGTCGATCCCGTCTTCTTCCTGACGGAAGGGGAACGGCTGTTTTCGGACACCCATGCCGAGAGATACCACCTCATCGTTGTCCACGGCATCGACCTGTTAGCGCGAACGCACCGCGTCAGTTTCCGGGACGGATCGCTCAAGGGTCTTGCCGAACTTGAGGTGACCCAGTGGCGGGGACGACTTCCCTGGCAGAGGCCGTCATGAGATCGGCCGGGGTCACAGGCACGACAGCATTCGAAGGGAAAGTGACCGGACCGACCGCTCAGCGGTCATGGCGGTCGGCCGAGATCCACGCCCATCCGGTGAAGTCGTAGGCATCTGCCGTCGGTAGTCTTCCCGCCGCGCGGGAACTCGTCTGCAGACTCGTCGGAGTCGGTCCTCTGCGGTCTGCGCCCTGACGGCGCAGCGGCCCACCGCGCCCAGCCGGATCGGCAATGAACACACTCTGGAGTCACTTCGGTAGCCGAGTCGAGAGTGACGTCCGATCGGCGGATCGAGCCCCTCCACCGGGACACGCTGCGCTGCCAGAATTTGATGCGTCCGGTGCGACAGGTGCTCAGCGTCTGAAGAGAGTTCATCGTTCCTCGACCATGCCGACGGGCCCAGAAGCTTTCGACTGCTGTGATGAAACCGAGGCAGCCAAGGTGGGTGGTCCCTACCGCGGCGAACGAACGCGGATGGGACGTGATGGACGAGCTGACGTACACGAACGCTGGGTCCTACGGGTACTACCCGGACTTGGCGCTGCCTTTGGGACCGCAGGCCGCGGCCCGCGACGAATTTGCCGGAGGCCGGTCGTGACCACCAACCGGACACACCACGAGATCCTTGCTTACGAAAAGATGGTTAATGAGTCATTCCTGGACTGGCTGAATCGCAAGGCCGGTAGCAGCCCTGTTCTGCCGGGCAAGCTACACAACGGCAGCATGAGTCTTATCGGAAGGGTCGAGCTGGCCGAGTACGACCCCGTGGTCGAGGGCCGCGACTACTACATCGGCACGCACTACCGTTTCGAAGAAGGTAGCCCTACCGTTTTCAGCTGGGCGGCTGACGGATCGGCGGTGTTCTTCGGAAAGGCGAATCCGGAGACAGTTCGGGTCCGACGTTCGTTGGAGTCCGAGGGCCCACACATCGTCGGGGTCACGGACGACTGGCTGGTGGAGCAGGACGCCGAGGCTTTCAGCCGGTCGGCGCCCGAAGCACTGAAGGCGCCTATGGTGCCATCACCGTCTGTCCCTGGCAGCCGTCCCGTTCTGACTGTACCGACACCGGTGGTCGAGCAGCTCGAACCGTCGTCGCCTGAGCCTGTTGAACAGCCATCACCATTGTCGTTCCTTCCAGCCCCTCGCCGCGGACGGTGTAGGGCGGCCATCATTGACGCCAGCCAGGATGTCAGCGCCATGCGGGCCGGTAGCGCTGTACGCGCCGCCTTGAGCGCCCCACGAACAGAAAAGCTGAGCTCTGTCCTGGCTACGCTGCAACCGGATCAGTACGAGCTCGTCGTGCACAAGCCGCACGTACCTCTGGCAGTCCAGGGCCACCCTGGCACCGGCAAAACCATCGTCGCGGCGCACCGTGCCGCGTACCTGGTGCATCCCGCCCGAGAAAATCAGCAGCTCGACAAGGTGCTGTTGATCGGGCCGACCGAGCATTACGTGCATCACGTGAAGTATCTCGTGAGCGAGCTCGACGTCCAGGACCGTGTCACCACCACCAGCCTGGACGCAATCCTCGCACGCATCGCCGGTCTGCCGGCCGTCCTGCCCTTCTCCGAGCGTGAACCTGACTTCGACGACATCAGTACCGAGACCGGCGGGCGGGTGCGTGACGTCGTACGCCGGGCCCGGGCCGCGGGGGTGCTCGCTGCGGACATGAAACAGGCGCGGGTTCAGGTGTGGAACATGATCAAGGACAATCTGATCGGTGACACGCCCGTGACAAACCGCTTCGATCTGAAGGTCTGGGCCCGTCTGCTGCCTACTTATGCCGAGGCCACTGGTAAGCGCCGGCTCCTTCCGCTTTTGGCCGTCATCGGCCTGGAGCTGGCAGCTCTCAAGGACGCGAAGGGCTACGCGCACATCATCGTGGACGAGGTCCAGGACGTGACGCCGCTGGAGTGGGTCATCATCCGAGAGCTCAACGCGGGCAACGGATGGACGCTCGTGGGCGATATGCAACAACGGCACAGCGACCTCAGCCACCGAAGCTGGCAGAGCCTGGTGCAGGAGGTGTTCTCCGCCCATTCTCTGGAGGGTTTCGAGCCCGCCTACCTCGGTCGCGGATACCGCTCCACCGAAGCGATCCTGGCCTACGCCAGCAAGCTGCTTCCGGTGAAGGAACGCAACGTGCACTCGTTGCAGGTGGAGGGACTGGCGCCGAGCGTCATCGAGGTTGCCGAGGCCGAGTTGGGGACAGGCGCCGTGGCCCTGGTCCTTGAGCTGTTGAAGCGTCATCCAGAGGGAAGCGCCGCCGTCATCGGGGTGGACGTCAGCTCCGTGAACGCCGCCTTTCGGGACGCACGAGGTTGGGGGCAGAGGGAGGCCGCCGGGCCCTGGAGCCTGGGATCCAACCGAGTCAGTGTGCTCACCCCAGCGATGGCCCGCGGCTTGGAATTCGATGTTGTGGTGGTGGTCGAGCCTGCGGATTTTACCAAGAAGCGCGGGCGCAACGGGCAGCTGTACACCAGCCTGACCCGCGCCAACCGCGATCTCGGAGTGGTCTACAGCAAGCCGCTACCGCGGGGACTGGCGCCGGCCAAACCCCGGTCTGGACGGAAGACGAACACGAGCAAGGCGAGGGTTCCCAGCCCTCGAGCGGCACGTGGGATCTCGAGCTTTGCCAGTCCTGGACGGCGGTAATGTCTTCTGGCAGTTTTTCCGTTGCTTGAGCAGGGCGAATGAGAGGACCACGAGTCTCGAGCAAGTCCCACGCGCTGGACCACGCGGTATAGGCGATGTGGCAACCGTCCGTACGATGAAATCTTCCCGAGTCCGAGGAATTCAGTGCGCTGTTCGAACGGGCAGCAGTAGCGGTTCGGCAAGCAACTGATACCGGTGTGCTTCGGGTACAGATCGCTGAAGCGGTCTGTAGGGAGGTGGAGCTGCTGTCGGAGCTGGAGCGCGGGCTCGCCTACCGAGCAGCGTTGCCGTTGGATACCACGCGCTGGCTGGCAGAATCCTCCTGCTGCCCGGGGAATTGCAGGTCCATGCAATGAATGTGCGGGCGAAGATTAAATAGGCGGGTATGCAGGCCGCTCATGCCTGTCTCGAGCAGGTGGCTACGAGAGGGAAGAGGCTTACAAATGAATCATTTCCGCTGTGGTCGACCACAGGCGGAAGAGGACGGACTACGGCACCTATGTTTCTCGAGACATAGAGAAAATCCAATCGCTTCTCGACCAGGCTGAGCGCGCCATCGAGTCAGCTTGCCGGGTCAGACAACCCTGATTCAGGGCCCGCCATATCGGAGTCCGGATACACCGACGAGATTTGTAATCAAACGGCATCGGCGCAGGCCAGCGCCTCAATGAGACAATTTCAGGGCTGCACCTGCGAGGGGCAACTGTCGGAAGGCGCAAACTGGCCCCTGACCAGGGCGGACTCTCGCTCCTCGAGCTGCTCCGCCCGGATCGTCGGGTCCGCTGTTCATGAACAGCGGATGCCACGTTCGGTGATGCCCACCAGTGTACCTTCGTCACTCATGCCGACCGGTATGGAACGGTTGGCAGCGGGTCGGCCAGGCCGATCAAGGCATGAGACCATGCCCCTGAGGCGTGACGCCGGACGGCCACAGCGGTTTGCGATTTTCCGGGCTCCGGATCAGGTGCTCCTCAAGTCTTCTTCTGGATTCGACGCGGCGAACAGTGCGTTCAGCTAGGTATTGAGGAACACGTAAGGATCGCTGGGCTCGAGTCCTGCAACGGCGGCGCAGCCGATTCTGTCGGTACCCCCTGGAAGCATCACCGCCATCGGGTGCCGGACAAGGAGGAACGCATCGTGCAGGTGGTTTTCGACGGGCGTATGGATGTGGCGTATTCGCAGGCCTACGTGGAACCGATCGATCCGGACGACATCGTCGACCATGAAGGCGCGTTTGCCGGGCAGATCAACGGGTTGCTGGGTGCGGGGGAGGCCGGTGCTCTTTACCTGACGACCGGGGTGCACACCGGCGAGGTCGGCTTCCGGCTGGTGATTGCGGACGAGGCTCCGGCCCTGGCTGACGAGTGGGAAGAGGTGGTGGAGGCGTCGTTCATCTCCGACGGTCCCAGCGTGGTGGTCCAGTGGGGCGGAGATCCGCTGTGCGAGTTCGAGTTACCGCCGGTTCCGCACCGGGTTCGCTACTGCGCCAGGGGGATGGACGCCGGGCGCGACGCCGACGTCGTCATGAGTCATGAGCCACTGGTCGATCACTACGAGCTGACCTTCTGGCCGGCGGAGCCGGCACCTGAGGAGATCGTGCGCCAGGGCAGCAGCATCGCCGCGTACTGGCACGATGCGCGGCATCACCTCAAGTCCCGGCAGCGCCACATCCAGGCGTGGTGGGGTGACAACCCGCCCAGTGAACGGCTGATCGACGTGCATCAGGCCCGCTGGCTGGTCAGACGGCGGCGTGACCTGGCTGAAGACCTGGCGGTCGCCTCTCCCGGGTCTCAGCGGGCCCTGGCGTACTGGGCCGCACGCCTGAGTTGTGCGGAGACAGAGTTCGATCAGGTGGACTGGGTGGCCCAAGCATTGCGGTTCCAGGCCCGCGACGAGATTCTTCCGCCGTGGTTCGGTCAGCGTTCCGCCATAGATGAGGCCCGCCAAGAGGCGCTCGGATCACAGTTGGTCACCATCATGCAGGGCCGGGAGATACGGAAGCAGGTTGACCGGCAGACCTGGGCGCTCTTGGCCCTCGCCGACGCAGATCACGAGGAACCGTTGCTCGCGGCGCTGAACGCGCTGACCAACGGGGCGTCGGCGTTGGGAGCGGAGCGAGAGGCTGCTTTCCTGGACGAGGCTGTGGATGTACTGGTGCGGACCGGCCGGGATCAGGCTGGGCCGGATCCTCGTCACGATCCTTACGACGGCGATTTCGGTGCCCGCCACATCTGGGGCGACGAACCGCCACACCCTCGGTTGCTCGAGGTTTCCGCTCACGAATTGGGCATGTTCGACCGTGCGTTGGCTGAACGTCTGGCTGAGGCGGAGCCGGAGGTCCAGCGGTCGATAGCGCGCTGGGCTGCGCGTCGTGCCTGCACCGCGGCCGGTCTGACCCAGAGATTTCCCGAGGTTGCTCTCGCCCTGAGTCATCTTGACCGGGGAGAGCCGCTCCCGCCACCGTTCGACGGGCAGGGCGGCGAGTTCGCGTTGTTGAGATCCGGTGACGAGGAGACGTTCGGGTCGGTCAGCTTTGGCTGGGGAGACGAGGTCAAGAAGCGACTGTATTTTCCGGAGAACCCGGTGACTCCGGAGAACGAACTCTCGAAAGACACCGTCGAGGTCGACGAGGAGCCCAACTGGTCACGCCCCCACTACACGCTCTCGGTGATTGAGAAGGCCGCCGCGCCGGACCCGTTATTTGCTGCTACGCAAGCCCTTTGGAATGCGGCGTGCAGCTTTGGCAACGAGCACCGCCGATCGATCCTTCGGCAGGCATCAGAGCTCTTTCTCGATGGGCGTCCGTGACGGCCGGCGCATCACCCCGTACTGCAGGTGAGTGACCGGCGCGCAGGCATTGCTGGATCACCTGGGCTCCGGCCAGCGACACGACACCAGCGACACGACACCGGCGGCTCGGCGGCCCGTCGTGCTTCCGTATCCGGATCGATGTGCTCGGCGAAGAGAACCGGACAACCGGCATCACTGGCTTCCCGGTCCGTTCGCAGGAGAGGGTGCCCGTACACGTCGATGCCTACGTCGCAGTCTCAGAAGGGCGGCTCCCCGAAGTGCGCCTCGGGCTCGGCGGGTGCGGTGTGGCTTTTCGGGTCGACCCGTCGCAGTTCGCTTTGCCATTCCTGTTCGCGGATCCGGTCGCGGGTGGCGCGGTCGGGGATGCCGGGCATGGGTGGTGGTTCTTCGACGTGGTGTTGGCCCAGCCGGCTCTTCCA